>NZ_CP110679.1:1535416-1842500 GCF_026167525.1 Sphingomonas sp. M1-B02 | reverse complement strand
AAGGCCAATCAAGCCGGGAAATAGCTGGTTCTCCGCGAAAACTATTGAGGTAGTGCCTCGCACGAATACCATAGGGGGTAGAGCACTGGATGGGCTAGGGGGTCGCGAGATCTACCAAACCTAACCAAACTCCGAATACCTATGAGTACTATGCGGGAGACAGACGGCGGGTGCTAAGGTCCGTCGTCAAAAGGGAAACAGCCCTAACCTACAGCTAAGGTCCCCAAGTCACGTCTAAGTGGGAAAGCATGTGGGAATCCCAAAACAACCAGGAGGTTGGCTTAGAAGCAGCCATCCTTTAAAGAAAGCGTAACAGCT
This sequence comes from Sphingomonas sp. M1-B02, assembly GCF_026167525.1. NCBI lineage: Bacteria > Pseudomonadati > Pseudomonadota > Alphaproteobacteria > Sphingomonadales > Sphingomonadaceae > Sphingomonas > Sphingomonas sp. M1-B02. The sequence goes on along the minus strand of NZ_CP110679.1, from coordinate 1,842,182 downwards.
CACTGGTCTAATTAAGGGTTCCTGCGGCGAAGATGTAACGGGGCTAAAGACGTGCACCGAAGCTTAGGGTTTGATCGTTTACGATCAAGCGGTAGCGGAGCGTTCCGTAAGCCTGCGAAGCCGAAGGGTAACCGACGGTGGAGGTATCGGAAGTGCGAATGCAGACATGAGTAGCGATAAAAAGGGTGAGATGCCCTTTCGCCGAAAGACCAAGGGTTCCTGCGCAAGGCTAATCCGCGCAGGGTGAGCCGGCCCCTAAGACGAGCCCGAAGGGGGTAGTCGATGGGAACCACGTTAATATTCGTGGGCCTGGTGGTGTGTGACGGATCCCGTGTGTTGTATGTCCTTATCGGATTGGACATGCTTCGAAGGGGTCCCAGGAAATAGCCCCACCGTATAGACCGTACCCGAAACCGACACAGGTGGTCAGGTAGAGTATACCAAGGCGCTTGAGAGAAGTGTCCTGAAGGAACTCGGCAAATTGCCTCCGTACCTTCGGAAGAAGGAGGCCCAACATAGGCGCAAGCTCTTGTTGGGGGCACAGGCCAGGGGGTAGCGACTGTTTAGCAAAAACACAGGGCTCTGCTAAGTCGGCTTCAAGACGACGTATAGGGCCTGACGCCTGCCCGGTGCCTGAAGGTTAAGTGGAGGGGTGCAAGCTCTGAAATGAAGCCCAGGTAAACGGCGGCCGTAACTATAACGGTCCTAAGGTAGCGAAATTCCTTGTCGGGTAAGTTCCGACCTGCACGAATGGCGTAACGACTTCCCCACTGTCTCCAGGACATGCTCAGCGAAATTGAATTCTCCGTGAAGATGCGGAGTACCCGCGGTTAGACGGAAAGACCCCGTGCACCTTTACTGCAGCTTCAGAGTGGCATTAGGAAGAAACTGTGTAGAATAGGTGGGAGGCTTTGAAGCATGGGCGCCAGCCCGTGTGGAGCCACAATGTGAAATACCACCCTGTTTGTTTCTGATGTCTAACCTCGATCCATGAAACTGGATCAGGGACCCTCTGTGGCGGGTAGTTTGACTGGGGCGGTCGCCTCCTAAAGAGTAACGGAGGCGCGCGAAGGTTGGCTCAGGACGGTTGGAAACCGTCTGTTAGAGTGCAATGGCATAAGCCAGCCTGACTGCGAGACTGACAAGTCGAGCAGAGACGAAAGTCGGTCATAGTGATCCGGTGGTCCCTCGTGGAAGGGCCATCGCTCAACGGATAAAAGGTACGCCGGGGATAACAGGCTGATAACCCCCAAGAGCTCATATCGACGGGGTTGTTTGGCACCTCGATGTCGGCTCATCACATCCTGGGGCTGGAGCAGGTCCCAAGGGTTTGGCTGTTCGCCAATTAAAGTGGTACGTGAGCTGGGTTCAGAACGTCGCGAGACAGTTTGGTCCCTATCTGCCGTGGGCGTCGAAATTTGAGAGGAGTTGACCCTAGTACGAGAGGACCGGGTTGAACATACCTCTGGTGTACCAGTCGTTCTGCCAAGAGCGCAGCTGGGTAGCTATGTATGGACGGGATAACCGCTGAAAGCATCTAAGCGGGAAGCCTCCCTCGAGATAAGATTTCATAGGACGGTCGGAGACCACGACCTTGATAGATCGGATGTGGAAGCGTGGTAACATGTGGAGCTAACCGATACTAATTGTCCTATTCGCGCTTGAGAGTCTCACCATCAATGACAGCTCTGGTAGCTGCTTGTTGATCGGATGATCATCTTAGTTTGTATTAGCCGGTGCACGGCATTGATTTGAAAAACCTGATAAACGCGTCACACCGGCTTCATTGCTTGGTGGCCATAGCGTCTGTGACCCACCCGATCCCATCCCGAACTCGGACGTGAAACCAGACAGCGCCGATGGTACTATCGCTTAAGCGATGGAAGAGTAGGTCGTCGCCAGGCATTGCAGCCGGTGTGCGCGCTAATCAGGAAAACCCATTCATCTTGTCACCTTATCACCTCCGGAATCGCAAGGTCCCGGGGGCGTTAGCTTTAGGGCCTTTGGCCCGTGTCGCGGGGTGGAGCAGTCCGGTAGCTCGTCAGGCTCATAACCTGAAGGTCACAGGTTCAAATCCTGTCCCCGCAACCAAATATAGCCGCTGAGTCAATGACTTGGCGGCTTTTTTGCGTCGGGCGGAGATCGCGGGACTACACAGTGTAAGCACGGCGGAAGCAAGAGGGCGCGTAGACCTGCGTATCTTGGCAATGCGCAGCTCTGGTTCGAATCATTCCAGAATTGGAAAGCGAGTTCCTCCCCACCGGAGTCCTCGTGGTCCTGTAGATCTTCTTACGGCAGCGTGGATCGCCGGAGTCCAAACCTGTGGCCGCGCCGCACGTGCAAACTGGAGCATAATGACCCGGGGTTTGCCGTTTGTTCTACGACGCAACCGCATGTCCGCAACTGAATCGTCAGTCGACCGGCGGCCTCGGGTTCCACGGATCGGCGAAGGGGTGGCAGAGATTGGGTGGACAGCAGTCCGGCAGCTCTGAGGGAGCGAGATTCAGCGTTGCACTTAAAACACCGAGGTGTTTTATGATGGCAATACAGTTTGGAGTATGACGCGTGGATACCGCCGACGCTAGTTTAGACCGCCGGATGGCCCGTCTTGAACGCATGCGTCGCGTCGCGCCGTTCATTGGTACCGCTTGGTTAGGCAGAGCGCCTACGCTGCAATTTCGGAAAGTCGCCGCCCTGGCGCTCACGGCGTGCTTGGCGGTCAGTTGCGACCGTGGCCCTGAAACGATTGAGCAGTGCTCCGGTCGGTTCGCCCGGCAAGCTGAAAAGATGCCAATCTCAGCCGGTCGAGTCCATGGTACCTACACCTTCGACTTGTCGAAAATGGATCGGAACCGGCTGGAGCAGTTGACGGTCGCTGGGTTAAGAGGCGGAGGGCGTCCGATCCTCATGGCTGCCAACCAAGTTTCAGACGCGTCTCGGAAGCAGTTCAACGCCGCGCCGGTAAGCCCACGCGGATTGCCTATGTTCGCCCAGCAATCGGTCTTCTTCCGTATCCCCACCGGGTCGCACCAGTCGGCGAGCGGCGCCGTGCGGGCAGGATGCAGCCTAATTCCCGGCGCGAAGCTTCAAGCTATCGCACTGACCGCTGGATAACTTCGCGGTTAGGGTCCGCTATTGGGTCGATTCCTGTCCGTCCGCTCTCAGTCAGCGCTTTCGCCCATCCCGATGTCCGCAAATGGGTGGTTAGCCGACCGTCCGATTACAGTGCGTTCTGCCGTTCGCGAGCGTGCGCTTGTGGTTGACGGTGGGCAACGACCTTAGCTCCCTGCCACCTCTTCCGCCCGCTTCCCATAGTTAGACAGGATGGCTTGCCAACCCTGCTGCTGCATCTCGACGGAATTGTCCGTCTCGGCGTCGAACGTGGTCTCGACGAGGGTCCCGGTAGCGGACGGCTGAAAGGTCGTCCGGCTATGCCGCCCATCGCCGAGCAGGACCGTTAAGGCGCGGGGCGCGTCAACTTCAGTGTACGTGCCCTCGAAGTCGAAGCCAAAGCTTCCGTCTTTCGCTTCCATCCGCGCCTTGTGCAGCCCACCGACCTGAAGGTCGGTCGTCGCCGACGGACAGTGCCATTGATCGTTGGCGAAGTTCCACCGAGTGATCTCGCTTGGATCGGTGTGAACCCGCCATGCCTCCTCCGGCGAAAGGGGTACCTCAGCTGCTACGGTGATCTTCTGAGCGGGCATACTTTGCTCCCATGTTGAGTCGGAACCCAAACATAGCCCGCGCTGAGCGTGATTGCATGGCCGCTGGTGGGTCGGGAGCGGACCGGCCAGGTTTAGCGAAGCTATCTCCTGAACGGCTCGCAGGCGATGCCATCACCGTCACCATCCATGTGAACACCGTAACCCGGCGTTCCACGCCGCAACGGGGCCGCGCCGGCACGGCGAGCCTCAGCGCAATTTCGGTAGCTCCAGCCGGTCACTGCAGCTTTGGACGCTGGACGAGCTTTACGGCCGCTTGTGGGGCGCGGTGAAGCTAGGACGGCGTCGTTTGGCTTCGCGACGCCACAGTCTTTGCCGACCAAACCGAACTGGTCCCAATCGGGACGGTAGATTGCGTGCCCGCCGGCAAGCTGGGCGCACGATAGATCCACCCCATTGACCCGCACTCGAGCAAGCGTTCGACCGTAGACGTCGCGACCGTCCCGCTCAATCACCACCGCGCCACGCGATAGAGCATCCAGTGCCAGCTTCGACGCAATCGGATCGCCGGGAGCGCAGTCGCGACCTGTCTGACAGTGACCCGGCAATTCAGGCGCATCGATGCCTATTAGGCGAATGAGTTCTCGGCCACACCGTAGCGTGTCGCCGTCCACGGCGATCAGCGTGCAGGCCAGGACGAGTAACGGCATGCAAATCGCCTCGCATTATCCGCGTTAATATCGCGTTGCCGCGCCCTGGCTCTCCAGATCCTAAGGGGCCGATACTTGGTTGCCGCCGGCCCCCTTCGCAGCTCATTCAATAGCCGGGATGGCCGGAACTGGGTCCGTAGCCGACCGGCGGCTTTCGGCGCGGCGCGTCGAGGGCTCCAATGTCCGAATTTGGGTGGAAAGCCGACTTTGGTGTCAGTCCATTATCCGCAAGCGGTTTCCCGGCTGCCAGCCAGCTTGAAGGTAGTCGTCCTCGAACTCTCCGCGATGAACAAGCCGCTTCCAGTCAGGAATTCGCACGCGCCCCCCCGAGAACGTCACGAGGCCTTGCTCCGCGAGCGCCCTGAGCGACCTATTAACGTGGATTGAGGTCATACTGACCGCGTCGGCGAGTTGCAATTGGGTGAGCGGGAAGGAGTAAGACACCTCCCCGCCGCCGACATGGGCGTTGTAGCGAACCGCCATCTCGCACAGAAGGTGTGCAATCCTCGTTTGGGCATCGCGCCGCCCCACATTCAGAACCCAGTTGGCAGTGATCGCCGCATCGATGGAGCAATCCCTCCAGAACGCTTCGGCAACAGCAGGATAACGCGCCGCGACTACCCGCAGGGCCGTGTGCGGGATGCTTAGGATCGTAGCCTCGCTAAGCGCTAGAAGCGGAACTGTGTCGCTGGGGACGACCACGGTGTGAAGGTCAGGGGCATCACCGGCGATGTGGAACGCGCTGATCTGCCGCTCCCCTTCCGAATTTTGCCCGAAACGCGCAACTACACCCTCCGCCACGACCGAGACGTGATCGACGGTCTCGCCCAGACGAACGAAATCTCTCCGCGCCGCCACTTTCAACATGCGAGCCGGTAGATCGAGAACCGCCCTCACCTCGACCTCGCTTAGACGAGAACGGTTAGTCAGACGATCTGCGAAGAGCCGAAGATCGGGTTTCATTGCGTGCCCCCTTCGGCGACCGAAGAAGTAGCCGAGTGAAACACCGCCTTATAGGTCAGCTCAGTGGTTAGCACGTCCCGATCCTGATCGTCGCGCACGTCCACTCCGAGACAATGTTCGTTGACGCCGGGAAGCACTTCCTGCGCAAGTTCGACCAAGCTTCGCGCGGCGGCCTTCGCCGCAGCTTGGACGTCGGGAAGCTCCATACCTTCGTCATCACGGATCGACACGTCGTTGTCGCGCGTGTCGAAAAAATAATGTGGCAAAATCAATCTCCCCGGATATTCCAAGATACTTGAAAGCGGCCCGGTGCGCCAGCGCCGCCGGCATGGCCGGAACTGGGTCGGTAGCCGACCGTCCGCTTTCAGCGCAGCGCGGGCCAAGGCTCAATGTCCAAGATTGGGTGGTTAGCAGACGTTCAGTGGGTCGGAACCGGTAGGCCGCACTTGCTCCGCTCTTTGCTGTTAAAAGCCGGATCGGATTAGGGGCGGAGCGTAGCGTCGATGAAGGCAGCAACCTCTGCGTCGCGTGCCCTGACGGGAATCTCGTGACCGAATTCCGGGTAGATATGGACCTTGGCACGCCCGCCATTCGCCTGGATCGCAGCGGCGAAGCGTCTTGCCTGCCCCGCATCCGTTCGGTCGTCCTTCGCCCCGTTCAGGATCAGCGTCGAAGCATGAATGTGCGACGCAAGCGGGAGCGCTGAACGCGACAGCAACGCCTCCGAGCTCCCGCCTGTCTGCGCAGCGGCAACTGCTTTTATGCTCAACGCTGCAGCCGATTTGGGATGCGCGAAGAACGCCGGAAGATCGTAGAGGCCCGAGATCAGGACCAGCCCGGCGAGCTGTCGATCGTCGGCGGCGACAAGGGCGCCGGTCACCGCGCCCAGACTGACACCCTGAATCAGAACTTTGTCTGGGATTGAGCGACGATCGGCTGCAAGCTTTGCCATGACGGCTCGCACGGCGAGCTGAGCGAAGCGGCCGGCGAAGTCGTCGGGGCCGCTAGAGCGGCCATAACCGGGCAGGGACACTGAAACGGCCAGATAGCCTTTCCCGGCGAGGTGGCTGAGTACCCCCCAATTAACGAACGCCCGTCCACCGATCCGCTGCGTCGGACCTTGGTGACCGTGCAGGAGGATGATGGTCGGCCACGGCCCCCTGCCTGCCGGATGTTCCTCGAAATACTCGATGATGGCGCCGTCCTTCTCAGGATGCGGCGTGGTAATTGATGACGCCCGCAATGGGCTACCGCAACTAGTCAGGACCAGGCTAGCCAGCGCCACGCTTCGGATCGGCCAAGGCATTCGGTGCTCCGGCAATGTACGTCATGATCGATGCCGCAATGATATAGCTGTGCATGGCTACTTCCAAGCAGTTCCTGGCAATTTCTCATCGGCGTGTCTTGGGTCGTTTGCCGACTGGCAGCTTTTGGCGCGACGCGTCGACCGCCCTAACGTCCGAGATTGGGTGGTTAGCTGCCGTTCGGCTCGCGAGCCGATCGCCACCATGTGTGCGCGGTGACGGCTCCGCTGAGTGCCCCGAGCAAAGCAACCCAGTGGCCTTCGGGAGCGCCAATGATCAGGAGGATCACCAAGGGAACGGCAAAACCCAACACAGCACCGCTGATCATGTATGCGGCCGCTGTTTCGTGTTCGGTTCGTTTGAGCAGCACCGTAAGCGCCAGCCCGAAAAGGACGCTAGTACCGAGCACAATCGGGATCGTAACGACGATAGGTAAGATCGCCAACCAGAGAGACGGGAACAAGCGTCCCCCGCCGTCCAATCCTTCCGGCAACGAGTCGATCGCTAGCGTGACGGTGAAGATTGACGGTAAGGCGGCAGCGGCGAGAGTGCCCAAAAGTACCGACTTCGTGAATGCCCACATCGCAAGAGTAGAGCAGCCTCGCCCTTCAAGCGCAATGACCGCAATTGGGTCGCTTCCTGCCTGTCCGCTTTCAGCGCACTCTTCGTCGGGCCGGAACGGCTGAAACTAGGTGGATTGTTGCCAGACCGCTTTGTGCCTTCCATGTCGGAATAGCGGCCATTCAATTCGCGAGACACGATGAGCAACCACGGCGTTGACCCGCAGATTTTGAACGCTTGGCTTTCGGCCCGGTCCATCGCGCGCGGGCTGCCTCTGCCGATCCCCGCGTGTGGCGGCTTTCGTGTCGATACAAATTCGGATTCCGAGGTTGCCCGATGGGTTTTCCCCAGGATGGGACCCGGTCTCGAAGAGCTTGCCCGTTCCATCAGCGAGCCGCTCTACCTTCTGAAACTCTGCGGGGCGGCCGACGAACTGCGTGCGGTGCTGCCGACGGGCTGGCAGCTTTACGCCCCAGGCTACTTCATGCGGGCAACCTGTGCGCCAACCGCGAGACCGCTGCCCGACGGGTATGCGATCAAAACGAAGCGTATCGGCACGGTGCTAGAGGCACAGATATTCTTCGAAACAGGAGTTCTCGCGGCCAGTGGTTATGCAGTGGAGACGCATGACGTCTTTATCTATGACCGAATCGTAACGGAGCCTGCACATCGTCGGAAGGGGCTGGGCCACGCCCTGATGCTGACGCTGCATGCCGGTCGGCACCGACCAAATGTTCCGGAACTACTCGTCGCAACGGAAGACGGCCAAGCCCTCTATTCGGCGCTAGGATGGATTACGGTCTCGCCATACTCAACGGCGTCAGTCGCCACACCGTGATGTCGGCTTTTCGCGGTCGCGCCATCGCGGCCGAACGACCGCTATTGGGTCGGAAGCAGTCCGTCTGCTTTCAGGATCGCTTCCGGCGCTACAATCTCCGCAAATGGGAATGCCCGCCAGTTCGGGGCCAGCTGCCACGAGTGCCCGGCGGCGGTAACGGAAGCATCCCCCGACGCAGACACCTGGAAGCTGCCAGCTCGCATAGGAGCCAAAACACACAAGGCGGAAGGTGCCGGAGGCGCAAGGAGGCTAGCGCGCAGAATTGCACAACCGTTGCGAGGTGCTATGTTCGCTAAATGTTCTACAGGCTTTCTCTAACCGAGTCGTTCCGCTTCGTGGCATCAACGAAACAGTGGACGGACTTTTGCCGCTACGGTGAAGTAACCGGGACGGACCTCTGGGTGAGTAGTATGGCTGCCGGCTCCGGTCCGGGTGCGCCTCATCGTCTCGACGGATTTGAAGAGCTCTGGAGCGGCCTTGCCTCGGCGGTGAAGCACAAGCTCTTGGCAGGGGAGTGGGCGGCGGAGGGCTTCGCTCCCGAAAGCGGAGCACATCCGATATCCATCGACTCTAATCTTTGGCGATCGCTTGAGTTCGACATTTTCGAGCAAGCCGCAGTCGGCAGCGGCTTCAAGTTTTCGAACTTGCTGCTTTCTGCAAAGTCTGCGCTCATTCCGAGCTTGGCGTCGCAGGATCCGGTACCCCTCTCGCAAGTCCTCGATCTGGTTGCGACGTCGGAGGAGCGCATCGAGTTGGCGAGTCTCAGACCCCTCACACCGCGGCCGCGCCTCTTGATCCTGGGTGCTCCGGATCCACACGCTCATCACTACGATCGATTGGGCGAGCTTGAGGAGCAGCTTTGGCTGCGGGCGAGACAGATCCTGATCTCAGGGCAATGGCGAGCTCGGGGACTGCCCAAGGGCACTCACGAAATTACCGACATTCAGCCTGAACTGTGGCGAGTGCTGGAATGTCGCTTCTGGCGCGACGAGGTCTTCGTTGCGGGTGGCACTGTTGAAATTGCTCATGTGACCGTGCGGCCACGCAAGGCGAGCACTGACGCGTCTGAAGAGACTCCTGGCACGCTCAGAAGGGCCGTCGGCGTGTTCCTGAGAGAGCAATTCGAAACGAGGGTTGGGCCGGTGAAAAAGGACGATCTGTTCCTGGAGCTGAGATCAGCGGTTTCCAATCACATCAGCCGGAATCTCTTCGAAGAAGTTTGGGATACCCTTAGGAAGGCGGGACAGATCCCGGATGGGTTCACGTACGGCGGCCGTCCGCCCGAGAAAGCTCCGGGATTTAAAAGGTAGGGGGTATCTTTCCCCCCATGTTTCAGACGTCAACATGCTTCCATCCTCGCTGCATTGCTCAACACTGCGAGGAGTTTGGAAATGCTTACCCACCTGCACCAATGTGAACTGGCCCGACGCTGGAAACTGAGCCCGCGCACACTCGAGCGCTGGCGGTGGCTGGGGCAGGGGCCTCGTCACCTGAAGATCGGCGGTCGGGTCGTTTACCGGCTGGACGATATCGAAGAGTTCGAGGCGGCGAACGTCCGTGACAGCACCAGCGCAATCGCTCAGCCGTGACGAGGGCGGAACCGTCACTTCGGGAACAATGCGACAAGATTCGCGATCGCGTGTCCCTGGCCAGCATCGCTGCGGCATCGCTGAAGCTAATCCGTGCCGGCCGCGAGTGGAAGGCGTGCTGCCCCTTCCATGCCGACCGGACGCCCAGCTTCACCATTTACGCTGGTGACCGCCGATTCATGTGCTTCGGCTGTGGCGCAGAGGGAGACGTGCTGGACTTCGTCATGCGCCTGCACCGTGTGCGGCTGCCCGAGGCCCTGCAAATGCTTGGTGATGGCGAGTTGCCGTGTGCGGCCGACATGCCAGCAGCTAGCGGGCGGCAGCCCGAGGACCGAGCTGAAGAAGCCGCCTCGCTGTGGGCAGGGGCAGCCGCGGCGGGCGGCACACTGGCAGATACTTACCTGCGCTCCCGCGGAATCACCATCGACTTGCCAGAGGCCATTCGCTTCGCGCGGCTGCCGCTTGGCCGTCGCGCACCCATGCCGGCGCTGGTGGCGGGTGTGTCCACGATCAGTGGTGATGTCTGCGGAGTTCAGCGGACCTTCCTCGCGACCGATCCGATCGGCAAGGCGCCGCTGCCGGGAGGCAAAGCCAAGTTTTCCCTAGGCCGCGTGCTCGGCGGCGCAATTCGGCTCGGATGCGCTGAGCGGTCGCTGCTCGTGTCCGAGGGCCTGGAGGACGGACTTACCCTGCTGCAGAAGCTTGGACGACCCGTGTGGGTTGCCGCGGGGGCGGGGATGCTGTCGGCAATGAAGCTGCCGGATATCGTTGAGGCCGTCGTGATCGGCGCCGACAATGACGAGTCAGGCGAGCGAGCGGCGCAAAAGGCTGCGGAGGTGTTCCACGCCTCAGGTCGCCGCGTCAGGATCCTGCGTCCGGCACCTGGCTACAAGGACTTCAACGCCGAACTCACGGGCGCTCGGCAGTGATGCATGTTGGCTCCTTTCAAGAGCGCCTCGACGCGACGCCTGAATTTACGCCCTCATCAGGGCTGTGGGCGACACCAGACATGTCTGTGCTGGTGGGCGGGCGCACAGCTCCCGTGTCCATGTCACGAGCGGTGTTCGGTGATCTCTGGCCGCTCGTGGCGGACCTGGCCGAGGGAACCGGCGCCCCTGTCGATTACGTCGGGTGCAGCCTGCTTGCCGTTGCAGCCTCGCTCATTGGCAGCAAGCGGCGAGTGCAGCCATTCGAGTCCGCGCCCTTGTGGCGCGATCCTCCTGTGCTCTGGATAGCGCTGGTCGGTGATCCTTCGTCGAACAAGTCCCCGGCTATAGATGCCGTCGTGGCACCGCTACGCGCGATCGAGCTCGAATATGCCGAAGCACACAAGCTGGAGCTGGTCGCGCATCAGGCAGTCGCCGAGCGCGCCAAGGCCGAGCGGAACCGGTGGCAGGAGGCCGTCAAAGCTGCCACGCGGGACGGCAGTTCGACGCCCAGCATCCCGGCCGCAGCAGAGCTCCCGGACGATCCGGTTCGCCGCCGCCTCCTGGTGCAAGATGCTACACCAGAGTCGATGTGCGAGCTGCTCGCGAGCAACCCAAACGGTATGCTCCACATGCGCGACGAGCTGTCGGGATGGCTGTCCAGCTTCGAGCGCTACTCGCCTGGTGGCCGTGACTTCTGGCTCGAGGCCTATTTGCTCGGCATCGCCACAGTTCGGTTCGACCACGGCCTTGCCTTCCACCGTCAGTGGGAACTGGCGCGCGCCTGGGTTCGCGCCAGCTTCAACGCACGCGATCTAGCCGCCGTCATGGTGCACCATGTGCCAGCGCTCGCCGCTCGGGCGCACAAGCCGCATATCCATGTTCTCTATCCGGTCAGAACCTTGGCAGGCACCTTTGGGCCTTTCGTCCATCTCACCCGAGCCATGCTCGCCGCGGAGTGGGAGGCGCTTCTCACCGAGATGAATAGAGATGGATGACGGGTGTAATCCACACTATACTGGTCCTATGCCGCGATACACCGACGATCATTGGGCAGGTCTGCGCGAGACCTATCTTCAGGCGGCGACCGAACTCGTTGCGGAAGCCGGGTGGCAGGCGGGAGGGATCCGCTCGGTCGGCCAGCGGGTTGGCAAAACCGGCACTGCGATCAACAGGGTGTTCAGCGAGGGCTCGCTCCGCCGCGCGCTGGTCAACCGTGCATTCGCGGCCAGCCGCGGCAACAAGCAGCTCGCCTGCGACTGGTGGCAGCGGGTGGACTATGAGAGCCTGATCGGCCTCGATCCGCGCGAGTTGTGTTTCGGTGGAGGCCCTGCGGCCACTTCCGCCGCGGCTCCGGAGGACGCGATGCTCGAGGCGAAGAACAGCGCCTTCGAGGATCTGCTCCGCATCATGACCGACGAGATTGTTGCGCTGATGGACATGAAGGCCGACGACCCGATGAGGGCTGCGCAGATCGATGCGCTTGCGAAGACCTGTACCTTGCTTACCACCGCCGAATATCTCCGGCAAACGATGGTCGGGTTGGCGCGCTTATGCGAGGGCCAGTATCACGGCTTCAAGGGGGAGACGGCGGTCTCCTGCCGCTCCTACCGGCTAAGCCGCGAGGCGCTAGCGACGCTTGGCGATCCCCTGCCGGGCGCGACGGTCTTCGCCAAGCATATCCTGAGCGCCCGCAAGATCCTGGACCATTATCTGACGACGGACTGTCGCTGACCGCAAGGCCGCGGCGGTTCCTCAGGCCACCGCCGGCAGTCGTTCCAGGTGCTTGTCCAAGGTGATCGGATAATCGCGCACGCGCACCCCGGTGGCGTTGTAGATCGCGTTGGCAATCGCCGCGCCTACGCCGCACAGGCCCAGCTCGCCGACACCCTTGGCCTTCATCGGCGAAGAGATCGGATCGACCTCGTCGAGGAAGATGACTTCCTGGTGCGGAATGTCGGCATGGACCGGCACTTCATATCCGGCGAGATCGTGATTGACGAAGAAGCCGAAGCGCTTGTCGACCGCGAGCTCTTCCATCAGCGCCGCGCCGACGCCCATCGTCATCGCGCCGATCACCTGGCTGCGCGCCGACTTGGGATTGAGCATGCGGCCGGCCGAACAGACCGCCAGCATGCGCCGGATCCGGACTTCGCCGGTATAGGCGTCGACTGCAGCCTCGACAAAGTGGCCGGCAAAGGTCGATTGCTGATACTTCTTGTCGAGATCGCCATATTCGATGTGATCCTCGGCAATGACCGGGCCGTCCTTGGCCGCCTCCGCCAGCTTGACGCTGCGATTGCCGGCGCGGACCTTGCCGTCGGCAAATTCGACTTCGCCGGTGTTGAAACCAAGCTTCTGCGCGACCGCTTCGCGCAGCTTCATGCATGCCGCATAGACGCCGGCGGTCGAATTGTTGGCGCCCCATTGCCCGCCCGATCCGGCCGAGGCCGGGAAGCTCGAATCGCCGAGCGTCACGACGATCTGGTCGAGATCGAGCCCCATCGTCTCCGCCGCGGTCTGGGCGAGGATCGTATAGCTGCCGGTGCCGATGTCGGTCATGTCGGTCTCGACCGTGACGATGCCCTTGGCATCCAGCCGCACCCGCGCCGCCGACTTCATCAACAGATTGTTGCGGAAGCCGACCGCCATGCCCATGCCGACCAGCCATTTGCCGTCGCGGCGCTGCGCCGGCCTGGCGCTGCGCTTGCTCCAGCCGAAGCGATCCGCGCCGGTGCGCAGGCATTGGATCATGTTGCGCTGCGAGAAGGGGCGGTCGGGCTTCTCGGGATCGACCTGAGTATCGTTGACGATGCGGAACTCGACCGGATCCATGCCGAGCTTCTCGGCCATCTCGTCCATCGCCACTTCGAGCGCCATCATGCCCGGCGCCTCGCCGGGCGCGCGCATCGCATTGCCCTCGGGCAAATCGAGCACTGCCAGCCGCATCGAAGTCAGCCGGTTGGCGCCCGCATACAGCAACTTGGTCTGCGCCACCGCGGTCTCCGGCCCGCCGTCGGGCAGATCCCCCGATCCGCTCTCATGCGCGATTGCGCTGATCCTGCCATCGGTACCCGCGCCGATCCGGATGCGCTGGATGGTCGCCGGGCGATGGGTGGTGTTGTTGGCGATCATCGGCCGCGCGAGCGCGAGCTTGACCGGACGGCCGGCCGCCTTCGCGCCCAGCGCCGCCAGCACCGCATCGGCGCGGACGAACAGCTTCCCGCCAAATCCGCCGCCGATATAAGGCGAGATCAGCCTGACCTTCTCCTTGGGGATGCCGAGCGTCAACGCGACGTCGCCGACGCCCCAGGCGATCATCTGGTTCGACGTCCACAACGTCAGTTGGTCGCCTTCCCACGCTGCAATGGTCGCGTGCGGCTCCATCATCGCATGCGTCTGGTCGGGCGTGGAGTAGGTCGCATCGAGCTTCACCGCAGCGCGCTGGAACGCGCCTTCGAAGTCGCCGACCTTGTCGACCGGCTCATTCTCGTCGTCGCCCTTGAGCGGCGCCGATTTGAGCTCGGTCGCCAGGTCGAAGCGACCCTTGCCGCGCGTATATTCCACTCGCACCAGTGCCGCGGCGGCGCGCGCCTGCTCGAACGTCTCGGCGACGACGACCGCGACCGCCTGGTGATAATGGTCGATCTCGGGTCCACCGAGCAGCTTGGCGGTGTTGTTGTCACCCTTGCCCAGCTTGCCGGCATTTTCGGCGGTGACGATCGCGAGCACGCCCGGCGCGGCCTTGGCCTCGCTCAGGTCGATCGAGGCGATCCGGCCCTTGGCGATCGCCGATCCGACGATCTGGCCATAGGCCTGGTTGGGGACGGCGTCGTGATGCTCATAGGCATAAGGCGCGGTGCCGCTGGTCTTGCGCGGGCCATCGATGCGGTCGTGCGGCTTGCCGATCACCTTGAGCTGGTCGATCGGATTGGTGCCGGCGGGTTTGTCGAACTTCATGGGTTTCAGCCCTTCGCTTCGGCGATGACCGCGGCGAGCGTGCGCTCGACAAGCGGGATCTTGAAGGAATTGTCGTGGGAGGGTTTGGCGCCGGCCAGCAGCGATCCGGCGACCGCCTTCGCGCCGCGCGGCAGTTCCGCTTCGGCTGCTTCGACCCGCCATGGCTTGTGTGCGATGCCGCCGACGGCGACCCGACCGCTGCCGTCCTTCTGGACCACGGCCGCGACCGAGACGAGTGCGAAGGCGTAGGAGGCACGATCACGCACCTTGCGATAGATGTGGGTGCCGCCGATCGGCTTGGGCAGAGTCACCGCGGTGATCAGCTCGCCCGGCTCGAGCACCGTGTCGATATGCGGCGTATCGCCCGGGAGGCGATGGAATTGCGACATCGGAATCGCGCGGGTCGCGCCATCGGCCTTCACCGTTTCCACTTTCGCGTCGAGCAGCCGCATCGCCACTGCCATGTCGCTGGGGTGCGTGGCGATGCAGGCGTCGCTGGTGCCGATAACCGCGAGCTGGCGGCTATAGCCGCCGATCGCCGCACAGCCCGAGCCCGGCTGGCGCTTGTTACAGGGCTGGTTGGTGTCGTAGAAATAGGGGCAGCGGGTGCGCTGGAGCAGATTGCCCGCGGTCGTCGCCTTGTTGCGCAGCTGGCCGCTGGCGCCCGAGAGCAAGGCGCGGCTGAGCACGCCATAGTCGCGCCGCACGGTCTTGTCCGCGGCGAGGGTGGTGTTGCGCACCAGCGCGCCGATCCTCAGCCCGCCCTCTTCGGTTTTGGAAATGTCGTCGAGGCCGAGCCCGTTGACGTCGATCAGATGGGTCGGCGTCTCGATCTGCAGCTTCATGAGGTCGAGCAGGTTGGTCCCGCCGGCGATGAAGCGCGCGCCCTGCATGCGCAAGGCTGCGGCTGCCGCCTGTGCGGGGGATGCGGCGCGTTCGTAGGTGAAGGCCTTCACGAGCGGCCTCCCGCGACTTCGTTCATCGCCTCGAGGATGTTGGAATAGGCCCCGCAGCGACAGATATTGCCGCTCATCCGCTCGCGCATCTCGTCATTGGTCGCGCGCGGCTTCGCCATCAGGTCCTCGGTGACATGGCTGGGGATGCCCGCCTTGATCTCGCTGAGCGTGGCCACCGCCGAGCAGATCTGGCCGGGGGTGCAATAGCCGCACTGATAACCGTCATGCTTCACGAATGCGGCCTGCATCGGATGCAGGTCTCCCGGCGTGCCAAGACCCTCCACCGTGGTGATCTTGTCGCCTTCGTGCATCACCGCCAGGCTAAGGCAGCTGTTGATCCGGACGCCGTCGACCAGCACGGTGCAGGCGCCGCACTGGCCATGGTCGCAGCCCTTCTTGGTGCCGGTGAGTTTCAGATGTTCGCGCAGCGCGTCGAGCAGCGTGGTTCGGGTGTCGAGCTCCAGCGTCTCGCGCTTGCCATTCACCTCGAAGGCCATCTTCGCAAGCGCCGGCGGCGCTCCGATTGGCGCAGTCTGTGCGGCTGCAGCCGGCACCGCCGATACGGCGACTGAAGCCGCACCGCCTGCCAACACGCCGCGACGCGACACCCCGAATTGTGCGCTTTCGCCCATAAACCATTCAGTCCTTTGTCGAATATTTTCGTTACGCCAACGATCGGGCGTGACGGAGGGTCCGCCGTCCTGCAAAAAGGCGGGAGCTGGTTCGGCCATGGCGCAATTCCCTGTCAGGCCAGTGTGTGCGTGAGCGTAATCTCGGCGTTGAGCAGCTTGGAAATCGGGCAGTTCGCTTTCGCGCCTGCGGCGAGCGCCTCGAATTGGTCGGGTGCGATCCCCGGCACCTCGGCCTTCAGCGTCAGGTCCGATCGGGTCACTGTGAATCCGTCGCCCTCGGCTTCGAGTTTCACCGCCGCACTTGTCTCCAGCGTGCCGTCGCTGAAGCCGGCCTTGGCCAGCGCGAAGCTCAGTGCCATCGTGAAACAGCTCGCATGCGCCGCGGCAATCAGTTCCTCGGGGTTTGAGCCCTTCTCATCGCCGAAGCGGGTGTTGAAGCCATAAGGGGTGGCGTCGAGCACTCCGGACTGGGTGCTGATCTGGCCTTTGCCCTCTTTGCCGAAACCAACATAGCGTGCGGTTGCAGTACGTGTTGTCATGATCGTCTCCTTCGCGGACCCGGGGCACCGAAAATAGCGTTGCCTAAGATCGGGGTCTATCGCCGTGGCGGAAATCAGGCCGGGGTCACGCCGGCCCGCTGCGGGATGTCGTTCGCTTGACCGGCAACCAGCGTAGGCGCCTGAGCGCCCGCCAGCGCGGGGCGGAAGGCGTCGCGCTCGCTTGCGGGGATCGGCGCGGTGGGGTCAGGGCGGAACGCCTCGATCGCGCGTGCGCTGCCGTCCGGATGGACGTCGCCCATCAGGTCGGTCGGGACATGTTCCCCGCCGCGCCCGGCGGCCGCATTTTTGCCCAGCTTGAACAGGCCGAACAACCCCGCCGCCGCGACGCCGGCAATTGCGGTCAGCGAGAAGAGGCCCAAGCCTGATCGGCTGCCGGCCTTAGCGCCGGCGGCCGGTTTGGCGCTTGTCGAGGGCGTACGGGTCTTGGTGGGCTTTTTGGCTGCGGCCATGATCTGCGTTCCTGATTCTATATAGGTTCGGCCCCTCAACGGGTGGCACTCTGCTGTGTTCCGGGCGATTTCACTCCCCCGCAGCCCCGACGGAGCTTCCCAAGAACGCGTGGTCATCATTATTTACCAATGACTTAATCTGCACTGGCATCTCACTGTGCGGGTGAGCCTTCGCTATTATTCGAGCCTGTCGGCGGAAGCCGCTTCTTTTCTATTCATTTCGGATCGACTGTGAGACAACGGCGCACGACACGCGGCGTGCCAGGGGGGTGCGCCGTGTCTTGGGGGACACGCATGCGGCAAACCACCTTGTCCGTGGCGCTTGAAGTCAAGCCTGAGAGCTATGACCATCTATCGGGCCTGCTCGACGGACTGCGCGATCGCCGCAGCCGCGATCCCTCGGGTGGGAAGGGGCCCTTCGCCGATTTCCTGAACCTCGTGCCCGCGCTTCATTTCCTGTCGCTCAGCGTCTTCCCCGGCTTCGATTACGACCCGCTGTTCGTCATCGAAGCCAATTTCGACGGCCGGCCGGGGCCCTTCTGGAACCAGCTCGAATCGGCGATCGGTCCCGATCTCCGCACGATGCTGCGCTGCTGCAAGCGCCCGCTCGACAATGATGGACCGCTGTTCGATTCGATCACCGCGCTCGATGCGCGCGCGCCGATCGCGCCCTATCTCGAAGCGCGGACACTGACACCGTCGGTCTATCATCACGGCAATCGCGGCATGCCGCGCGATCGCATCCTCGCCGAGGGAAAGCTGTTTCTGGCGTCGCGCGACGAGCTCGTCTCCGCCAATGTCGACGGCCCCAATCCCTATCGCCGGCTGTCCCCGGTCGAGATCCACGCCCGCCTCCGCGCGGCGCTCGTGCCGGCCTTCCCCTGGCTTGAGCAACCTGCACCCCAGCGCATAACGTTGCTCGAGAATATCGGCGATTGGCTTCGCCTGATCGCCTTCGTGCTGGGAACGGTTCTGGTCCTGACCATCCCCGGCCTGATCCTCAGCCTGGCGTTGCCCTGGGAGCGTTATCTGATCCTTTTGGGCGTAAGCTTCGTGATCTTCGCGCTGCTTCTGAAGAAGATCGGCGTTGCCCTCCCGGGAACGGCGATCCAGACCAGTTTCAGCTTCCTAAAGCTGTTCGTGCGACTGGCCCTGCCGCTCGTGCTGTTCCTGCTGCTCTACGTCTTGGTGGCCGCCGCCGTCCTGGTCCCGCTCGCGCTGCTTCTCGCCGGCCAGTCGCTCGATGCCGCTTGGTATGGCATGCTCGTCTGGCTTGGTTGGGGGCTGCTCAGCCTGCCGGTCATGCTGGCCGGGCTGATCCTCTGGCTGCGCACGCTCGAGCGTGGCGATTCGGCGCAGGACGCCCCGCCGGTCGATCCGCGCATGCTGCGCGAAATGGCCCGGCGCGAGGACTGGATCCCCCAGAACCACATGGGCTCGGTCGTGCTGATCAAGCCGGGCATGCTCCGCGCGATCATCATCCGCGTCGGGCATTTCGGGCTCGGGCTGCTGCTGCGCATCATCGCGCGGCAAGGCTATCTCGGCTCGATGCGGACGATCCATTTCGCGCATTGGGCGCGGGTCAACAATGGCAGCCGACTGATGTTCTTCTCGAACTTCGACCAGGCCTGGGAAAGCTATCTCGATGACTTCATCGAGAAGGCGCATGCCGGCCTCACGCTTGCCTGGAGTTGTGGCGTCGGCTTCCCGCCGACGCGCTTCCTGGTGAAGGACGGCGCGAGCCACGGACGCCAGTTCAAGGAGTGGGCGCGGCATTCGATGACCGTCAGCCGCTTCTGGTATTCGGCCTATAAGGATCTCACCGCCGATCAGATCGAGCGCAATTTCCGCATCGCCATCGGCCTGCGCAAGCGAACGCTCACCCCCAAGGAGGCCGCCGCATGGATCCTCGACCTGTGAGCGCGCCGCGCAAGAAGGGGCCGCCCAGCTGGCGGCTCGCCCCGCCGCACGACAAATTGACCCAGGGGCTGGTCGTGAGCGGCTTCGCGTCGCTGCCGAGCGGACGCGCGCTGTTCCTCGAATTCGGCTGGGACGGAGTGCTGGGGCGGGGCGGTGGCGCCTGGTTGCGGGCGTTGCAGCAAGTCGCCCCGATCACCGACGCCGACGAAAAGGATCCGCGTGCGGCCTGCCTCGCCTTCGGCTGGGATGGTCTGCGCCGGATGGGGCTCGATGCGAACACGCTCGCCTCGTTCGATCGTCCCTTCAAGGAGGGGATGTTCCAGGAGGACCGCCTGCGCCGCCTCGGCGATCGCCGCGACGGGATCTGGTGCGATACTGTCATCCCCGGTGGCCCCAAGTGGAGCGGCAACACCCCGCTGGACGACGCCGCCACCGCGGAGGAGGCGCGCGCATTCGGCGACGACGAACAGCTGTTCCGCGAGCATCATATCGCCACGCCGATTACCGTCCACGCGCTGCTGTTGCTCTACGAAAAGGACGAAGCCAGCGCCGAGGCCTGGTGCGAGCAAGTGACAGAAGCGCTGGCACCGCATCAGGTCCGGATCGTCCACCGGCTCCACCTCGATCTGCGCCCGGATGCGCGCGGCATCGCCCGCGAGCATTTCGGCTTCGCCGACGGAATATCGCAGCCGGCGCCGTTCGAGCCGGGCGCCGTCACGCTGGGCAAGGCCGGCGACGAGGCGCCGAAGGACGCTTGGAACGGCGTTCCTCTCGGCGAGATATTGATGGGCCATGTGAATGGCCACCACGAAGTCGCGCCCGGCCCCGTGGTGCCAGATACGCCAAGCGGCCGCGAGGCTGGCCTCGCCCCCCACCCGCGCGGCGAGGGCTTTCTCGATCTCGGGCTCGACGGCAGCTACATGGCCGTGCGCGAGCTCAAGCAGGACGTCGCCGCCTTCTGGCGTTCGATGGCGGAAGCGGCCGATCGCATCTGCAAGCGCGATCCCGAACATTGCGGCCATATCGATGCCAAGTGGCTCGCCAGCCGCGTGATCGGGCGCGACGTCGACGGCAATCTGCTGTGCCCGGACGGGGTGCTTCCGGTCGACCAATATGGCCAGCCCGACAATGATTTCGGCTTCTACGATCGAGACGTGCATGGGCACGGTTGCCCGCTCGGCTCGCACGTCCGCCGCGGTAATCCGCGCGACGGGCTCGCGCCGACGCCATCGGCCAAGCAGACGCTGCTCGATGCCGCCAACAACCACCGCATCCTGCGCCGGGGCCGCAAATATGGCACCACGCTCGCCGATCCGCTGGAGGACGACGGGCAGGACAGGGGGCTGCTGTTCATCTGCCTGAACACCGACATCACTCGCCAGTTCGAGTTCGTCCAGCAGACCTGGATGCTCAATCCCAATTTCGCGACGCTCTATGACGAAGTCGATCCGCTGCTTGGGCCGAAGGGCAATCTCACGATTCCCGAAGAGCCGATTCGGCGGATCATCCATGTCGACACCTTCGTCTCGATGGCGGGCGGCGAATATTTCTTCCTCCCGAGCATGCCGGCGTTGCGGTATCTGGCGGCTTTATGAGCGCGCTCAGCTCGCGCGACGTGCTCCGCCCGGGGCCGAAGGGGATCAAGGCGTGGATCCAGCGGCTTGTGTTCGCCGCCATGCCCTGGTTCTTCAGCCTGCTGCGGCGCGTCAAGCCGGTCGCGAAGCTCAGCGGCATGGTTCTCACCTCGCGCTATGACGACGTTCGCGAAGTCTTCGCCACCGATGCCGCGTTCGGGGTGGTCTACAAGCCCAAGCTCGACGTCATCATGGGCGGCCAGCCCTTCTTCCTCGGCATGCACGATACGCCGCAATATCATGCGGACGTCGCGGCGATGCGCAAGGTGGTCCTGCCGGCCGACCTGCCGATGCTGGCGGTGCAGACCGAGGCACTGGCAGCGACGATCGTCGATCGCGCGCCCGGGCGGATCGACGTCGTCGATACGCTGGTGCGCCGCGTCACCTTCACCGTCCTGAGCGACTATCTGGGCGTGCCCGAACCGGCGGGCGGGGACCTCCGGGTATGGGCGACGCGATTGTTCGAATTCCAGTTCGCCGACGGTGGCAACGACCCCAAGCTGCGCGCCGATGTCGACGAAATCGCGCCCGCGCTGCGCGCGCATATCCAGGACGAGATCGACCGTCGCCGCGCCGATCCTGGCAAGGACGACGTGCTCGCGCGCAGCCTGGCGATGCAGGCGGCGGGCGAGCCGGGCTATAGCGACGATCAGATCCGCACCTCGCTGATGGGCTTCATCGTCGGCGGCCCCCCGCAACCGCCGATGGTGGTGCCGCAGGCGATGGAGCAATTGCTCCGCCGTCCCGCCGCACTCGCCGAAGCGCAGGCTGCCGCGCGCGCCGGCGATGACGAGCGGCTGCGGCGCTATGTCTATGAGGCGATGCGCTTCGATCCGCTCGCGCCGGGCCTGCCGCGCGAAGTGCTGACCGACTGGACGATCGCCAAAGGCACGCGGCATGCCACCACGATCCCCAAGGGCGCCACCGTGCTGGCCGCCTTCGCATCGGCGATGATGGACCCGCGCCGCGTTGCGAACCCACGCGTCTTCGACCCCGATCGTCCGGCGAGCGACTATATCCATTTCGGCTATGGCCTGCATGAATGTTTCGGTCGGCACATCAATCATGCCACGCTGCATCTGATGCTCAAGCCGCTGCTGGTACGCCCGAACCTGCGCCGGGCGGCGGGCGCCGAGGGTCGGCTTTCCAAGAATGGGGCGTTCGCCGAGCGATTGGTGGTCGAATTCGATTGAAGGCGGCCGGCTTCCCCGGACCGAGCGGCTGGGCTAGTCCAGGGTCATGGACACAGCGCTGATCGCAGGGCTCGAACTGGGCGGCACCAAATGCGTGGCGGTGCTGGCCACCGGCCCGACGGACGTGCGCGAGCAGATCGTCATCCCCACCACCGATCCGGCGACGACGCTCGCCGCGATCGAGGCCGTGCTAGATCGCTGGGCGTTCGACGCGATCGGGATCGGCAGTTTCGGGCCGCTCGAGCTTGATCCGCGCGCCGCGGATTTCGGCTCGATCACCGCCACCACCAAGCCCGGCTGGACCGGCACCGACCTCGTCCGAAGGTTGGAGCGTCGTTATGCAAAGCCGCGCGCGATCCAGACCGATGTCGTCGCTGCCGCGCTGGCGGAGGCGCGCTGGGGTGCGGCGATGGGGATGGCCACCCACGCCTACATCACGATCGGCACCGGCGTCGGGGTGGGGCTCATCGCCGGCGGGGTGCCTGTCCACGGCGTGGCGCACGGCGAGGCCGGGCATATGCGCGTGCCCCGCGCGCCCGGGGACCCCTATCCCGGCTGGTGTCGCTTCCACGGCGACTGCGTCGAGGGGTTGATCTCCGGGCCGGCGCTCGCCGAACGCTTCGGCTGTCCGGCCGACCAGTTGCCGCAGGACGGTCCGCAGTGGGACCTGTTCGTGCATGATCTGGCAGGGCTGCTCCACAATCTCGTGGTGACTGCCGCACCGGAGCGGATCGCGATCGGCGGCGGCGTCCTCGCGTCGCGCCCACAGCTGATGCCGCGTCTGCGCGCCCGGCTGGCGGAAAGCATCGGCGGCTACGGCTCGCTCGCGGCCTATGCGGAGCAGCTCGACCAGCGGCTGGGCGAGCCGGGGCTCGGCGCGATGGCCGGGCCGCTGGGGGCGATCGCCATCGGGCTGGATGCTGCCGGCTAGATCACATCCATGTCGGTCTTGTAATGGTGCCAGGCGAAGATCGCCGCCGCGCCGCGGTGCGGGCGCCACGGCTCCGACAGCGCGCGGAGTTGCTTCTCCGAGGGCCGCTCGGCGAGGCCAAGCATCCGCCCGATCTCGATCTGCACCGCCAGGTCGCCCGCCGGCCAGATGTCGGCGCGCCCCTCGGCGAACAACAGATAGATTTCCGCCGACCAGCGGCCGATGCCCTTGATGTGGGTGAGCGCGGCGATCGCTTCCTCGTCGTCGGCGGGAAGGCTCGCGAGGTCGAGCCGTCCGCTGCTGACCTCCTCGGCCAGGCTGCGCGCGTAGCTCGCTTTCTGGCGCGAGAGGCCGGCGGCGCGCAGCGTCTCGTCCGCTGCGGCGGCGACCGTGGCGGGATCGGTCAGGTCGCCCAGCAGCCCGGCCAGCTTGTTCCAGATCGATGCTGCCGCAGCGACGCTGACCTGCTGGCCGACGATCGTGCGCAACAGCGTTTCATAGCCCGGATCGCGAATCCGCTCCGGCGGATAGCCGGCGCGCTGAAGCCCCGCTGCGAAGGCGGGCTCGACTTTCGCCAGCGCGTCGATCGAGTGCTGCAGCTGATCGGCGGTCAGGCCCATGTCCGGCGTCCTTGAAACGAAGGGGCATCGGCGGCATGGACGCGACCGACAGAGGAGAGATGCATGCCCAAGCTTATCGTCGTGACCCGCGCAGGGGAAGAAACCGAGATCATGAGCGGAAACGGCCTGAGCGTGATGGAAGCGATCCGCGAGGCGGGGCTGGATGAATTGCTCGCTTTGTGCGGCGGCTGCTGCAGCTGCGCCACCTGCCATATCCATGTCGATCCGGAATTTGCGGCCAAACTCCCGCCGATGAGCGAGGATGAGGATGATCTGCTCGAAAGCACCTCGGATCGCGATTCGAGCTCGCGCCTCTCGTGCCAGATCCCGTTCACGCCGGACCTCGACGGTCTGCGCGTGACGATCGCCGCCGAAGACTGATCGCGGGCCTTTAGAGCCCCGCGACCTTCAGCGTCGCCATCGGCGCATCCTTGGTACGCGCGTTGACCTTCCAGGTGATGCTCTTGCCGTTCGCAGCGGTCGCGGCGCCCGCCTCCTCGTTCTGGCTGACGATTTCGGCGTTGGTGGTGAGCACGAAGGTGCCGTCAATCTTGACGTCGGTGTTCATCCCCATCGCCTTGCCCATGCCGTCGCTCATGCCCTCGCCCATCGAGCCGAGGCCACCCATGGCGCCCAGGCCGCCCGATGTGTCCTGCTTGGCGAAGCCGGGCGCCTTGACGCGCACCCCGTCCTTACCGCGCAGTTCGACCGTCACGAACGGCAGCATCATCTGGGCGTCCGGGTTGAACGGGAATACGAAGCCGTGGCTCAGTTTTCCGGAAATCGCGTAATCGACATAGAATAGCCCGTCGCCGCGATATTCGACTTGGCGATAGCCGCCTTCCTTGGCGATCAGCGCCGCCAGTTCGCGATAGTCGGCGTCGCGCTTAGCCTTTTCCTCGGGCGTGGGCGCCAGGTCGGGGACTCCGGCTTCCTTGTCGGCATCGTCCGTACCAGCGGACTTCTTGGCGGCTTCGGACATGCCCATCGCCATTGCCTTGCCCATCAACCCCTTCATGTCGACCGCCAGAACCTCACCTTTGTAGGTGAAGGTGAAGCTGCGGTCGGCGCGGATGTCGAGCGTCGACTGGAACTTGCCCGGCGTGAACAGGCATGCCGTCAGCAACAGCGGCACTATCAGCGCAGCGACGATCGCCTTCCCAAGATGCATCATTCCCCCCAGGTTCAGCCGCGGGTGGCGATCGCATAAAGCGCGACGGCCGCGGCATTGGACACGTTAAGGCTCTCGACCTTATCCGAGATGGGGAGGCGCGCAAGCTGATCGCAATGCGCCTCGGTATTCTGGCGCATGCCCTCGCCCTCGGCGCCGAGGACCAGCGCGATCCGGCCTTCGCCCATCACTTCGCCCAGCGTGCTTTCGGCGTGGCCGGTGAGACCGATCCGCCAGAAGCCCACCTCGGCAATCTCATCGAGCGCGCGCGCCAGATTGACCACGCGGACCCAGGGCACCGTCTCTAGCGTGCCCGAGGCGGAGCGCGCCAGCGAGCCCGATTCGGGCGGCGCGTGGCGGTCCTGGGTGATGATGCCAAGCGCGTCGAACGCCGCGGCGGAACGCAGCACCGCGCCGACATTGTGCGGATCGGTGACCTGATCGAGGATCACCAGCGGCCGCCGGTCGCCCTTGCCCTGCTCGAGCAGGTCGCCCAGCCAGATTTCCTCGAGCGGATCGACTTCGGCGACCAACCCCTGGTGCGGCGCATCGCCAGGCACCAGCCGGGCCAGATCGGCGACCTCGGCAAAGGTGATCTGGATCGTCGGCGGGATATCGAGCGCGGCCAGCGCCTCGCGCGTGCCCCAGATTTTCCGGACGGTCCGCTCGGGATTGGCGAGCGCGGCGAGCACTGCGTGGCGCCCATAGAAACGCGGGTGCGACGAGGGTGCCTTACTCGGGCGATGGCCTTTGCGTGCCATCAGTTCGCGGCCGGAGCGGTGTAGGGATAGAGGCCGTCGGACGGTTTGGGCTCGGTCGGCATCGGCACCCGCGGCAACGGGCGATCCGAATTAGCGGCATTGACCAGGAACGCTGCCAGGATGATCGCGCCCTGGCGCATGTCGTCGGCCCTCAGCGCGTCGAACGTGTCGAGATTGGTGTGGTGCCGCAGCGAACCATAATCGAGCGGATCCTGGATGAACTGGAAGGCGGGAATGCCCACCGCGTCGAAGAACATATGATCGGTGCCGCCGACCTTGCGGATCGCGACCTGGGTCGCCCCCATCGATTCGAACGGCGCCAGCCATTCCTTGAAGATCGGCACCACCGCCGAATTGTTCTGCGTGTTGATGCCGCGGATCCGGCCCGAGCCGTTGTCGATGTTGAAATAGGCGGCGAGGCGCGCATGATCGGGCTTGGGCGTGATCGGCCAGCCGCGGGTCCAGCCATAGAAGCGCGCCAAACCGGTGATCCCTTCCTCGACCGGACGGGCGGCGAGATGGCGCTCGACATAATTGAGCGAGCCGAACAGGCCCTGCTCCTCTCCCGACCACAAAGCGAAGCGGATCGTCCGCTTCGGCTTGATGCCCAACGCGCGGATGATGCGCGCGGCCTCCATCACCATTGCGACGCCGGCGGCATTGTCCGCGGCGCCGTCGCCGGCCGCCCAGCTGTCGAGATGGGCGCCGGCCATCACATAGCCTGCACGCGAATCGCTGCCGGCGATGTCGCCGATGATATTGTAGCCCTGGGTGTCGCTATCGTCGAAGCGGACGGCGCTGGCGAATTCGACGACCGGCGCTGCGCCCATCTTGGAAAGCCGCGCGAGCCGGCGATAATCCTCCTGCGCGATCTCGAAGCCGGGGAGCGGCGGGGTGTCGCCCACGCCGAAGCGCGAGCCCGAACCGTGGACGATCTTGCCCGGGCGGCCCGACATGGTGGCATAAGCGACGGCACCCTCGGCCTTCAGGAAATCGTCGCGAATCTGCGCGAAGGTGCGGCCGGCGCTGGGCGGGCGCGGGCGATTGGCGGGCATCTCGAACGTATCGAACTTGGCGAGTTCCGCATCGGTCCAGCGGCGGAAAGGGACGGTGTCCGCATCCTTGGGCTCCTCGGGATCGGAGACGAGGACGATCTTGCGGGCGAGCTTGCCCTTATACTGCGCCAGCGCGCCGGGATCGGTCAGCGCGGCGAGCACGATCGGCGCGCGCATGGTCCCGGCGGTGCCCGGCGTCCAGGTGATCGGGGCGATAGTGAGCGGAATCGCGCGCGGTTCGATCAGCCGCATGAAGGCCCCTTCCGATTCCCAGCCACGGCCGAATTCGAAGCCCTCCTTGTGGACGTTGCTCAAGCCCCATTCGCGGAACTTGGCCGCGGTCCAATCCTCGGCGCGTCGCATGCCCGGCGAGTTGGTCAGGCGCGGACCGATCACGTCGGTCAGATATTGCGCGATGCGCATCACTTCGGAGTCGGCGGTGCCTTCGTCGACGATCCGGGCGACTTCGGTCCGATCGACCGTCTGGGCGACAACCGGCGTTGCGGCGAGCATGAGGGCGGCGATTGCGGTGGCGGTGCGCATGAGACTCCTGGTCGAATAAGTGGTTGCCGACGCTATGCGGCGCACGCGTGGCGCGCAAGGCGTTGACAGCCCGCCTTGCGCCCGGCAATGGACCGCGCTCGCTGAATAAGCGGCCCGATGGACAGGTGGCCGAGTGGTTAAAGGCAGCAGACTGTAAATCTGCCCGTGCAAGCGTACGCTGGTTCGAATCCAGCCCTGTCCACCAGGTGCCCCCGGGGCGCCGCCCGCCGGGCCTGGGAGGGTCGGCCTCCTCTACTCCCTGACGAGGTGCAATCAGCTCTGCGCTAGTGCAGTCGATCCCGAAAAATGGGATCCGATTTCACATGCAAGGATTTATTTCCCTTCCGGGAGCCTCGCTGATATTGGTCTGACCAAGTTCGGCGGTCGCAAGCGCCGACCGAGCCGGCGATAGGGGATGTGATCCATGCGCGGAGACGCTGGGAGGAAGGCAAAGCGAGCAATCGGTACCGCATGCGCCACACTTCTTCTTGCGGTCACGGCCTGCGCTGGGCGGCCCGCGCCGCTCGCCACCGCCGCGTCGGCGGACTGGACCATCGAGGCGGAACAGCCAGCGCGGGTGACGTTCGGTGAGGTCATCGACATCGATACGCCCGCCGGGTTGTCGCTCTGGCACAAGCAAGAGCTGACCGGGCCGGTAGCCATTGAGTTCGAGGCGATGGCGGTGTCCGAGGGCGGGGCCAATGACGAGGTCAGCGATCTCAACGCCTTCTGGATGGCCACCGACCCCAAGGCTAAGGCGGGATCGGTGCTCGATCCGGGGCGTTCGGGCGCCTTTGCGACCTATGACGATCTGACGACCTATTATGTCGGCATCGGCGGCAATCGGAACAGCACGACTCGCTTTCGCCGCTACACCGGGCGGGCGGGGGATCGTCCGCTGCTGCCGGAGCATGATCTTGCCGGAGCGGCCGACATGCTGGTGCCCAATCGCTGGACGCAGGTCCGCCTGATCGCGAACGGCCAAGACATTGCCGTCGAGCGCGACGGGCGCCGAATCTTCATGATGCGCGACCCCGCACCCTACACGCGCGGCTGGTTCGCGCTGCGCACCACGAAAAGCCACATCCGCGTGCGGAACCTCCGCATTTCCAAGCCTTAGGAGATTATGATGCGCGTCAGTCGGCGGACGATCCTGCAAAGCGCGCTGATCGCGGCGGCATCCGGCACGGCCGGCACGGTGCGTGCGCAATCACGCGGCAAGATCCTCGAGGCGCCGGTGCGCTGGATCGATGGCGCTGCGCCCGAGGCGCATGCCGGGCAGACCTTCGGCATGGCATGGCCGCGCGGCACGGTTGCCAAGGGGCAGGCGCTGACGGTGCGCGCCGGGGGCGAGGCGGTGCCCTCGCAAAGCTGGCCTACCGCCTACTGGCCCGATGGCTCGATCAAATGGACCGCGCACGCGATAGCGGCCGGCGAAGGCGGGGTGGACCGGCTTAGCGTGGGGGCGGGGAGACCTGCCGTGCCGAAGGCGCCGGTTTCGGTGCGTGAGACTGCGGACGCGATCTTCGTGCGGATGGGCGGGCTGGAATGGGAGATTGGACGGAGCGGGACGGCGGCGGTGCGCGCGGCGCGGCGCGGCAGGCGGGTGTTGCTGTCCAACGCGCGGCTGCTGGGCGAATTGCGCGCGGGATCGGAGGATGGCGAGCGGGTGCCGCTGGCGGGGACGATCGCGCGAGCGGTGGTCGAGCAAAGCGGGCCGGTGCGCGCGGTGATCCGGCTGGAGGGCAAGCATCAGGGCGGCGGGCGGACCGTGATGCCGTTCATCGTGCGGCTCTATGCCTATGCCGGATCGGATGCGCTGCGGATCGTCCACAGCTTTATCTACGACGTCGACAAGGCCGATTTCGTCTCGGGGCTGGGGATCGCGACCGACGTGCCGATGCGCGGCGCGCTGCACGATCGCCATATCCGCCTCGCGACCGGCAGCGACGCGATGTTCGCCGAAGCGGTGCGCCCGCTAACCGGGCTGCGGCGCGATCCCGGCACCGCCTTCCGCGAGGCGCAGGTGGCGGGCAAGGCGGTGCCGCCGGTGGCCGAGATGGCTGCGCCGGTGGGGGCGTTGCTCGAACGCATCCCGCCCTGGTCCGATTTCAGCCTGTCGCAGCTTTCGGCTAACGGCTTCACCCTCACCAAGCGCACCGGCGCCGGCCATGGCTGGATCGATGCGACCGAGGGCAAGCGCGCGCTGGGCTTCGGCTATGTCGGCTCGCCGCAGGGCGGCGCGGCGATCGCCGCCCGCTATTTCTGGCAGCGCCACCCTGGCCAGATCGACATTCGTGGTGCCACCGGCGAGACCGCGAGCCTCACCGCCTGGCTCTGGTCGCCCGACGCCAAGCCGATGGACCTGCGCCCCTATCACGGCACGATGGGCATGGAGACCTTCGCCGCGCAGAATGAAGGCCTCCAGATCACCTATGAGGATTATGAGCCAGGCTGGGATGAACCTCTGGGGATCGCCCGTACCAGCGAGCTGATGCTCTGGGCGCTCGACGCCACCCCCCAGACGCCGCTGCTTCAGGCGATGGCGCGCAGCGCCGTCACCCCGCCGCAGCTGATGGCCGAGCCCGCCACGCTCCACGCCGCCGGGGTGTTCGGCGACTGGGGCTTGCCCGATCGCTCGACTCCGCAGCGTGCGCGGATCGAGGACCAGCTCGGTCGGCTGATCGATTTCTATGACGGCGAAGTCGATCGCCGCGGCTGGTATGGCTTCTGGGATCATGGCGACGTGATGCACAGTTACGATGCCGATCGCCACGAATGGAAATATGATATCGGCGGCTTCGCCTGGGCGAACAGCGAACTCTCGCCCGATCTTTGGCTCTGGTATGCGGCGCTGCGCTCGGGCGACGCCAAGACCTTCCGGCTCGCCGAGGCGATGACCCGGCATACCGGCGAGGTCGACGTCCATCATGCCGGGCGCTTCGCCGGCCTCGGCACCCGCCACGGCGTCCAGCATTGGAGCGACAGCTCGAAGCAACCGCGGGTCAGCAACGTCTCCTATCGCCGCATCTTTTACTATCTGACCGCGGACGAGCGGGTGGGCGATCTGATGCGCGCGCTTTCAACCTCCGAGGAGGCGCTGAAGACCGTCGAGATCGGGCGGAAAGTCCCGAGCCGCGATCCGACGCCGCTGCCCGCGGGCACGATCCAGATGAGCTTCGGCACCACCTGGTCGGTGCTGGCGGGCGCCTGGCTCACCGAATGGGAGCGAACCGGCGATCGCAAATGGCGCGATCGCATCGCCGCGGGGATGGACAGTATCGGCCGGCTCGAGCGCGGCTGGCTCGCGGGCACCGCGCCGTTCGACTATAAGAGCGGGCGCTTCCTGGGTCCGGGCGACAAGGTCAGCCTGTCGCACCTCAACGCCGTGTTCGGCGCCGTCGAGATCAACGCCGAGCTGCTCCAGCTGCTCGACGTGCCGCGCTATCGCACTGCCTGGCTCGATTATTGCCGCTGGTACAATGCTTCGCGCGAAGCCTTCGTCGCGCAGTTCGGCACCGCCGGCGGCGGTCGGAATTTGCGCCAAGGGCATTCGCGGCTCACCGCTTATGCCGCCAGGGCGACGTCGGACGAGGGGCTGGCCCGCCGCGCGGCGGAGGAATTCTATTCGGCCGATGCCGGCATGGGAATGACTGAGGGCGATCCACGACGGACGCTGCCGGGCGGGATAGTCGAATGGCCCGGCGTCTCGACCAACGGCGCGTCGCAATGGGGGCTGGCGGCGATCCAGACGCTCGCGCTGGTGCCGGAGGCGCTGGACGTGGTGCCGGTGCCGGCACCGCGGCGGAGGGGCGGGGCGGGGGGCGGAGACTGACCTCACCCCGTTCGCCCTGAGCTTGTCGAAGGGCCGTTCTTCTGCTCACTCGGTCGCGAGAGAGAGCGGTGCTTCGACAAGCTCAGCACGAACGGGAGAGCCGCTCCCTTCGCGCGCTAGAAAATAGCGTCCACCAATTGCGCGAACGCTTTTGCCCGGTGGCTCATCGCGTGCTTCGTATCGGGGTTCATCTCGCCAAACGTCTCGCTATGCCCCAGCGGCACGAACATCGGATCATAGCCGAAGCCCTTGTCGCCCCGAGGCGGCCAGACCAGGGTGCCGTCAACCCGCCCCTCGAACCATTCGACATGGCCGTCGGGCCAGGCGAGCGCCAGCGCGCAGATGAAATGGGCGTCGCGTCCGGTTCCCGGGGGAAGCGCCGATAGGCGATCCTCGATGCGCTGCATCGCCACGGCGAAGTCCTTGGCCTCGCCCGCCCAGCGCGCGGAGAAGATGCCGGGCTCGTTGCCCAGCGCCTCGACGCATAGGCCGCTATCGTCGGACAGAGCGGGGAGGCCGGAAAGATCGGCCGCTTGCAGCGCTTTCAGCTCGGCATTGGCGATGAAGGTGACGCCGGTTTCCTCCGGCTCGGGCAAATCGAGCTCGGCCGCGGAGACCGGTTCGATCCCGAACGGCGCGAGCAGCGCGCGGATTTCGCGCACCTTGCCCGGGTTGTGGCTGGCGATCACCAGCTTGCCGGGCTGGAGCTTGCGGATCGCCTGGGGCGCCTCGCCGCCGATGCCCTCGTCGGGACCGCTCACTGGACGGCCTTCAACTGCGCCTCGAAGATGCGCGTGCAGCCGATGCGGGCCAAGCGGAGCAGCCGCAGCAGGCCCTCTTCATCATAGGTCGCGCCCTCGGCGGTCGCCTGCGCCTCGGCGATCTTGCCGTCGGCGAGCAGCACGAAATTGGCGTCGGCATCGGCATTCGAATCCTCGTCATAGTCGAGGTCGAGCACCGGATTGCCCTGATAGATGCCGCAGCTTACCGCCGCGACCTGAGTCAGGATCGGATCCTTTTCGAGCAGCCCGTCGGCAATCAGCTTGTTGGTGGCGAGTCGCAGCGCGACCCAGGCGCCGCTGATCGCCGCAGTGCGGGTGCCGCCATCGGCCTGGATCACGTCGCAATCGAGCGTGATCTGGCGCTCGCCGAGCAGCTTGAGATCGGTAACGGCGCGCAACGAGCGGCCGATCAGCCGCTGGATTTCCTGGGTGCGGCCCGATTGCTTGCCCTTGGCCGCTTCGCGCGCGCTGCGCGTATGGGTGGCGCGGGGGAGCATGCCATATTCGGCGGTGACCCAGCCTTCGCCCTTGCCGCGCAGCCAGGGCGGAATCCGCTCCTCGATGCTCGCGGTCACGAGCACGCGGGTGTCGCCGAAGCCGATCAGGACGGATCCCTCGGCATGGCGCGTGAAATTGGGTTCGATGGTGATTTCACGCATCTGATCGGGGGCGCGGCCGGATGGGCGCATCTGCTTCAGTCTCCTGCAAGGTTGGCTCGGGCAACTAGACGCTGCATGGCGAACGCGCCAGTGTCGGCGGGCGATCCTTGGGAGCATCAGATGGCGAAGCAGTGGATATGGGTGAGTGCGGCGGCATCGCTGCTGGCCGGCTGTGCGACGAATTATGACGGCATTTCCACGGTACCGGCGGGTGCAGTGGAGCGCGTCACCTACGAAACCGGTCCCTGCTACGGCACCTGCCCGGTCTATCGCATCGTCGTGGGCGCGGACGGAAAGGGGGTCTTCACCGGCATCCGCAATACCGCGGTGACGGGCGAACGGGCCTTCACGCTGAGCGCCGGCCAGTATCGCGCCTTCGCCGACGCGCTTTCGCCTTATCGCCCGTCGACCGGGGATCGTATCTATCAGCCCGGCAATGCGCTGTGCGCGAATGCGCCGACCGACATGCCGAGCGTCGATATCCGCTGGGCGATCTCGCGCAGCGAGCCGCAGCGGCTCTATTTCTATTATGGCTGCGATCGCGAGAAGAACCGGGCGATGGCGACGGCGCTGGGCAACGCGCCCGATCTGCTTCCTCTCGAGCAACTGATCGGTCCGCGCCCTTGAGCAACTCGCCGATCCACGAGCTTACCAATCGCGCCCGCGACGTCTTTCGGGTGGTCGTCGAATCCTACCTGGATACCGGCGCGCCGGTGGGGTCGCGGACGATCTCCAAGGTGTCGGCGCTCAACCTTTCGCCCGCCTCGATCCGCAACGTGATGCAGGATCTCGAGGAAGCGGGGCTGCTCGCGGCCCCGCATACAAGTGCGGGCCGGATGCCGACGCAGACCGGACTGCGGCTGTTCGTCGACGGGATGATGCAGGCGAACGAGCCGTCCGCCGAGGAGCGTGCCGCGATCGAGATGCGCGCGGGGCAGGGCGGCCCGATCGAGGATGCGGTCGCCAGTACCACCGCCGCGCTCTCGGGCCTGTCGGCGTGCGCCGGGCTGGTGCTGGTCCCCAAGGCCGAGCCGCGGCTTCGCCAGTTCGGCTTCGTGCCGCTCAGCGACGATCGTGCGCTGGCGGTACTGGTCGGCGACGATGGCTCGGTGGAAAATCGCGTGGTGGAGCTTCCGCCGGGAATGGACCCTTCGACGCTGCAGCAGGCGGCGAACTATCTGAGCGCGACGGTGAACGGCCTGACCCTCGGCGAGGCGCGCGCGCGGGTCGAGCGCGAGTTAGGCCAGCAGAAGGCGGCGCTCGATTCGGTGGCCGCTGCGCTGGTCGAGCGCGGGCTGGCGGTTTGGAGCGAGGATGGCGATCGGCGTCCGGTGCTGATCGTACGCGGCCAGGCCAATTTGATCGACGCGGCCGCCACCGAGGATCTCGATCGCGTTCGCCAGTTGCTCGACGAGCTGGAGGGCAAGGAAGAGATTGCCCGCTTGCTCGACAGTGCGCGCGAGGGCGAGGCGACGCGCATCTTCATCGGTTCGGAGAACAAGTTGTTCGCCTTGTCCGGCTCGTCGGTGATCGCAAAGCCGGTTCGTGCGTTGGACGGGCGCGTGGTCGGCGTGGTCGGGGTGATCGGCCCGACTCGGTTGAACTATGCGCGGGTAGTACCCATGGTGGATTTCACGGCCGCCACACTGGCCCGGATATTGGCCTGAAGACGAACAGGGACTTAATGGAACACGAAGAGAAGATGACGGACGTGCAGGACGCGGATACCAATTTGCGCGACGAAACCGCCGAAGCTGCTCCCGAAGTGGCCAATCACGATCGCGTCGCGGCGCTCGAAGCCCAGCTGGCCGAGGCGAAGGCAGCGGTGCTCTATGCCCAGGCCGAGACGCAGAACGTCCGCCGCCGCGCGGAGAAGGAAGCGCAGGACGCGCGGGCTTATGCCGCGACCGGTTTCGCCCGTGACGTGCTGTCGGTTGCCGACAATATCACCCGTGCGCTGGCCGCGATCCCGCAGGCGTTGCGCGAGGACGAGAAGCTCAAGGGTCTGGTGACGGGCCTCGAAGCGACGGGCCGCGAAGTCGATTCGGTGTTCGGGCGGCATGGGATTTCGAAGATCGTCGCGGTCGGCGAGGCGCTCGATCCCAATCGCCACCAGGCGATGATGGAAATCCCGACCGCCGACGCCGAGCCGGGCACGGTCGTCCAGGAAATCCAGACGGGCTATATGATCCGCGATCGTCTGCTCCGTCCTGCGCTCGTCGGGGTCGCGAAGAAGCCGGACTGAGGTGCTGCACCCTCTCCTGCGAAAGCGGGAGAGGGATAAGTGGCTGGAATCGGCGCGCAGGCTCCCCTATCTCCCGCGCATGTCCTCGCGTTTCGATACCGTCCCCAATCGCCGCGCATTGATCGATCGGCGTGCGGTCGCGGAGCGGCTTGCGGCGCTAGATGCGCGGGACACCGCCGCGCTTCGCCGCGCAGCCACGGTCGAGTTGAAGACGGCGCTGGATGCCGGGCATGGCGAGATCGCCAGGCGGCTGATCGAGCATCCGTCGCGCGGGCTCGAAATGGCCGCGGCCGGCGCCTTCCTGACTGACCAGATTTTGCGCCTGCTCTGGGACTTCACCGTCGAGCGGCTGCACCCGAATTCCAACCCGACGACCTCGGAGCGCATGGTGCTGATCGCGGTCGGCGGTTACGGGCGCGGCGAGATGGCGTCGCATTCGGATATCGACATCGGCTTTCTCACCCCCTGGAAGGTCAGCGGCTGGTGCGAGCAGGTCATCGAATCGATGCTCTATTCGCTGTGGGACCTGCAGCTGAAGATCGGCCATTCGTCGCGCTCGCTCGACGAGATGGTGCGGCAGGCCAAGGCCGATGTGACTGTGCGCACCGCCTTGCTGGAGGCGCGTTACGTATGGGGTGACGTCGATCTGTATGACGAGGCGGCGCGCCGCTTCAAGAGCGAGGTCCAGGCCGATACCGCGCGCACCTTCATCGCGCAGAAGCTGGAAGAGCGGAACGCGCGCCACAAAAGGATGGGCGACAGCCGCTACGTGGTCGAGCCCAATATCAAGGAGGGCAAAGGCGGCCTGCGCGATCTCCACACGCTCTTCTGGATCGGCAAATATGCCTATAATGTCGGCGAGCAGGCGGCATTGGTCGAAGCCGGGCTGCTCACGCCGCTCGAATATCGCCAGTTCCGGCGGGCCGAGAATTTCCTGTGGGCGGTGCGGTGCCAGCTTCACCTGATCACCGGCCGCGCCGAGGACCGGCTGACCTTCGACGTCCAGCGCGAGATCGCCGAGCGGATGCGCTATTCGGATCGGCCGGGGAAGTCGAAGGTCGAGCGCTTCATGCACTTCTACTTCCTGCAGGCGAAGGTGGTGGGGGACCTGACCGGGGTGTTCCTGGCGCATCTCGACGAGAAGTTCGCCGCCCGCGGCTCGCGCTTCGGCCTTACGACGCTGTTCCGCAGCCCGCGCAAGCTCAACGGCTTCAAGATCGACCGCGGCCGGCTGGCGCTTCCGAGCGACGACTTCTTTCGCGAGGACCCGGTCCGGCTGGTCGAGCTGTTCCAGCTGGCCGACCTCCACGGCCTGGAAATCCATCCGCTGGCGATGCGGATCGCCACGCGCGATTCGAAGCTGGTCGATGAGGTGCGGAAGGATCCGCGCGCCAACGCACTGTTCCTCGACGTGCTGGCATCGCCCCGCGATCCCGAAACCGTGCTGCGCTGGATGAACGAGGCAGGCGTCTTCGGCCGCTTCGTTCCCGATTTCGGCCGCGTCGTCGCGCAGATGCAGTTCGACATGTATCATCATTATACGGTCGACGAACATTCGATCCGCGCGATCGGTTTGCTCAACCAGATCGAGAAAGGCGACCTGCAGGAGGACCACCCGCTCGCGTCGGCGATCTTCGAGCAGATCGTGTCGCGCCGCGCCTTGTTCGTGGCGGTGCTGCTGCACGATATTGCCAAGGGGCGCGGCGGCGATCATTCGATCCTGGGCGCCGAAGTCGCCGAGCGGCTGTGCCCGCGGCTGGGGCTCACGGCAGCCGAGACCGAGACGGTGGCCTGGCTGGTGCGCTGGCATCTGCTGATGTCCGCAACCGCCTTCAAGCGCGACCTCAGCGACTTCAAGACGATCCTCGACTTCGCCGCGCACGTGCAGAGCCCCGAGCGGCTGCGCATGCTGCTGGTGCTGACGATCGTCGACATCCGCGCGGTTGGCCCGGGTGTGTGGAACAGCTGGAAGCGCCAGTTGCTCACCAACCTTTACGAGTCCGCGGAGGAAGTGCTGCGGCTCGGGCACAAGCAGAAGGGGCGCGGCGAGCGCGTCGCCGCCAAGCAGGAAGCGCTGGCCGAAATACTCGGCTGGGAGCCCGCGCGCCTGGCGGCGCTCAACAA
The DNA here is from genome assembly GCF_026167525.1 of Sphingomonas sp. M1-B02. Taxonomy (NCBI): domain Bacteria; kingdom Pseudomonadati; phylum Pseudomonadota; class Alphaproteobacteria; order Sphingomonadales; family Sphingomonadaceae; genus Sphingomonas; species Sphingomonas sp. M1-B02. The sequence goes on along the minus strand of NZ_CP110679.1, from coordinate 1,805,599 downwards.
GCGCCTGACCGAGCCCTATTGGATCGCCGAGCCGCTCGACGTGCTCGAGCGCAACGTCCGGCTGATCGACGGGGCGGGCGACAAGCCGCTTTCGATCGAGGCGCGCGTCTATCCCGAGCGCGGCGCGACGCTGGTGACGGTCTATGCCTCGGACCATCCCGGGCTCTTCTACCGTATTGCCGGGGCGATCCATGTCGCGGGTGGCAACATCATCGACGCCCGCATCCACACCACCCGCGACGGCATGGCGCTCGACAATTTCCTGGTGCAGGACCCGCTCGGCCGTCCGTTCGACGAAGAGATTAGGCTCCAACGCATCCAGGCGAGCATCACCGACGCGCTGGCCAACCGCGCCAAGCTTTCCGAGCGGCTCAAGACGCGACCCTTGTCACGCCCGCGCGCCGATGCCTTTTCGATCGAGCCCAACGTCTTGATCGAGAACAAGGCGTCGAACCGCTTCACGGTGATCGAAGTCAATGCGCGCGACCGGCCGGCCTTGCTCTATCACCTCGCCCACGCGCTGTTCCAGTCGAAGGTGACGATCCATTCGGCGCATGTCGCGACCTATGGCGAGCGCGCAGTCGACACCTTCTATTTGACCGACCTGATTGGTGATAAGATCGAGAGCGCAGCGCGGCTCAAGACGATCGAGCGCCGCCTGCTCGAGGCCGCGGCGGGGCAGGAGGTTGCCCAGGCCGCCTGAACAAGGGGAATGCGATGCCGGTGATCGGAATGGGTGGCTATTTCTTCCGCGCGAAGGATCCCGAGGGGCTGACCGCCTGGTATCGCGAGACGCTGGGCGTCGGCGGGGGCTGCGGCAAGGACGAGCAGGGGCAGTCGAGCGACTGGTTCTGGTATCCCGAGCCCGGCCCGATCGTGTTCGCGCCGTTCAAGGACAGCACCGATTATTTCGCGGCGGACAAGCAGGCGATGCTCAATTTCCGGGTGCGCGACCTCGACGGGCTGCTCGAGCAGCTCAATGCGCTGGGGATCGAGATCATCACCAAGGCGGAGTGGAACACGCCGGAGACCGGCCAGTTCGCGCGGATCCATGATCCCGAAGGCAATCCGATCGAGCTGTGGGAGCCGCCGGCGGCCTGAACGCCTCGCTGCCGAAAGTCACAGAAAGTCGCACCAAGAGCGTCTTTGTCTAGCCCAGCGCTTAACAGGGCGCTTTCACAATTGTCTATATAAATCAAAGGCTTACCACCCCGGTCACGCCGGGGTGGTTATTCCGGCGCGCGCCTTATTTGGGCGAAAGCACCATCAGCATCTGACGGCCTTCCATACGCGGATAGGATTCGACCTTCGCGTCTTCGACGGTATCGTCCTGCACGCGCTTGAGCAGCGCCATGCCGAGCTGGCCGTGCGAAAGCTCGCGGCCGCGGAAGCGCAGCGTGACCTTGACCTTGTCGCCCTCGCCGATGAACTTGTGGATCGAGCGCATCTTCACATCGTAATCATGGTCGTCGATGTTCGGACGCATCTTGATCTCCTTGACCTCCTGCGTCTTCTGCGACTTGCGCGCGATGTTGGCCTTTTTCTGCGCCTCATACTTGAACTTGCCGACGTCGAGGAACTTGGCGACGGGCGGATCGGCGTTGGGCGACACTTCGACAAGGTCAAGCCCGACCGACTGAGCCTGCTCCATCGCCTCGCGCGTGTACATGACGCCGAGATTCTCGCCGTCCTGATCGATCACGCGGACCTTGGGCGACTGAATGAATTCATTGAAGCGGGGGCCGTTCATCGGCGGCGGTGCCAGAGGGCGCCGGGTCATGGGAGGACGTATAAGACTTGCTCCGATAGTTGATGAGAATAGTTGCTACGACAAGATAGCGCCTGTGGGGCCATCCGAACAGGGGGAGAACGCACGAAGCTGCAATTTGTGGCGTTCGCGATGCGCGCGGGCCACAGTGCGGGGCTCGGGGCGGCGGGCGTCGCCTGCTACCCTCTCCCATTGGGAGAGGGTCGAGCGGCGCAGCCGCGAGGGGTGAGGGCGAGGCGCGGTCGCCCTCACCCTTCCGCCGCTTCGCGGCTCCCTCCCTCTCCCAAAGGGAGAGGGATTCAGCGCAGATCGGGCGGGGTCGCCTCCGCGACCAGCCTGGCGACCGCTTCGTCCAGCGTCAGCATCTGCTGGCCCTGGCTGCCGAGCACGCGCAGCGCGATCGTGCCCTCCTCGGCCTCGCGCTTGCCGATCACCAGCAGGTTCGGGACCTTGGCGACCGAATGCTCGCGGACCTTGTAGTTGATCTTCTCGTTGCGCAGGTCGGTTTCGACTCGGATGCCCGCCGCGGCCAGCTTCGCCGCAACCTCGCGGGCGTAGTCATCGGCATCGGAGACGATCGTCGCCACCACCGCCTGCACCGGCGAGAGCCAGAGCGGGAAGCGGCCGGCATGATGCTCGATCAATATGCCGATGAAGCGCTCGAACGTGCCGAGGATCGCGCGGTGGAGCATCACCGGGCGGTGGCGCTCGCCATCCTCGCCGACGTAGGACGCGTCGAGCCGCTCGGGCAGCACCGTGTCGGTCTGGATCGTGCCGACCTGCCAGGTGCGGCCGATCGCGTCGGTGAGGTGGAATTCGAGCTTGGGGGCGTAGAAGGCGCCTTCGCCGGGAAGTTCCTCCCAGCCATATTCCGCGGTGTGGCGGCCGGTCGCCTCGACCGCGTCGCGCAGGCTCTGCTCGGACCAGTCCCACATCTCTTCGCTGCCGAAGCGCTTGTCGGGGCGCAGCGCGAGCTTGATGGCATATTGGTCGAAGCCGAGGTCCTTGTAGACGCTGTCGAGCAGGTCGCAGAAGTTCTTCACTTCCTCGATCAGCTGGTCCTCGCGCACGAAGATATGCGCGTCGTCCTGGGTGAACTGGCGGACGCGCATGATGCCGTGGAGCGCGCCGTGCGGCTCGTTGCGGTGGCAGCAGCCGAATTCGGCGAGCCGGATCGGCAGGTCGCGATAGGATTTGATGCCCTGCTTGAAGACCAGGATATGCGCGGGGCAGTTCATCGGCTTGAGCGCCATCAGATCGCCGGTGCCGGTCAGAACCGGACCTTCCTCCTCGGTGCCGGGGATTTCGTCGGGGACGACGAACATATTCTCGCGATATTTGCCCCAATGGCCCGACTGTTCCCACTGGCGGGCGTCCATCAGCTGCGGAGTCTTGATCTCCTCATAGCCCGCGGCGTCTAGCCGGCGGCGCATATAGGCCTCAAGCTGGCGCCACAGGACGAAGCCCTTGGGGTGCCAGAAGACCGAGCCCTGCGCTTCGGACTGGAGATGGAACAGGTCCATGTCCTGGCCGATGCGGCGATGGTCGCGCTTGGCGGCTTCCTCGAGCTGGAGGAGGTGCGCGTCGAGCTGCTTCTTGTTGAGCCAGCCGGTGCCGTAGATGCGGCTGAGCATCGCGTTCTTCTGGTCGCCGCGCCAATAGGCGCCCGAGACGCGCGTAAGCTTGAACGCCTGGGGGTCGACCTTGCCGGTCGAGGCGAGATGCGGCCCGCGGCACATGTCGAGCCAGGCGTTTTCGCCCTTACCGGCGCGATAGACGGTCAGTTCCTCGCCCTCGGGCAGTTCGGCGGCCCATTCGGCCTTGAAACGCTCGCCCTCGGCCTTCCAGCGCGCGATCAGATCCTCGCGGCTCCAGACTTCGCGGATCAGCGGCTCGTCGCGGGCGATGATGCGGCGCATCTCCTCCTCGATCGCGGGCAGGTCCTCGTCGGTGAATTGCCGGTCCCTGGGGGCGAAATCATAATAGAAACCGTCGTCGGTGGAGGGGCCGAAGGTGATCTGGGTGCCGGGGAAAAGGTGCTGCACCGCTTCGGCAAGGATATGCGCATAATCGTGGCGGGCGAGCTCGAGCGCATCCTTCTCGTCGCGGCTGGTGACCAGCGCCAGCTGCGCGTCGCCCTCGAACGGGCGCATGATGTCGCGCAGTTCGCCGTCGACGCGCGCGGCGATCGCCGCCTTGGCGAGGCCCGGACCGATCGCCGCGGCGATGTCCGCCGGGGTAGTCCCCGGGGCTACCTCGCGGACGGAACCGTCGGGCAGCGTAATGCGGAACATCTCGGACACGGTGATTCTCACGTTCTAGGCGATTATTGGAGCGCGGCTTATGCCTTCGCGGGTGCGATATAGGCAAGCGGCGCGCCAAAGTCGCCGGGGAAGCGCTGCATTTGGAGCCTTGGGCCCGGCGACTCCCCGCCTTGCAGGGAGGGGAAAGACAGTCAGAAAATGCCGAACGGCACGACCCGGTTGAGCTTCACATGGCCGATCTCCGCTGCGCCCAGATAGGGCACGCCCATCTCGCGGCACCAGCGCACGATCATCTGCTCCACCGTCTCGCCGAAACTATAGCTGCCTTCCTGCTCGCCATTGTCGGTGATGGCGGTGACCTTGCCGAGGCGAACCCCGGCGATGCCCTGGAGCTGGGTGGCGTGCGCCATCGTGAAGAGCATGCGATCGATCCGATAGAGCGGCTCGCCCACTTCCTCGATCATCAGCACGTGATCGGTGAGATCGGGCAGCCACGGCGTGCCGATCAGCGCATCGAGGATCGAGAGGTTGAACGCGGCCGCCGGGCGTCCGTCGGCCAGGCTGGGATCGAGCCCGCGGCGATCCTTGTCGATCAGCCAGCCCAGCGCCCAGGCGGTGGCGTCACCGGGGTCATTCCTGCCCAGGCTGCTCGCCATCGAGGCATGGACCGAGCGGCCGATCCGCCGGGCATAGAGTGCGCCGAGCAGGAACCCCATGTCGGAAAAGCCGGCATAGGTCTTGTGCCCTGCCGACGCGTTGAGCTTGGGCATGACTTCGTGAAGGATGCGGTTCGAGCCATAGCCGCCGCGCGCGAACCAGATCGCGTCGAACCCCGGATCGTTGGCGAATTCGAGGAAGGCGGCGGCGCGCACCGCATCGGAGCCGGCGAAATGGCCCTCTTCCAGATAGCATTGCGGATGGAAGACGATGTCATGTTCGGGATAGGTGAGCGCCATGAACCCGGCCACCCGCAGCGAGGATTCCCTGCTGACGGTCCGTGCCGGTGCGACGACTCCGATGCGCATTTGCGTACAATCCCCAACAAGTCAGTCCGCCATGCTGAACTCGTTTCAGCATCCAACGCGCAACAACGGACACCATAGCCCGCGGAGGGTGGGACCCTGAAACAAGTTCAGGGTGACGGCGGGGAGATATGGGCCAATCCCTTGCCCCCCCAGCCCAAACTGCGATAGCGCGACGCCATGCATCATCGCAAACCATACTTCTTCGTCGGCATCGGCGGATCGGGCATGATGCCCCTGGCAATGATCCTGGCGGGGCAGGGCGCGCGCGTCGCCGGATCGGATCGCAGCCTCGATTCAGGCCGGCTGCCCGCGAAGTTCGATTATCTGGCGAAGGCCGGGGTGGCGCTCTTTCCGCAGGACGGCAGCGGGGTCGTGTCGTCGGACCAGATCGTCGTCGCCTCGGCCGCGGTCGAGGACAGCGTGCCCGACATCGTCGCGGCGACGGCGCTGGGCGCCGAGCGCAGGAGCCGGGCGGAGCTGCTCGCCAGCCTGTTCAACGCCGCGCCGCTTTCGATCGGCGTGGCGGGGACCAGCGGCAAATCGACCGTCACCGGCATGATCGGCTGGATCCTCCATGCCTGTGGGCGCGATCCGACGGTGATGAACGGCGCGGTGATGAAGAATTTCGTGTCGCCCGACGCGCCCTTCGCCAGCGCGCTGGTGGGCGAGGGCGACGCCTTCGTCAGCGAAGTCGACGAGAGCGACGGTTCGATCGCGCTCTATTCGCCGCACATCGCAGTGCTCAACAATGTCAGCCTCGACCATAAATCGATGGAGGAGCTGCGCGACCTGTTCGGCGGCTTCATCGCCAAGGCGCGGACGGCGGTAGTCAATCTGGACAATGGCGAGGGTGCCGCGCTGGCGATGGCGCTGCCGGCCGGGCGGCTCACGACCTTCGCGATCGAGGCCGAGGCCGATCTGGTGGCGCGCAACGTCGCGCCGGAGCGGTTCGGCGCGTCGTTCGACCTGATCGAGCGGGGCGCGGCGCCGGTCCGCGTCACGTTGCAGGTGCCGGGTCGGCACAATGTTTCCAACGCGTTGGCGGCGATCGGCGCGGCGCGGGCGGCGGGGGTTCCGCTCCTCGATGCGGCGCGCGCGATCGAAGGCTTCGTCGGGCTCAAGCGGCGTTTCGAACTGGTCGGCGAGGCGCGCGGTGTCGCGGTGATCGACGATTTCGGGCATAATCCCGACAAGATCGCGGCCACGCTCGAGACGCTCCACGCCTTTCCGGGGCGGCTGCTGCTGCTGTTCCAGCCGCACGGCTATGGCCCGCTCAGGGTGATGCGGCGCGAACTGGTGGCGATGTTCGCCGAGCGGATGGCGGCGGAGGATGTGCTGGTGATGCCCGACCCGGTCTATCAGGGCGGCACCGTGGCGCGCGAGGTCACCAGCGCGGACATCGCCGGCGAAGTCGCGGCAGCCGGGCGGCATGCGATCCACCTTCCCGATCGCGCGGCGGCGGCTGCGCACCTGGTGGCCCAGGCGCGCCCGGGCGATCGAATCGTCGTGATGGGAGCGCGCGACGATACGCTTAGCACCCTGGCGCAGAGCATGCTGGACGAGCTGTCCGCCTGAGATAGCATTTTGGGGGGAGGGGCTGGACCCCGACAAGAGGCCCAGCCCTAGACCCGGAAAGCCGTTGGCCCTCGGAACTGGGAGGCATAACTCGGCTTGGGCGACTTGGTTCCGCGAAAATATCGTAAAAATCACGAAACGCGGTTTTTTCTGGAAGCCCCACTTCGTTGCTTGCTGCCTTCGCGGGTGACCGGTGTCCACCACACTTTCCCTTGTGGAAAGCGACATTGACATTGCACGCTTTGTGCACGTAAAGCCTCCTTTACTGATTCGAAAGGGAGCTTGACATGTTTTCGCTACGCCAGCGTCATAATGCCGCCCAGCGGCGCTACATCCGTCGCTTCATGCCGACGATGATCAGCTATGTCGTCGTGCTGTTTGCGTGCACCTGGCTGATGCGCTTCCATCCGCCCCAGGGCGCGATGCTGGTCGTCCTGTCGGCATTGCCGGCGCTGCCGCTTCTCGCCGTGATCGGCGTGATGGGCGTCTATCTCGCGGAGGAAGCCGACGAGTTTCTGCGCGCGCGGTTGGTCACGGCGATGCTCGGCGGTCTCGCGGCGACGCTGGCGGTCACCACCATTTGGGGCTTCCTCGAAAATGGCGGCGTGGTCCCGCATTTCGAGACGATGCTCACCTTCCCGCTTTGGTGCGGGAGTTTCGGGCTGGTGCAGTGTGGGCTGAGCTTGCGCGACCGGCTGGCGGGCGAGAGCGCATGAAGAACCGTCTCCGCGTGCTGCGCGCCGAGCGCGCGTGGAGCCAGCAGGATCTGGCCGAACGGCTCGAAGTCTCGCGCCAGAGCGTCAACGCCATCGAGACCGGCCGCTACGATCCTTCGCTGCCGCTCGCCTTCCGCATCGCCGATCTGTTCGAGATGGCGATCGAGGACATCTTCACCAATCCCGCCAAGGAGAATTCGCAATGATCCGCGTCAAGCTTTGCAAGGGCCGCCTGCCGCTCTTCGCTATCCTGATCGCATTGTGGGCGGCGCTGTTTCCGCACCAGAGCAGCGCCCAGGCTCAGCCGGCCCAGGCCGCAACCGCGGTGTCGGCGCCGCTGATCCAGATGGACCACATCTCGGTGCAGGTGATCGGCAAGGGCAGCCCGGTCATCCTCGTCCCCGGCCTTTCCAGCCCCCGCGCCGCCTGGGACGGCGTGGTCCCGGAGCTCGCCAGGGCGCACACCGTCTACCTCGTCCAGGTCAATGGCTTCGCTGGCGACGACCCGCGCGCCAACCTCAAGCCCGGCATTCTCTCCGGCATCGTCGCCGATCTGCAGACGCTGATTAAGGGTCGCAAGCTCAAGAACGTCGCACTGGCGGGCCATTCGATGGGTGGGCTGGTCGGGCTGATGCTCGCCGCGCGCCATCCCGATAGCGTGGCCCGGCTGATGGTGGTCGACGCGCTGCCCTATTTCGGGGTGCTGATGGCGCCTCCGGGCACAGCAGTGACTCCGGCGATGGTCGAGCCGCGCGCGGCGCAGATGCGTGACGCCGTCGCCGCGAGCTATGGCAAGCCCGCCGATGCTGCCGCCGCCGAGGCGAACGTGCGCGGGCTGACGGTGAAACCGGAAGAGACTCTGGCGAGGATGAAGGCATGGGCGATGGCATCGGATCCGCGCGTTGCTGCCCAGGCGATGTACGAGGACCTGACCACCGATATGCGCCCCGAACTGGCGGCGATCCGCGCGCCGGTGACGATCGTCTATGCCTGGAACCAGAGCTACCCGCGCAAGGACCCGGCGGACGCCTTCTTCCGCAAGGAATATGCCGGTACGCCGCGCATCCGTTTTGTGGAGCCGGGTGAGGCGGGCCATTTCGTGATGCTCGATCAGCCCGAGGCGTTCGCCAGTTTGCTGACCGCATTCGTCGCAGGTTGAAGGGCGCACGGAGTTGCAAAGGGGTCCGGGGGTGGCTAATTGCAGCGCCTCCCGGGCCGGCCCCGACGAGGCGGCGGGGCTGTAGCTCAGATGGGAGAGCGCTGCAATCGCACTGCAGAGGCCAGGGGTTCGATTCCCCTCAGCTCCACCAACCGCATGTTATTGATATAGTTGTAGAAAGTCGGCTTTTGACATCAGGGGCCGGGGTGCTGAACTAGCCCTTTGGTATCGCTCTGGTATCGCAAGTGTACCGAAGTGAAGCGGCCCACCTCGCTCCAGAAGGCCTCGATACCAGCAACGAACTCCATCAGATACTCGGGCCGAAGATGATTGTATCTGTCGCCGCAGCCGTCTTCGGTCGTGTGGCCGGCGGCGGTCTTTACTTGAGCCGAAGGCACGCCCTTCGATGCGAGGAACGTGTGCAAGGAGTGACGCAGCGTGTTGGGCGTGCCCACGCCTTGCATCAGCGGCCGAGGCTTGTTTTCCCGAAGCTTCAGGCGCGGCGGAAGCGTGATCGGCACGCCATGCTCATCAAGGACGGGGCGACATAGATCGAGGGCTGGCTGCTTCAGGCCGGCTTCTATTAGGCAACTCTTGAACGCACGTCCGACGTCTGCCGTCGGATGGTGAAAGTGGTCTGGTCCCCCGCAGACGCGGGCAGCCTCGAAGATGACCGCGCGATACACGATCACTTTGCCAGTGATCCCTTCCAGCCACGGCCTCAAGGTTGGCGCGATCGGCACCACGGCGCGGCGTTTACGGGTCTGCTGGCGGCCAGGCGCATTGAAGTAGATCCGATCGCCCTTGATCTGCGTCTCTGCCACAAGCTCCAAAATCGCTTGTGATCGTGCGAGCGTCGACAGGGAGATAACCATATACAAAAGCAGGTGTCGCCTTTCCGGCAACGCCGCTGCCCGCTCTAAGAGCGCGGCAATCTGCTCGGGCGTATAGACATCCTCGCGCGAACGGTTGCTGCCCTCGGGGACGATGACCTTCGGGACCGAGGCGACCATGTTTTCATTGCGCGCCCACATCACCGGACCGCGAAGTGCCGCAAGATCGCGTGCGATAGTGGGGGGACTTGCGCCCTCCTGCTCACGAAAGCGGATGAAGGCGCGCACCAAGCCGGTGCGGATGTCGGCGATCGTGGGTGCCCCCCGCAGCGTGCCTCGTGCCTGCTCACGCTCAAAGAAGCGAGCAAGCGTCGCGATCGAAGGGTCGTAGCGCTCAGGCGCCTTGAGGTAGGCTACATGATCACGTCGCCAAAGTCGGGTGATCTCCTCGATCGTCAGTTCTGAGGGATCCTGAAAACCCGTTTCTGGTCGCTGGTTCTCCAGAAAATGCTTCCCCAGCGCTGCCTGAGCTTCGCGGGGCGGGGTGACTCCCGCCCCCTTGATGCCGGTGCTGCGACGGCGGACCGCACGACGGTCGAGCCAGCAGATTTGCCAGTCGTCGCGATCACGCCTGTACCAAAGCCAGTAGGGGCCCAACTGCACCCTGAGGGCACTTTCCGACTTCATGTATTTTCCTCCGACAAACCGTGTCGGCAACTTCCCTTCGATTGACCTTCCTCGCGGCCATGCGCTCTGCAGCGCCCAGCCCTCAGCGCGCAGTCGGCCTACTGACCATTGCGACATCGGAGATTGATTCGCTCGTTCCTACGCATTCCACCGAGCCGGATGTTTGTCCGCTGACCCGGCTATTGCTAGTCTGAGGTTGGCGGGCGCCGTGAAATAGGGATCGTGCCTGAGTGCTGGGGGGCTCATCGAGCGTTGGCGTGGCGCGATCGCAAATAGCGGACCCTCACAATGGGTTTCCAACGCCCGCCCCCCCTCCGCCGGGCTTGCCCGCGGGATTTGCCTGAGTCAGGCTTGATAAGCACGCGGCGCCGGCCGGGTGCAGGGTGTGGAAACCCTTGTGTCGGGAACAGCTGGAAGCGGGTAGTGCCCATGCTTTCACATCGAGCGCGCGCGTCTTCGCGCGGCCGTCGCCCTCACACGTTTGTCTTTCCACTCCCTTGTCATCGAGGAGGCAAGACCGTGACGGCAAAAAGAGCGCAGGATCATTCGCGAACCACCGAGGGGCTCGAGCGTGCCGCGCTGGAGCGCGACTACCGCGCGCACGCCCCGTGGCTGGCGAATTTAGCGCGTCGCCGTTTGGGTCGATCGGAAGACGCCGAGGATCTTGTGCAGGAGACTTACATACGGGCCTCTCGCTATCCCGCCAAGGCGCGTCTCGAACCGCGCTCCCTGCTGGCACGCATCCTTGGCAACCTCATCAAGGATCGTTTTCGGGCAAATGCTCGGGAGAGGGCTGGCTATAAGGCATTTGGCGTCGAAGGAGGAGAGGGCGGGCCCAGCGAAGCAGACCAGCATCATATGCTGGTCCTCAAGCAGATCGTGCTTGGAATGCCCGCGCCACAACGCGACGTGTTCCTGCTCGTCAGGTTTACGCCGCTGAGCCAAGCTGAAATCGCGACGCGTCTGGGCATTTCGATCAAAACCGTCGAGTGGAGGCTTGCCAAGGCGCTCGCCTATTGCGCGGATCGGATCGCAGAGTGATGCTGTCCGGGATGTCGAGCGCAAAGGATCAAGATGCCCGCCTCGAGGCTGCCGAATGGTACGCGCGACTTCAGTCGCGTGCCGTCACCCATGACGAACTCGAACGCTTTTACGCCTGGCGAAGCAATCCCAGCCATGAACGCGCCTTCGCCGAACTCGACAACATCTGGGGTCAGGCGTCCGGACTATCCCGCGATCCGGACATCATGCGAGCCCTGCGGAGTGTAAAGAGCCAGCGGATGTCCTTTGGCACTTACATACTTGGCCTCTTGCGCGGCCGAGCGAGACTGCTGTGGATTCCCGGCGCCTTCGCTGCGCTTGCAGTGATGGTGACGGCATGGGCGATTACGAACCAGCCGGCGACCTATCGCACCGGCGTAGGTGAACGGCTTGTGGTGGAGTTAGAGGATGGAAGCCGGCTGACGCTCAACACCGCGACAAGCCTTTCGGTGCGCTTGGCTAGAGGCGAGCGCCGCGTAGAATTGGAACGTGGCCAGGCGATGTTCGAGGTGGCGCATGACCCGCAGCGCCCCTTCAAGGTGACGTCGGATGGCACCAGCGTCACTGCGCTTGGAACGGTCTTCGAGGTGCGCCGCGACGGTGACCAGGTCCGCGTCACACTGGTTGAGGGGCGCGTGTCGGTCGTGTCGGCACATGCGTCGTCGCCGGCGACGCTGGAGCATCCGGGCGAAACAATGGAGAGCGGCGCCGTGCGCGTTGGGATACGGCGCAGCGATCCGGCCGTCGCGACGAGCTGGATCAATGGCAAGGTGGATCTACGAGATGTGCCGCTGGCGAGCGCCATCGCCGAGATCAACCGATACACCAGCAAGCCCATCGTCCTAGATGCTCCTGCGCAGGCGCAGACGCGCATTTCCGGTGCTTTTCTCGCCGGAGACGAGGACGCGTTCGCCGCTGCGGTGACCGCGCTGCTGCCCTTGCAGAAAACGGTCGACGAGAGCGGCACCATTCGTTTGTCGGAGCGCCGATGAAGCCCACCAGCGAGTTTCTGATCGACTGCGTGCATCGAGCGTGGAGCATCTCGGTTGGCTGAGGGCGACGGCACCGAACCGGCTCGCGATGTCGCAAAGCATCCCGGAGACATAAGCGCGGCAACGATTGGCGCGACGATGCGCCTCATTCGCCGCGCCCGGCGGCTGCGCGTCAACGATATAGCGCGCGAAATGAAGATGCCGCTGCGCTCATACGAATATCTGGAGAGCGGAAAAGGTCGTGTAAGCTTCGAGCGCGTGATGGCATTTGCGCGCGCGACCGACACCGACGGGTGGGCGCTCCTGGCAAGCGGCCCTCTCAATTCGCCTGAGTTCGCGCTTCGTTGTGCCGACAATAAGCTGATGACGATTTTGATGATCACCATGAAGGAACTCGACGAAGATCTCGGCGACGACATCGTCTTTCTCGAGCCGGGGGCGCTGATCGGCGCCTTCACCCGGGTCCGCAACGATCTGACGCAGCATGTGCGCAAGCGGGACCAATTCGCCGAAACCTGGCTGAACGAAAAGGCTCCGATGCTTGGCCGGTGGCTCAACGACGGACCCAAGGGCTCTGGGGACGACTGAGCGACGATACGGCCGATTCGCTTCCACTCTGCGTGCTTCCCGCAAGGTTCTTGCGGATTTTCGGGTGCCAGCGACACTTGGGCGCCTCTGTAGCCAGCACGCGACCCGCGAAGAAAGAAAAAAGTCCGCCCGTGCCCGCGATCGCCGCGGTCGCCCATGCAAAGAAATTCTCTCGGCCGTTAGGGGTGAGCGGGTTCTGCGGCGTTTCCTTCATGATCGGGGAGGCCGGCGATACGTAGAGCTTCTCGCCCCCCCCGGAATCACAGGGGGACGAAGGATGAAGATGGGCAGGGCAAAGACAGCGCGGTGGATACTCCCGGTTGCGGCGAGCCTGTTGAGCGGGGCGGCAATGATCCCTCTCGACAGCGTTCAGGCGCAGGCCGCGCAGAGCTATCGCTTTTCGCTGAGCGGCCTCTCACTGGACGCGGCCCTGCGGCAATATTCGAGGATCACCGGCCGGCAGATCATATTCCGCCCGGAAACGGTCGCCGGCCGACCCGCGCCAAAGTTGATCGGGACATATGATGCGGATACCGCTCTCGCGCTTTTGCTGAACGGCGTAACCGTGCGGGTCGAGCATGTGCGGCCCGATGTTATCGTCATCTCGGCGGCGGGCGATGCTGCGCAGGTCAGCGAGATTGCCCCGGTCCAGGGCCGAGATATGGAGGCGGCCGCGCAGGCCTCGGAACCGATCGTCGTGACAGGCACCACCATCCGAGGAGCGATGCCGGCGGGTGCTTCCGTTACGACCATCGATCGCCGGGCAATCGACCGCTCCACCCGGGCGAGCGTCGCCGATGTCGTATCGCTCCTGCCGCAAAATTCCGGAGCGACCGGCAGCGACGCGGCGACGCTGGGAATCCTTGACCGCTCCAGCCTCAACTATTCGCTAGCCTCGTCGCCGAACCTGCGCGGTCTTGGGAGCGATGCGACATTGACCCTGGTTAACGGGCGGCGCCAGGCCGGCTCGGGCGGGCGGGGCGACTATTCCGACCTCTCGACGATCCCGCTCGCGGCAGTGGAACGGATCGAGGTCCTGAAGGACGGGGCATCGGCGATTTACGGTTCCGATGCGATCGGTGGCGTCGTCAACATCATTCTCAAGCAGGATTATGAGGGCGCAGACACGCGACTGCGCTCCGGCATCGGCACGAGCGGCGCGCCGGCGAACTACCAGGCGAGCCAGCTTGCGGGTGTGCGGTGGGGGGGTGGCGGTGTCCTGGTCGCCTACGAGTATGACCGGCGCGGCTCACTTGCCTCCAGCGAGCGCGCGGTCACGCGTTCGGCGGATCTGCGCCCGTTGGGCGGAAGCGACTGGCGTTCCTACCTGTCGGCTCCTGGCACGGTTCTACGATATGATACGGTCGCGCGTGCCTATGTCCCGGCGTTTGCGATCCCCGCCTCGACCGATCGACCGTCGCGGCAGGACTTCACACCCGGCCGCAACCTAGAGAGCCAGTTCGAGCTCACCGACACGCTGCCCCTGCAGGAACGTCACTCCGTTTATGTTCGAGGTGATCAGGAGGTAGCGTCGGGCATCGAGTTCTTTCTCGAGGGACGCTGGGCACGGCGGCGCTTTTCCTACGCGTTGCCGCCTTCGACCGCGACGATCGCCGTGACGGCCGCCAATCCCTATTTCGCGAGCCCCGACGGCACGCCGGCCACGATCATCGCCTATTCCTTCGGTGATGATCTGGGCCCGATCGATGCGCGAGGCTGGGTCGATGCAGCCAGCATCACCGGCGGCATGACTGCGGACATCTGGAGCGGCTGGCAGCTCGATGCCTATTTCCTGCACAGTCGGGAGCGCTCGGGCAGCACAACCAGCAACAAGATCAACTCCAGCGCGCTTTCCGAAGCGCTCGGCACGGCGCCGGACAATCCGGCGACACAATTTCGCGCTGCGCGCGATGGCTATTTCAATCCTTTCGGTTCCGGCATGTCCAACTCGCAAAGCGTTCTGCGTTTCATAGGGTCCGGCGTTTCGGGCAGCACCGGGCGCAGTTCTCTCGCTACTGCGGTCGCCAAGCTCGACGGGCCCCTCCTCCGCTTGCCTGCAGGGTCGCTCCGGCTCGCGGTGGGGGGTGCCTGGCGCGGCGAGACGCTCGAAAGTGGCGGATTCAATTTCGACAGCGGCACGGCGCCGCGTCCCGTCTCCACGACCTACGCCGACCGGCAGATCAAGGCGGTCTTCGGAGAGCTGAGCATTCCGGTCTTCGATGTGGCGCAGGACGCGGGGCCTGGTAAGCTCGACCTGTCGGCTGCCATTCGCCACGAAGAGTATAGCGATTTCGGCAAGACGACGACGCCCAAGGTTGGTGCGACGTGGCGGATTGCAGGTCCGCTGAGCCTTCGCGCGAGCTGGGGACGATCGTTTCGGGCCCCCGCATTGCCCGAGATCTACAGCACGTTCGGCGTTTCACCGACGCTGCTACCCACCGGCGCCGGCACCACCACTCCGGTCCTGTTCCTGAGCGGTGGCAACCCAGCCCTTAAACCCGAGACTGCGGACACGATTACTGGCGGCCTCGCCTTTCAGATGAGCCGGCGCGTGCGCCTCGACATCAACTACTTCCGCACGCGTTTCGTGAACAGGATCGATCGGCCCGCGCTGCAGTCGATCCTGACGGCGCTGACCGACGCATCGCTTTCCCCTTTCGTGGAGCGGCTCGATCCCGTGACGAATCCGGCGGATCTCGCAAGGGTGCAGACGCTTCTAGCCGATCCCGGCGCAGTCGATGTCGACGCACTTCCTATCAACTCATACCGAGCAATCGTCGATGGCCGGTATGTGAACACATCCAAGGTGGAAGTCGAAGGCCTCGATGTGGAAGTAGATGCGAACATGGCGTTGGGCGCGGGCACCATTTCTGCGACTGCCGGAGCCTCGTACCTTTTTCGGTATTCGCAGCAGATCACCCCTACGGCTCCGACGCTCGGTCTGGTTTCGACGGTGGGTTATCCGGCGCGGTTCAAGAGCCGATCCAGCCTCGACTGGTCGGACGGTGGCTTCGGCGCGACCCTGTCAGCGACCTATGTCGGGAGCTACCGCGACATCGACAGCGTACCCTCGCGGAGGGTTCCGGCCTGGCTGACGTTCGACTTGCAGCTTCGCGCGACACCGCAGTCGGCCAGGGGGTTCACCCTGTCTCTTGACGCCAGAAACCTGTTCGACCGCTCGCCCCCTTTCGTGAACCGCGCCGCCGGCGTGGGCTACGATCCGGCCAACGCGGATGTACTCGGTCGCCTGATCTCGGTTCAGGTCTCGAAGACCTGGTGATCCCGAGGGACGCCGCTGCGACCTAGCGCAGCGGCGTCCAGCCCACCCTTTCGAAGGAACATCGTCATGCGAGCCTTCCTCGCGGGCCTGGCTCTTCTGTGCCTCGCTTCGGCCGCCTCCGCGCGCCCCTACACGCTTGAGGATATGCTCAAGCTCGAGAGCTATGGTCAGATGCTGATAGCGCCGGACGGACGGTCGGCGATCGTCGAGCGCCGGGGCGCCTATGACAGCGCCTCGCGCTACTCCTATGGCTACTTGGTGCAACGGATGAACTCGCAGGTTCTGCGTCTCGACCTCGGGACGTCGCACGCACTTCGGCCGGCATTCCACCAAGAGGCAGATGCCGGTTATTGGGCCGGCGGCTTTTCGCGATCGGGCGCAAAGCTCACCGTATACCGGCTGCAACAGGATCGGCTGCGCCTAGGCGTCGCCGATCTTAAGCGCGGCAGCGTCCGCTGGCTGGAGGGCGCGCCCGATCTTCCCCTCGCAGCGCCGGCGCCGGTGTGGCTGGATTCGCATCGTATCCTCTATCTGCGATTCAAGGAGGAGCGACTTCCATTTGTTCTCGATCACCCCGGCGTGGTTCAAAAGACGATCACCGCGCGGTGGGCCGCAGCCGCAGAGGGCAAGCTAGCGTCTGCCGATCTGGCGCGTTTGCGGGGCATTTCAGAAGCGCGGTCCCGGGAAATCCGAGAGCTCGTGGTGGTGGATGTCGAGAGCGGAGAGGCGCGCGTTCTATTCACTGGCGCTGCAGATGAGTTTGTCGCGACACAGGGAGACAACCGGGTCGCGATTCTCGTCCGTGGAGAAGCGGTTCAACCTGACAGCGGCGTCCCAATTACTGCAAACTACGAGCCCCGCCGCCGTCGTCTGCTGTTGCTCAATCTGCGTTCCGGAACCGTTTCGCAGCCCTGCGGGCGCTGCGATGTCATGGCGAGAAGCGTCGAGATCTCTAGGCTCGGTGCGCTTGTCTTCTTAAGCCGCCTCGATGGTGAACCATGGAGCGCAATGGCGCTGCGGCTAATTGGCGCCGGGAGGTCTGCGCTGGACATTGGGACGCTGGGCCCGGCGAAGTCCGCGCTCTGGCTCGGGGAGCGTCTTCTGTTCCAGGCAGAGGACGGCTCTTGGATGCTGGGGCAGGGTGATGGCGCCTTGCGGGTCGGCATCGAGCGGAGCGCGCGCCTGGTTGCCGGGGACTTTAAGGCGGCTTGGCTGGCCGCAGGCGGAAATTCCCTGTGGCGGCTCGACCGCTCCGGCGCGTTGAAGCGTATCCATCGATGCGCCATCGTGCGCAGCGGCCTCGAATATCTGGACGACTCGAGCACCGGCATCCGCGCCGTTCGGAGGCCGCCGAGCCCGGTTCTCGGGTGCCGCGATGGGAACCGCATCACGGCATATTTTGGCTTTGAAGCAGGCCAGCCGGTGAGCGCCCCGTTGAGCGAGCGCGACGAACTCCTCGCCGTATCGCCGAAAGGTGGCGCGGCCATCACGCTGCAAACCGACGCCTATGGCGTGGGCTATCTCGTGCTTCACGAGAAAGGACGAAAGCGCATCGTCGTGGACCGGATCTCCACGCATCTCGCCCACGTCGACCGTCCAGAGGCGCTGCCACTTGTGCGACAGGGCCACAACGGCAAGAAGCTGATCGACTGGCTTCTCCTGCCTGCCGGATCGTCGCGGTCACCCCTCGTTGTCGTACCCTATCAAGGCACAGTTTATACCCGGTCGCTGCCGGCGGCTGCGCGTGCCGACTATTTCGGCTCGGCCAAGAACGCGCTGCTTCTCGTTGCGAACGGCTACGCAGTGCTCTTGCCCAGCTTGCCTGCAGGTCCGCCTGGTGCCCCGCAAAGCGTGTTGGTGCGTGATGTGGACGCAGCGATCGACGCCGCGGTCGGAACTGGGCGCGTCGATCCCGAACGGCTGGCCGCGCACGGACACAGCTATGGTGGTGTAAATGCGCTGACCCTCGCTGCGGAAAGCAAGCGGTTTCGAGCGATTGTGTCGGCCAGCGGCCTGAGTGATCCGGGGTCGGCTTACGGCACCGTACCGCCCGCCCAGCGCGTCGTGCTGGGGGAAGGCGTGCCGCTCGAAGCAGCCGCCGCTTGGTATGAGACCGGACAGGGGCAGTTCGGCGCGCCACCCTGGATCGATCCAACACGCTACCGGCAGGCGAGCAGTTTCCTGGAAGCTGAGCGAATCACCGCGCCGCTGCTGCTCATCGGGGGAGACATCGATTATGTGCCGATGGAGCAGGCTGAACGCTTGTTCGTCAGCCTCAATCGCATGGGGCGGGATGCGACCTTGCTGCGCTTTTACGGCGAGGGGCACGTAGTCCAGAGCCCCGCCAATCTGCGCCTGCAATGGGATACCATTCTTGCCTTCCTTGCCAAGGCGCTTCGGGACGAGACGGGTAGCCGCGCTCAATCAGCGGTCCAGTAGCGCAGCCAGGCCTCGAGACAGGCATAGACGGCGAAAGCTCGATAATCGGTGCTGATTGCAATCTGCTCAATCTGAAGCGCTTGTTCCACGGCCTGCCGGTCGATGAGACCGGCGCGCGCGAGGGCACCATCCAGCAATACGCTCAGCAGCCAGTCGCGGTTGTGCAGCACCGCGCGGGCATAGTGATCCGATGCTTCTCCCTTGCTGCGACGATGGAGGACCGCCTCGGAAAGCCTGTCGCGCATGGCGTCGCGGGCGAGGCCCCGGTCGAGGGGCCCCTTGGCCAGCAGGTGCACCGGGCATGCGAGGAGGCGCTCGACGAGCGGCTGGGCCAGGAGGGGATGATGGAGCGGCGCGCTCGGGTGGAAGAGGCGGGGACCGTGGACCAGCTGCGAGTTGGCGAGCATCATCAGGTGTCGGCGTTTTGCCGGCGGCAACTTGCCCCCTTGGGAAAGCCATGGATGGGTCGGCGCTGGGCGCTGGAGTGCCCCAAGCGAGACATGCCCGAGCAGGTGCGGCGTGAGCGGCGGCAGCGCGTCCCGATCCGCTTCCATACGCACGCCCATGGCCGTCGCGGCGACGCTCCAGATCGAGGATCCGCTGCGGACCGCATCGTCGCGCAGCTTGGTGACAGCGAGCCCGCGTAGTCCCTGTGCTTGCAGTCTGTCGACGGCGACAAGCCGGGTTGGCAGCTGGAAGAACAAGGCGTCGCCGCCTTGTCCGGTCATCACCAGGTCCAGCTTCTCCTCGGCGGCGAACGTCTCGCGCGCGGCTGCGAACACGCTGTCCAGTCCGGTGAGCGCGGGTTGCACTTCATGGTGGAGGTCGAGAAGCGGCCCATAGTCCGGAAGTGCGGCCCCGGCTTCGAACTCCCTGAGTGGTGTGCTCCATCGGGCTGCGACCGAGCGGGCAAAGTTCCGCTCGTCGCCAGCACTCGAGGCGGTTGCCACGTTGAAGGGGCGCATACGCCGGCCAGTTGCTGCGAGGCTTGCGAATACGCTCGAGGAATCGAAGCCGCCCGATAGCTCCACGCCCGTCAATTTGTCGGTCGCGAACTTGCCGGTGACCGCATCCAATGTGGCGAGGATGTCCCCGGGGGTCAGAGGCTGTGGCGTCGCGGCGATGCTGGCGGGCGACCAGACCGTCTCCCTTCGCTCGGGCTCTGCAAGGAGTACGGCATCGCCGGGCGTGACAATCGAGATGCCCTTCAGAAGCGACAGGTGCGCGGCCGCCGGGGGATGGGCGAGGACGTGCGCGACATTGTTAAGGTCGGGATCGGGCGGAAGCCCTGCCGCGCGCAGCAGACGAGGTGTCAGCGCCGTTGCTGCGATGGTGATGCCGCGGCCGCCCAGCACGAAGAGCGGCACGCCCCCCGAGGGATCGCGCAGGACAAATGCATCCGCGCCGTCGCCCAGGAGAGCGACATAGCTGCCCCAGCACGTGCGGGTCAGGGTCCGCGCGAGAGCCGCTGACCTCCCGTCGGGCGTGGTCCTCGCCGCGCTCCGATACATAGCCAGTCCGCCCGAAGGACAAACGTCGCCCAAAATCCAGTTCGGCGTCTCGCCATCGATGCTCTGCAGGTGTCCCGGCGCGGCCAGCGCGAGGATGACTCCATTGTCGATGACGCGCGTCACGCCCGGGAATTCCCGGAGAATGGCATCGGCGAACCTATCCGCGCCGTCCGGCGGCCCGCCCGCATGCCCATGTCGCAGGATGAAGAAGGCCGGGGGCATCCACTCAGCCCACTACGATGGGCGCGTAGCCCGAGAGCTGTTCCAAGTCGTCGGTGAGGACGACGTCGCCGGCCTGCACCCAGCTATGGGCGTCGAAGGGGAAGAGCCGAACGCCAATGACGAGGCGCGCATCAAGCCCCAGGACCCGCAGATAGGAGAGGAGCAGCAGCGAGCGCGGCAGGCAACGCCGAACGCCCGGCACATAGGGCCGCATCGAACGGAAACGTCGCGCCGCTGCGACGAGCTCGCCGATTGGGCGCAAGGGAGCGCTCGCATCGCCCCTGAACCAGGCGGAGGGCGGGGCGATACGAAGCTGGAAAAGGCTGAGCGGCAGCGCGGCGAGCAGCGCCGCCCAGTCAACCAGGGCAGGGTGCTCGCCGAGGTCGACGCCGAGATCGCGCCTGGGCATCTGGAAGCGCGGGTGAAGCGACGCCGCAAATCCGATATCGGCGCTAGAAGCCGCTAAGGTTTCGGCAAGCAGCGCCCCTTCGTCCGCCAAGCCGCAGGCGCCCGCGTCGCGGGCAACCGCCAGATAGCGATCGTCCTGCATGTCGAGGACAATATGGAACGCGTCCAGGATAGCGATGCGGAAGCGGGGAAGCATGGCGGGCGCTCGAATCGGCGGAGGCGGCAATGCCACCTCCGCCTGGTCGTTCACGCCTTCTCGCGAAACATGATCGGGGTCTCGAGCTCGGTCCGGTCGCCGGCGAAGACGGTCCGGGTGAGCCGGCGAGCGCTGCCGAGCGCGATCGGCTGCGGCTTGTTCGTATGGTTCATGGCAAAATACTCCTTGGTACATTGTGCCGCGGGACTGCGGCAACATGCATCAAAGGCCGATCGCGCAATCTACTCGAATGCTTTCCGCTCTCTTTTCGCAATCTGTTCGGCGAGCCTGGACAACATCCCCGCCGCCTTGATGCGCCGGGCATAGTAACGACGCAGAGCGGCGCGCAGCGGCGCCTTCTCGCCGCCGGCAAGCAGTGCCTCGAGAAGAGCCAGCTCCCCTTCCCAATCGCTGAACAGCTCGGGCTCGAGGCGCTGATAGCCGACCAGGCGAAGCGCCGAGCGTTCGAATATCGCTGCCGCCACATTGGACCCGGCTGCTGTCGCTATTGCCATCACCAGGCGCCGGGCGCGGGCATGCGGCTCGGCCCGGACTCCGGCCTCGGTAAGGGGAGGTGCAACGACATGGGGTGCGACCCCTTCGGCCAGGATGCCGAGCACATGATATTCGTCCGCGAGTTCGTGCGGCATCAGGCGGGGAACTGAATAGCCGTCGCGGTGCCGAACCTCGATTGCGCCTTCGCCGTGCAGCGTCGCGAGCGCCTCGCGAACCGGGCTGGGGCTCATGCCGATTTCATCGGCCAGGGTAACGGCCGGGATCGGCGTACCGAAGCTCCAATAGCCCTCGATGAGGCGCCGTTCGATAAAGGATCGGGCGTGCTCGCGTGCGCCATCAGGGTGCTTCGATGTCAATTCCGTCATCCGCAGATGGAAGCATGCGTCGCCGACGCCGCAAGCAAAGGGCAGCCGGCACCGTGCCTCGATAGACGCCGGCCGTTTCCTTCACGCGCAGCCCGCAGGCCCGCCTGGACAATGCCCCGGCGCCGCTGCGCATCCCCCGCGGGATCCACCGCGGGGCTCCGCAACGCCGGGCGAACGTCGCGGCGGGCGAGTCGGCCGCTCACGGGCGCCTGCCGACTGCGCCCAACGCGCGCGATACCCAGCGCCGCGCAGCTCCGATGACCGTGCGGTTGCGCGCGTGCTTCGGATCGCTCGGGTGCCGGTGGGCGCTCGTATAGGCATCGAGTTCGTCGAACAGCTTTTCCATCCCCGCCACGAAATCCGAGAGATAGTCGGGCCTCACGTGCGTATAGATCGATCCCGAACCATCGCCCCCCGCCTCGTGTCCGGCCGCCGTCTCGATCTGCGCGCGGGGTACGCCCGTGCGCTCGAGCCAGGTGTGGCTGGTGTGACGCAACGCATTGGGCGGACCCATGATTTCCATCTTGGGCCGCCATTCGCGGTCCTTCAGGTTGCGGGCGTTGCGCGGCCGCAGCCAGAGCAGCTCGCCCGTGCCCGTGGTCGCCTGCCGGGCCAGGTCGAGCTCGGGATGCGCGGCATGCGCCCGCAGGAGGCAGGTCCGCCAGGAGCGCTGGAGCCGATGGGTCTGGCGCTCCTCGAACGTGCCCTTGCCCGCCTGGATCTCCGCCTGGGTGCGCGACCGCCGGTACATGACGACCTTGCCCTCGATGCCTTGAAGCCAGGGAGCCACGCTGGGCACTATGGGGACGATGGCGCGGTGCTTCCTCGTCTGGGGCCTCTCTTCGGCGTTGAAGTGGATCCGGTCGCCTTTGATCTGTGCCGAGTAGAGCTCCAGCACAGCCTCCCCCCGGGCGTGCTCGAAGACCATGAGGAGGATGAAGAGGAAGAGGTGCTCTCCGTCGGGCATGCTGGCCGCCGACTCGAAGATCGCGGCCAGCTGCGGCACCGAGAATTCGATCTGCCGCTTAACCTTGT
The DNA here is from genome assembly GCF_026167525.1 of Sphingomonas sp. M1-B02. Lineage (NCBI taxonomy): Bacteria > Pseudomonadati > Pseudomonadota > Alphaproteobacteria > Sphingomonadales > Sphingomonadaceae > Sphingomonas > Sphingomonas sp. M1-B02. The sequence goes on along the minus strand of NZ_CP110679.1, from coordinate 1,782,979 downwards.
GCCCCTCGACCTTGGGGATCCGGGGCGCGAACGTCAGCAGGTGCTTGGTGACGGCCCAGTTCAAGGCGGAGCGGACCGCGCCGAAGTCCCGTTCGATCGTGGGCGCGCAGACGCCTTCGGCCTGGCGAAATGCGAGGAAGTCCTCGAGGAGATCGTCGTCGAGGATGCTCACGGTGCGGGCGCGCAGGTCGCCCTTCTTTTCGCGGTCGTCGAAGAAGCGCTGCCACGCCACGACCGACCAGGCGTAGCGCTGGGGGGCAGCCAGCCCCGAGACATGCTCGAGGAGCCAGCGGTCGAGGACCGGCCCGATCAACAGGACCTCGGGCGCCGCAGGCCCGCCCTTGTTTGGCGAGGCGTGCCGCCTGTGATGGTCGGTCAGCGCTTCGATCGCCTGCTGAGGCGGATTATCCGCATCGCCTCCACCGATACCGGTCTGGACACGGTGAGTCTTGCCGTCGGCGTACCAGCAGATGGCCCAGTCATCCCGGTCGCGCCGGTACCAGAGGTGATACTCCCCGAATTGAAATCGTCCGCTCGGACGTATGCCTGAGTGTTCCATGAAGCCCGCGACTCCTTGATCTTGCGCTTGGTGAGTTCGAGAAAGATGTCGCTGTGAAGCAAAGCGAGCGCGTGATGGGCGGAAAGCACCAGTGGCCTTCCTGTGCTCGCCGAGAGCTCGATGCGGTCGACGGTCTCGCTGAAGGGCCTGGCCAGAACCGCGGCACCTCGTGCGAGATCGTCCGCTAGCCCGATGAATGCTTCGCCCGACATGCTCGGGGCGTCCGTCGAGCCTAGGCTCGCTGGTTGGTCCTTGTCGTCGTTGCCGTCGCGCACTTGCTACATCCTTCCGAATGAACTCGGATAAGATGCGTGTATCGACTTCGAGGCCCGCTTACCTTTCCCTACTTCGTCGCGACTTCAGGACGATCTGGGGCAGGGCTACCTGCAGACGCATAGCCCGCTAGTCGTGGCTGCTGGGCAAAACTCGCACTCCGTTGCCTATTTCTTCAAAGCCTTCTGCACGAAGCGCACTTTGGGCGGCGGTGGAAGGCACGGAGCGTGGACGGTGCGGGCGAACTCTCGCCATAGCGAATGCAGAAACGCGAGGAACCGGGAAGGATCCGGGTCCCGGCCTTCAGAAATATGGGCAGTCGGCTTGCGTCCGGTGACTTCCTCAAAAAGGACTGCCGCCGAGGAGATCAGCCTCGCCGTCAGCCAGTCGGACCGCTGCCCCGCCGATCGGTCCTTGTGGAACAGTTCGCCCTTCTCGATGTCCAGGGCGAGCGAGGCTGCGGCTTCCGCACCGGCAACCAGTGCGCCGGGGCGGTAGTCTCCAAGGACCGTCGTGCTGCCCAGAGGATAGTCGCGCAGCGGCACAGAATGCCGCACCGCCTCGCGGGCGAGGTCCTCCGGCAGGTGGGCGGCTGCTATGGCGCGTTCGAGTCTGGTGGCAGCGTCGTGGAACTCCATCTGGTCGATTTCCGCAGTCATTCGCGCGTGCACCGCAGTCGTGCGGAAGCGTGCGACGATAGCAGCCGAAGAGAGCAGATGTCGCTCGAGAGTTTGGAGCAAAGTGAGCGCCTCCCGTCGGCCCCGGACGGGTGGCTGCGGCTCCAGGTCGGCATGGATGAAGGACATATGGAGGTAGGCCGCGCAATCGCTCCAGAACTCGACCATGGCTGCGGCGACGGGACGAGGCGGCGGACGTGTCGCGTGCGCCTCGAGCTCGCGCTGAAGCGTGTCCAGATCCATGCCGCGCAGGAGCGGCTCGATTGGGCGCATCGTGCCCGAATATGCGGCGGCATCGATGCCTGGCGATGGTGACGTCGTCATTTCGACAGAAGGCAAAAGGAGGTCGGCGGCGTCAAGCCCCAGTGGCGAGCACGGTGCTTCGGCAGCGAGCGGGCGGGGGCGGCGCCGCACTGAGCATGATCTTCCTGTCACCGCTTGTCTGGCTGGTCGCGGCCGGCACATCCTTCACCTGCACGCCAACCGCAGTCTGGGACGGCGACGGTCCGATCTTGTGCGCCGAAGGCCCCAAGATCCGGCTGCACGGCATTGCCGCGCGCGAGGTCAAACGGGTCGCCGGCCAGATCGTCGATGGTGGCTGCAGTCGCGGGCATCCATGTCCGAACGTCTCGGGCGTTGTGGCCCGCGACAAACTGGTCGCGTTGCTCGGCGGTGCAAAAGGGGCACTTCGCACCGGCCATGTCCGTGTGCGAAGCCGAATCCTGTCCTGCATTTCCTACGGGTCCGCCAAGGGAGGGCGAACCGATGCCTCCTGCTCGGGCCCTAGGACCGGCGACCTGTCGTGCGCGATGGTGCGCTCGGGCACAGCGCTTCGCTGGCGCGCCTATGGTGGTGATGCGGTGTGCCGCTGAGTGCCGCTTGGTGGCCGCCTCGAGCTGGAAGGCATGCTGCTCGAGGAGGGCCGGCAGCTTGTGCTCCGTATGGACGATGGCGGTGTCTGGCGCGTCGAGGCCGGAAGGTGGGCGTGGAAGCTGGCTGGGCGAAGAGTGTCGATCGTCGGCACGCGCGATGGCTTCAACCTCGTGGCGGTCGACAGGCCTGTATTGGCCGAACGTGGAACGCCCGGCCCCTAACCCGACAAGCGCTGCAACGCCTGGCCGGCGGATAGGGCAGGGCCATGGCACCGATGATATCGATCGCCTCATCCTGCGCCTTCTTCAAACGCGACCTCCGAAAGTATGCGACGAAGCCGGCCGAGGCACTCCTCGGGCACCGTACGCATCACACGGATGAGAGCGTCGTCCCCGGATTGCAGGACGGCCGTCCGAACGCGTTCGGCGTTGGTGTCGAGCCCCGCCAGCTCGTCTTCTTGGAGGCGCACGCCGCGCGAAATCGCGCCGTCGCGAAGAGCCTCGCGCAAGGTGACGGTATAGGCCTGCTCGAACTTCGTGCCGCAGCCTTGGCATGCGCTGGCCGCAGCCGGCGTAAGCTCGTCGCAGCTGGCGCAAGTTTGAAAACGCGGCACGGGCATGGGGAAAGGCTCGCCGCACTTCTCGCATTCCACCGCGAAGCGGAGGTTCTCCGCCCGACAGTTTTTGCAGCGCTTGGTCGGCGGCCGCTCCTCGCGTGCGATGCGCGGCGGCATCTCCTCCTCCACGCGCTGGGCGAACGCGTCGAGGATGTGAAACGCCGGCATCACGACATAGGCGCGGCTGTCGTCGTCGGGACCAGCGCTTCGCACCACTCGCCCGACCGCTTGCCGGAAGGCGAGTTCGGTCAGCGCCGAGGGAAGATATACGAGGACGCGTAGCCGCGGGATATCGACGCCTTCGGTGATCATCGCCACCGATACGATCCAGCGCTTGGTCGAGCGGCGGAACGCGTCGATGCGGCCGTCCGCGCCGGTCATGTTGGAGTGGACGAGCATCGGGCGCTCGCCTTCGATTGCGTGCAGCAGGTCGGAGAAATATTCGGCAACTTCGATCGTCGGGGCGATGACGAGGCCACCGGCCCTCGGCATGCGCTCCCGAATGCGGTCGAGCTCTGCCGTGGCGCAGGACAGCATGCTTGCCTGGAAGCTCTCCTGCGACGGCGTGCCGTCGGCATTATAGTGTGGCGAGCAAGCCAAGCGGTAGAAGTCGAGCGCCCGGCGCAGCGCCTGGGCAGCGGGGTGCTCGTCGGCGATCGGTGCTGCTTCCTGGCTGCTCACGGTCAGGCCATCGGGAAGGGCGGTGCCACCGGCATCGGCGCTTGACGAATCGTCGAGGACGATTCGGAAGCGGCCTTCGTGGCGGTGGAACGTGACCGGCCGGCAGTAGCCGAGATCGACGGCCTCGCCGTAGGTCAGCGTATAGACTGCGTCGGCGGGGAGGGCAGCCGAGCCGTCGGCGCCGCGCACCGTCCAGACGGTCTCGCCGCCATCGGAGCGCAGCGGCGTGCCCGTCAGGATGAGCACGTGCGCGGCTCTGGCGAAGGCCGCGTCGGCGCCTTCGCCCCAGGCGGCATCGACGGCGGCGTGATGATGCTCGTCGCAGATGACGAGGACGCGCGACTGCGTGCAGAGATGCGCGAAGGCGTCCTGCCGCGAAGCGACCGCCGCCCAGGTGGCGCAGATGTCGAGACCGAGCGCATGCATGTCCTCGTCGCGGCCCGTCACACGACTCATCGGCCGGCCGGTCATCTGGAGGAAGTCGGCCGCCCACTGGTTCACGACCTCGCTTCGCGGCGCGATCACGACGACGCGGTCGATGGCGCCGTCCTGGAGGAGGGTCGCTGCAATCGCGCAGCTGAGCAGCGTCTTGCCGGCCCCGGGTGCCGCATTGACCATGAAGAGGCGCGGATCGTCGGAGGTGAGGAAGCGTCGGATCGCCATGTCATGTGCGGCATTCTGCCAAGGGCGCAATTGCGGCATGTGGGAGCCTTTCTTGAGATTGCAGTCGGCGCAGAGGGGCTGCGCATTGAGAAGGACGGTCTGGCCGCCGCGGGCGTGCGGACGCCGATGGTCGGCATGGAAGGCCGGTCCGATCGGGCCACCGCAGCCGGCGCAGTGGCCGCCCGACGCGAGCGCCAGCGCAAAGCGCTGGCGCCGCGAGAAGCGGCGTCTCACCGCGCGATGCGATATTCGGTGAGGCTGATCTCGCGCACCGGGAGATCCGACGGCGGCACGACCTGCGCGCGGGGCGAAAGCCGGCGCAGCGCGTCTGCGACGGACACGCGGCCGCGCTCGAAAGCGTGGCCTTCGCGCTTCAGGTCCGAGACGATCTTGGTGAGGTCGGGCACACCGAAGAGGAGCAGCGCCTCAATGCGGGTGATTGGCATTCCGCTCAACAGGTGCTCGCGCGTGCTGGCGACTCCGTAGCGCTTGGTGATCTTCATTTCTGGTCTTCCTTTTTCATGTGCCATGTCCGGCACACCGACCAGTTCGACTTCTCCTACCTCCTTCAGTCCCAGGCGCGCTTGGGCGCCTGTCGTGAACGCCGCCGCCAGCGCGGGAAGGGTGCGGCCGTGTCCGCGTTGTGAAATCCTGCTTTAGCTTCGCCAGCGTCCGAAAATGGCAGGCCCGCGCTCCCTCAGCCGGCCGTCCTGGATACGGACATGGAGCTGCGTTCCATCCGTGGGGATGAAGGCGGCAGAGCCGTCTTGCCGCGAGCACCACAAGCGGCAGTCGGCAGCCAATCGACGCGGCCCGTGACGCGCATCCCCAGTGAGAAACGCAGCGGCGCCCGCGGGTTTACGGAGGGGTAGATCAGCACGATCTCGCTGAGCGGGTCGAAGGCCAGCGGGTCGGGGGACCCCTCAGCGACCAGGGCGAAGGTGAGCTGTCGGTGTTGGACAACCCCGATCATGCCTTGCAGGCGACTTGCTCCATGCGCCTCTAATTCTTTGGCCACAAGCGCTAGCGTCGCAGCTGTCTCATCTTCGAGTTGGTCGGGCATATCAGGTCCGGTGGTCTGTTCTGCCGGGACCAAGTCATTTCCTTTGGCCTGCGACATTGTCGCCACTTCGTTACTTCACTGCACTGCAGTGCATTGCATTGGGCCGGGCGTACGCTGTGGCGAGCTTCTTTCACCTGAAGCGCACCTTCCGAAGGTTCCGCATTCACGACGCGTTTGGATGGCAGGAAATGGGCCGACTGCCGCCCGTCAGCTTTCAGACAGGTATCGGGCAGGCGCGGACAACGGCGGGTGAGCGGCAACATAGCTGAGCGTAGGTAAACCTTTGTCCAAGCAACTCTTCGGGATGCGTGTCGCCTGTGTGAAAGGCTCAATCGACGAAGCGCGAGCGCAAACATGCATTTAGGGGAGTTCCAGAACAGCGGACAGGAGGCACGAACCCCGTTTCCGGCTAAAAGCGAAGCCGGATCGTGGCCTGTCCGGCGATCTCACGCTCTTGGCCCGATGCGACGAGTTGCGCATGTCCTCCCAGTGACCAACCTCCGCCCAGCCCGGTCTCGCCCGCCAGCTTAGCTTCGACACCCCACCGATCGGCCTGCGCGGGGCGAACGCGATAGGTGGTGCCCGCGGCCCCGGCCAGCCGCAGCGCAACCGCGCTGTCGCCCCGACCGTTCAGGAGTGTGCGCACGCTTGCGTCCAGCCAGCTGCCGCCCGCGGCGTAGCGGGCGAATATCCCCGCGCCATATCGCGTCCAGGCGTTCGACTGATCATCCGCGGATATGTCCAATGATTGGGCACCGGTCTCGGCAAATCGGGAGAGCTCGGCACGGCTGTAGAGCACCCCGGCCGTCGGACCCAGGATCCAGCCGTCGTTGCCGAAGCCGTAGCGCACCTCAGCATTGGCGCTGATCGTGCCGCTATCGACGCGGCTCCCGGCGGTGCGGCTGAGCGTGCCCAACGCGATCCCGCGATTGACCCGGGCTTCATTCGCCTGATGCACCACCGCGGCGGACGCAGTGAAGCCCGCTCCGCCGGTGCCGGCGCGGGCATAGGCGCCCAGATGCCAGCCGTCGATCGCGGCACGACTCGCCCGTCCAGGCAAGTGCACGTCGCCCTTGCCCCAACCGCCGCCGACTCCGACCGTCCAACGTGCGTCGGTGGCGGCATAGCCGATCCCTACGTCGCCACCGAACTGATCCTGCGTGAAGCGCGCGCCATTGCCGTCGCTTCGGACACTGCCGTTGAGCCCGAGCAGGCCGCCCCAAAGTGACCAACCGGCGCCCCCCTGCGTGAGTGCACGGGTGGCGAAACGGCTTGCAGCCGCCTGTCCCTGCCGCTGCTGCGATGCGCGCAGCACGCCATAGATCTCGCCGGAGGCGCTGTCGAAAGCAGCGCGCGCCGGGGCTTCATCCAGGAGCAAGAGCGTGCGGTAGACGCTCAGCGAATCGCTGCCCGCGGCCTGGGCAAAGTCGCGCAGGCCAGTCGCAGCGTTGGTCTGGTTGAACGTCTGGGCCACGGTCGGGAACGTGCGCACGACGTTAACCCGCACGTCGACTGCATTGGCGGCATAGCCGAGCACGAAGTCGAGAAACGCAGAGCTTTCGACCAGCCGACCGAACGTGCCGCTGACGCCACCCGTCGCTTCGAGGATGCGGATACTGCTGCCATCGGTGAATTCGAGCTCGGGCGAGAGGGTCGAAAGCGTCAACGTGCCGCCGTTCAGCTGCGCCATGCCGGTTACCAGGATCCGGTCGCTTTGGCCTGCGGCCGAAAGCTCCGCCTGATAATTCGAACCCACGCCCAAAATGAGATTGCCGTTGACCGTCAGCGTGCCTGCCGAATTGCCGGGCGCGATGGTGCCGTTGACGGTCAGGCTGCCGGTAGTGCCCGTGCCCGACAGAGTCGCGCCGCTGTCGATCAGGAGCGAGCCACCGAGCGTGCCGGCGAGATTGAGTGTCCCAGCGGCGACGCGCGCCGCGCCGGCATAGCCGCTATTGTTGCCGCTCAGCGACAGGATGCCGTTGCCGGCCTTGGTCAGCGTGCCGGCGCCGCCCAGCGCGCCTGAAACCGTCAACATATTTTCCTGGGTATCGAGCGTGCCGCCACCCGCCGCGATCACGAGGCCGCGGTTGCTGGCGAAGCTCGCGCCTGCGCGCAGCGTGCCGCCGTCTAGCGTGACGCCGCCCGTGCCGAGTGCTGCCTCCGCCGAGATCTGCAGCACGCCTTCGCGCACTTGCGTGCCGCCGGTGTAGCTGTTGCTACCGCTCAGGATCAGCGTCCCCGGGTCGCGCTTTACCAGCGCGCCGGTGCCGGTCACGGGCAGTGCGACGTCGGCAGTCGCCCCGGGGCCCACGCGAATGACGCTCTCCGCATCATCGAGCCCGAGCGATCCATTGGTCCCGGCGGTTAGCCGGTAGCCCGAGGTCAGGAACTGCAACCCCCGCACGCTTTGCGCGCCTTCCACCGAAACCGTGCCGGCAGCGCCCTGGAACGTGGCGAACGCGGGGGACCATGCGCGATTCTGCGCGCCATTGGCGTTGGTCCAATTGATCCCGGCGGCAGTCCAAGTGCCGTTGCCGCCATCGACGAGTCCGTCGGCGATGCTATCGCCACCGTCCCAGAAGAGAATATCGGTGAAATTGCCGACGACGAGATTGACCTGGCCGGCGGTTGCGGTCTGGACCTGATAATCGGCGGTGGACCCCGTGCCTGTGACCAGACCGTTGTCGGTCAATGTGCCGCCATAATTGAACAGACGATACACGCCGTTCCCGAAGCCGGGGCGCGGCGCGACGTCCAGTCGCCCGTCGAGTACCAAATTGCCGGTCACTTCGATCAGGTCGTTGGTCGCCCCGCCAACCGTTCCTGCCTGGCCGAGGTCGAAGCGTGCAATCGAATTGGCGCCCAGCGCGAGCGAAGCGAGGCGCAGCGTGCCGACTTCGCCTCCGCCTGCAGACAAGGTCGCGCCGTCGGCGATCGTGACAGCGCCCAGCGTCCCGCTTGCCTCCAGCACGGTGCCGGCCGCCGCATCGACGCGCATTGCGCCCAGATCGCCACTGGTGCGCAGGCGCCCACCGCTGAGCGCGGTGCGGGTCGCGGCGCCCGCGTTCAGCGTCAGCGTGCCGCCGCCGGTCTTCTCGAGAAGCTCAAACCCAGTGACGGCGCCGCCGATCCGGTCGGCGAACGCGACGGTACCACCCGCAACGTCGAAGCCGATCGCGTCAGTGCCATCGCCGCCGTCGAGTGCGCCGGTAAGCACGCCACCGGTCCGCGCTTCGAAACGGTCGTCGCCTGCGCGAAGCGATACCGATCCCTCGATACGGCCCGAATTGTCGATCGTCTCGCGCGCAAGATCGCCAATAATGGCAGTCCCGGAAGTCGCGGTGATCACCCCGGCATTGCGCACCACGTTGCGCTCGCCGCCGATGAAGCGAATCCCGGCACCATCGCCCGAGCCGCCGCGGACCACCGAGGATGCCGAAAGGCCGACTTCGAACGTGCCGATATTCTCGGGACCGCCCAATCCGACGCTGTCCAAATAGAGACCGACCGCGCCGTCGCCGCTCGCGGCGACCGTGCCGCTGTTTATGAGCAGATTGCGTTGATCGGGCGCAGGCCCGGTCTCGTCGAGATGCGAGCGACTGACTTCGATCGCAAAGGCGCCGGTCCCCGATGCGAGTATCTGGCCGCTGTTCGCGATCGTGAATAGCCCCGCTGGGCGAAAGGCGTTCGAATAGGATGAGCCGCGGGCCTTGATTCCGCTCGAATTCGGTCCGGTGACGTCGATCAGTCCCGCATTGCCGATATCGACAATTCCACCGTTGACGCTGATGCCGAAACGGGAACTTTCGCCAAGGGCATCGATCTCGATAGCACCCAGCGCGGTATTGACGATACGGGTCGTCGCAATTTCACCCCGGCCATCGACAATGATTTGCGTGACATCGATTCCGTACTGCGCTTCGATACGGCCATTGTTGGTAATCGAGACGTCGCCATTCTGATCGACGAAGACGCCTCTAAGCGCTGCCAGGGAGCCGTTGTTGATGATCTCCCCGCTTTGCCGGCCAGCGAACCCCGCAGCGATGTCGCCGTTAGCAAGATACTCCATGTAGCGGTTATTGACGCCAATCGCCGGGTTGTAGTCATTATTTGCCAGACCCCCTGCTTGGATCCTGCCGTTGTTGACGATCCGATAGCTGAAATCGACGAATTGCGGGACGTCCGGCCGATCGAAGCCGTCCGAGTAGAATTGGCGCGGGTCGAACTGCAGCGCGACCGCGCCGTCCCCGAAGTCTGACTGACCTTCCTCAAGCGTGGTGATGATGGTGCCGTCGTTGATGATTTCGATCCTGCGGTTGTCGGCAGTGGCGATGATGCCTCCGCCGTTCCTCGACGTCAGCGTCCCGGCGTTGCGGATCGAGACCAGGTCGGCGCCAAAGATGTCCGCCACGATTGCCGCACTTTGCGTGAACAGGCCGACCCCGTCGTTGTCGAGCGTGATATCGCCCAGATTTTCGATAGCGAAGGTGCCGCCCGACCCGCGCACCGTGATCCCCACGGGCATCAGGGCGCGCCGGCCGTAGCAGCTGGTAAGCGAGCAAATGGAGCGACCGAAAAGGTCGATGTCGGATCGTAGCGAAAGGCTCGTATTATTGGTTGCGGTAGCCAGGATGGCGCTGGCATTTAGATCGCGAGCAAGCACATTCGGTGTCGTCGTCGTTATCCGCAGCGCACTATCGGCATCGGCGATCCGGATCGAGCTGGTCGGCGTCCCCGCCACGAAGGCGATCGCGGGCCGCGTAGTGACCGAGATGTCGCCGGTGATGTTCTGGACCGTCAGTCCATCGCGGTTCCCACCCGCAGGGACGTTCACGCCGCTCGGCAAGCTGCCCGAGCAGGTGACGATCCGATCGACGATCGGGCATTCGACGCTCCCGGGGGTTGCTTGGGCGCTGGCCTCGTTGGGCGCGAAGAGCGCCGCCGCTGCGAGCGCCAGCACCGATGCGCCTGCTCCCTTGGCCGAGCGAACCCCGCGGATGTGACGCGATACGCTTCCCGCCTTCGACTGCAGGCCCATTCGATTGAGCTTACCGGAAAACCAGCATGCATCCTTGTGCCGAACGTCTCGCATCGCGTGCCCCCGCTTCCAGCTTGGCGAAGGCAAATCGCGCCCTCATGCTTCTCGCGGAAAAACCCGAGAGAACGGGTCACGGAAATTCTCAGTTCTGCAAATCGAGCCGAAGGATCGTCCCGTGCCTGCTCAGCGGGCCCTGGATTCGGACGGCAGTGGCTCCATCGGCAACCCTGCCTGAGCCCAGGAAGCCAGCCCCCCACGATACCAATGGACGTTGCGGTAGCCGGCAGCGCCTGCGCGCAAAACGGCATTGTAGGATTCCCAGCATTGCGCACCGGCACAGAAGAAGACCAGCGCTCGTTGTGGATTGCCTTCGCTAAGAGTCTTCAGGACGGCCTCGAACGGGGCCTGGTTGGCGTCGGTCACCGTGCCCGGCAGCCCGCCGCCGGGTACGAAATGGGCGCCCTTGAGGGTTTGCGGGTGCTGCTGGGCGAGCACGTCGACCAGCAGCGTCTTTTGATCCTGGGCGAGCAATGCCTGCAGCTGTGCGGTGGTGATTCGCTTTCCCACGGGGATGTCGGTGGGCGTGGGCGCGCCGACATTGGTTTCCAATTCGCGCTTTGGCTGGACGCCGAAGTCCGTGTCTTCGCCGCCTATGCCAACCGGGACCACTCCGTTTTGCTGGCCACCGGGGCCCGTGTTCCCGGCAATGATGGGTGCGGCGGGTTCCGGCGCGCTCATTTCATTCAACGTGAGCCCGGCCGCACCGACGGCAAGAAGCCCACCCCATAGATAGACCTGGGTCTTCGGGTAGCGCTTGTTGGCGATCAATATGGTGCCGGGCGCCGGCTTTTTCCGTTGCGTCTGGGCTCGATGTACGGGCGCGGGCGGCGCATGCACCGGCTGCGATAGTCCCGCCCACCGATCGGGAAAGGGCGGCGGCGGCGGAACCGCCGGGGAGGCGGTGTCAACATAGAGGGATGGCAACGGACCCAAGCCGAGCCCATAGGATAAGGCACGCACGATCGGCCGCGCGATATCGCCACGCAGGCCCGTGGTGGACTCGAGTCGATCGGAGAGCCGGTCGATCTCGAGTCCGAGCAAATGGCGCTCTGCCACGAGCAAGGCCTGCGGCACACCCTCATCGATCGCAGTCCCGACGGCACGAATTTCCCGCCGCGCATCGGGCACGCGATCGGCCAGAAGCGCGATGGTGCGCCGGCGGTCGCCGAAGGGCGGGTCCCCGAGCCGCTCGCGGATTTCCGCCAATGCATGCGCGAGCGCATCGAAGACTGCGATCGAGCCGCTCACCGATCAGGGTACCTGGCCGCAGCCGACGACGCGCTGGCATTCGCCGTCGAGAATGCACATCTTCGACCCCTTCAGCGTCACCTCCGGTAGCCCGCCCTGACCACCTTGACCTCCTTGTGCGGTCATGAAGGCAACGCACATGCCGCCCAGATTGATGCCGTCCTGCTGCCAGTTCACCGTCCCCGCCCGGGTCGGCGCGCCGCTGCCCTGCGTGCGTGTGAGCATCAACTGGCCGGCGCTGTCGATCTGTTGGGAGTTGGGATCCCTGGCGAAGGCTACCGTGGCAGGACCGTTATCCCAGCCCCCGGCCGGCAGCAGCAGCGCGCCGGTAATCGCCCCCACCTGCGTCGGTATCGAGAAGCCGATGGCAGGCGTACCAGTTTGCGACTGTTGCATGTAAAGCATGGGCAACTGACCCGAGGAAGGCGGGGCAAGCATCGGCGCCTGGGCCGAGCCACTGCCGGCTCCTCCGCCTTGGCCACCCTGGCCGCCGCCTTGGCCCCCGCCTCCTTGACCACCGCCCCCTTGGCCCCCCTGGCCGCCGCCACCTTGTCCTCCCTGGCCCCCTTGGCCACCGCCCTGACCCCCCTGGCCACCGCCTTGTCCGCCCTGACCGCCGCCTTGGCCGCCCTGTTCGAAGGGCGGGCCCGGCTGGGGCTGCTTGTTCATGTTGCTGTAGGCGAACAGCGCAACTGCGGCCGCAACCCCTCCGACTGCCCATTTATTTTGCCAGATCGGCTTCTTCTCTTCTTCCTCGTCTTCCTCTTCCTCTTGCTCTTCCGCGAGCGGGCCTGCTGGCGGTGGGGCATAAGCGAACTGGGGGGCGACGTGCGGCGCGAAGCTGGCCGGCGGGCTGGCACCGGCGATCACCGACTCGCCTGCCCACCCGGCGCCGGCGGCGTTCGGCGCTAGCGGTGCGGCAGCCGCCAGCCGCTGCGCGACCACAACGGCAGGACGGACCGATGCGATCGACAGCTTTTGTGCAGCGGCGATCTCCGATGCGATTGCCTGGATTTCAAGATCGGGATTGGCTGCGGCGGCGATGCGGCTACCGGCATTGCTCGCGAACGCCGCGGCAAGCGCGCGGATTTCGGCGTGAAGATCGGGTGCCTTGCTCGAAAGCTGGGGCACCAGGTGCGCGGCGTTGGTCAGGGCGGCGGGTCCAAACTGGTCCCGATAGCTTATGGCAAGCGATTGCAGGCGTTCTTCGACGGACATGTCCGACTTCCTTTCACCAGATGAGTTGGCTGTCGTCCGGCTCCGCCTGATCCCGGCTTTGGGCGAGCGGGGCGAGCGGATCGGGGGCGTTGGTGGGCGAGGACGCGGCTTTGACCGGCGCGGTGGTGGCCCATTTGATATGTTCGACCAGCGCAGTCGCATTGTTGGCGCGCAGCGGCTTCATGCGGGGGTGGCGGATGAAACGCTCCAGCACCTCCAGGTCGGCGTCGGTGCCGATCGCGATGGCGATGCGGATGGCGGCGTCGGCATGCTCAGACGCGAAGAAGACGGCGAGGCCCGCTTCGAAATCGTCAGTCGGATGACCGTCGGAGGCGATGACGACGACAGGCGGAAGCTGCCTCCCGGTCATTCCCGCACCGCCGAGCGCCTCGGCAAGCAGCACGAGCGCGGCGCCCATGTCGGTTTCGCCGTCCGCGGTCAGGTCGGTCCAGCGCAGGTCGGCGACCGGGAGTGCGTCGGGAAATATCCACGACGCCCCGGTCGCAAAGCGCAGCACCCGCACGCGGACATCGACCTCTGGATTATCCTCGGCCACACCGCGCAGTTCGGGGAGCGCAGTGCGCAGGGCGTAGTTGAGCGAAGCGATGCGATCGCCGCGCATCGAGCCCGAGCAATCGAGCGCCAGGATCACCTGGAGCTGGCGACGCTCGACGCCCATCATCCCCATCTGGTCGCTCCAGTCCACGGATGCGCCGCCGCCCATCAGAGCGCCACCACCGCGCCGAACAGCCCGTCGCCAAAAGCGATGCTGACCCCCGGCGCAAGGCGGATATTCTGGTCGCGGTCGATCTGCTGCTGGCTCCCGTCGCGCAGCCGTGCGGTCCAGCCGACGCTGCCGGTGTTGCGCAGGCCCAGCACGTCGGCGCGGGTGGGATGCGGCACGACCATGCCGGTCACGCCGACGCCCCGCCCGCCGAGCGCGGGTTCGGCGGACAGGTCGATCACCCCATTGGCGCGCAGCGGAATCTGCAGACCATCGATATCGAGCGCGATCGCGCCGGTGGCGGCAGATGCGAGTGGCACAAGGACCGGCGGCGCGGCGGACGCCCGTGGCGCGGGCGGGAGGGGCGCCGCGGTGGGCGCGGATCGTTCCTTTGCCGGCTCGACGATGATCGATCCGAACGTATCCGGCGTGGCCTCGCCGCCTTCAAGCAAATCGATCTGACGCGCTTTGAGCAGGCAGCCAATGGCCATGATCACGGTCGCGATCGCGACCAGATAATAGGCATATTCGTGAATCATTCCGGCGGAGTTCCACAGCGCGTGGGCGACGGAGGCGACGGCCCAGGCCCCGAAAATCAGCTTCCACTTCGATTTGGGGCGGATGACCGCAAGGCCGATCCCATATCCGACCAATGCCTGCCAACCGATATGCCCCGCGAAGCTCTGGACGACGCGTGGGACCATTAGCGTGAGCGCCTGGGCGACGCCGGCATCCCAGCTGCCCGTCTGCTGGATGGTCTGCTCCAGGGTGCGCGGCACATATTCGAAGGCGGTCTCTGCCATGATGAAGCCCGCGCCGGAGAACATGCCCATCAATACCCCGTCGAGCGGTCCGCGCAGGCGGAACTGCGACACGAAGCCCTTGTCCTTGGTCTTGCCCTGCATCACTTGCAGGGTGAGCCAGAACGCGATCAGCGTAGGAACCGCTTTGGTCCACTCCTCGGTAAGCCCGGCGATCATCAGCATGCCGAAGAAGCGCGCCGGGAAGGTGGGCGCGGTCAGGCCCATTTCCATGATGCCGGGGATCGTGTTCCGAAACGGAATGGCAAGGATCCCGAAGATCGGGCTCGCAGTGATGAACACGGTCGCGACGAAGGCGATACTATAGACCCAGATCGGTCGGCGCGGACGCGCGTAAAGGTAGATCGCGACCATGATACTGGCCAGGATATAGAAGACGCTCAGATTGACCTGCCAGGCGAATAGCGAGCGCTTGGTGGCGATGTCGGTCGTCTGCCCGTCCAGCCCCATGGTAATGTAGAGCATCGGCGCGACGATCGCAGTGAGCAGCGCGAAGATCATCAGCGGGCTTTTCTTCAGATCGATCTTGCTCGATCGGAAGGGGACCATCTCCGTGAAACTGGCCTCCGCGTGATCGCGCGGAACGAGCATGTCGTGGGATTTCTTCGACTTTTTCGCCATGGTCAGTTTCCCCTGTCAGAATCGGCGGGCGCGTGGACCTCCGCCGAGATGGCAATGCAGACGGTGCAATCGTCGCCGCTGCCGCCCGCCGAAATCTCCGCCAGCCAGTCGGGCAGCGCCGCCATCAGCGCGTCCCAGTCCCGTTCCGCGCGCACGCGCATCGCGGCGATGGCGGCGACGAAGCTGGCGTCGTCGCGGAACGACTTGGAAACGCCGTCGCTTGCCGCAAACAGGAAGTCGGGCAGCGCCTCCCCGCTTTGCCGCCACCGTGCCGCGACGCGAAACCGCTCGACGGCATCGGGCAGGCACAGCGAATAGGTCTCTTCGCCGCGCAAACCGGCGTCGGGGCGCAGCGGCCGTTCCAGCCGACCGTCGGCATAGCCGAGCAGCAAATCGCCATCGCCAATGTGCAACGTGAAGATCATGGCATGGCTGGCGGCGAAGGCGGCGAGCGTGGCGCCATATGGCGAGAGCGGCGTCGGCTGGGGCATCAATGCCTCGGCCTCGTCATAGGGATTGGCCGCAAGGTGCGCCGACACGTCTTGACGCCAGAGTGCCAATATTTCCTCGGCGATGGCGCTGTCGCTATCGTCGATCCACCGGTCGTCGAGATGGTGGAGAAGCAGGCTTACCGCGCAGCGCACGGCGATCTCCGACCCTATTTCCGAGCGGAAGTGCGCCGCGGCGCCATGCCCATCCGAAACGGCGCCGACCAGACGCGTGCCGTCCGGACTTTGACCCCAGGAAACCGCGTCCTGGTTGGGCTTGCCCGTGCGAATATGCGCGCTGCCCCGCGCGGAGGCGCCGCCGATGATCCAGCGGCTCATGCGGCCGCATCCATCAGCTGGCAGGCGACGATCTCGCCCGACACCGTTCCAAACGCGATGCGGGTGCCGGCAAGAATGCGGACGGCCTGGCCGGGCTCGACATCGCGGCGCGCCCCATCGGCCATGACCGCAGACCAAGCAAATGCGGTGAGGTTGCGCAGCCCGAACAGGCCTGGCCGGCTGGGATGGGCCTCAACCCGCCCGTCGGGCGTGCGTGCCGCGGTGCGCCGGCTGGCAAGGATGACGGTGCGGCCCTCATCGAGCAGCACGGTGCGGCTGCCGATCCGCAACGCCGGCGGCCAGACGATCGCCGCGCCGCACAGACAGCATCGCGCAGGCGCGCAGGCGCTGCTCTCGACGAGATGCTCGAAGCCGCATCCTGCGCATGCCAAGGCGGTATCCTCTACCGCTGCGAGCGGGGCGCGCCATTCGGTTTCCAGCGCGCGCGCGGCAGGATCGCGCAGGCCTTCGCCAAAGGCGCGGATGAACAAGCCGCGAAGCTGCGGCGGCAGCCCCTGCCAGCGCGCGACAAGCGGATCGTGATAACCGGCGACCGGACCGTTATCTGTGTCGTTCGGATCGAATAGGAACAGCGGATCGGTGCCGTACAGCCGCAGTTCGGCGTCGGCATTCATCAGCCGAATGGCATGTTCGCGGCGGCCATCCAGCGGATGCCAGCCAAGCATTGTGTAAAAGAACAGCACCGACATCGAGAAGAGGTCGGTGCGGCTGTTGGGCAGGGTCTCGCGCCGCACGACTTCGGGCGCCATGAACTTGCGCGTGCCATAGATGCTGGCATCGGCACCGTCGATGTTCACATTGTCATTATCGCAGATCAGCACCGATGCCGTCGGCGCATCTATGAAGATGTTGCCAAAATTGATGTCCTGGTAGCAAAAGCCAGCGGCGTGGAGTTCGAGGAAGCTGTCCGCGAGCTGCAGGCAGATATGCGCGCGCTGGGCCAGGGTCAGGTCCAGGCGGTTGGGCGGCGGCGCGATGAGATCGCGGATGCTGCGATACTGATCGCCACGCAACGGCATCAGATAGCCGAACGAGGGGCTCCCGGCGATATCGACCATGTCGATTGGCCATAGGAAGGAAGCATTGGGTGCACCGCGCCGGACGGCGCTTTCCAGCCGCCCGCGCAGCCCGCGGTCGATCTCGATATAATGCGCGTGGTACCATTTGAGTGCGAGCGGGAGGCCCTCGAGCGTGACATGATAAACCTCGCCCTGGCCGCCGGCGCCGAGGCGATGATTGACTACGCCGCTACGGCCATTTGCCGTGACGAGCCGCTGCCCGGGCGAGAGCGCCCCCGCCGTGCCGGTCATCGGTCCCGCCTCATGTCGCTACTGTGCCCCCTGCCCATCCTGGCCCTCCACAGGCTCAAGCGGCGCAAAGGCGCAGAACGGTTCAGCATCCGGCCGGAATATCGGACGCGGCACCTCATTTTTTTGACTTCGCCGCGACGGCCGCCCTAGCGGCGGCAAGATTGTTGGGATCGCAATTCTTGCAGTCGCGGATATATTCGATGAAGCGGCGATGCTCGATCTCGTCTTGCGCCTGATCACGATACCAGCGTTCGACGCTATCGTCGGCAAGTGTGTCGACGTCGCCGATAAAGTCGCCATTGCGGTCCCAGTAGCGCGGATCGCGCGTGTAGCGGGGATCCTCGAGAATATAGCGCGGCACCGGCCGCCCCTGGCGATCGTAGCCGCTGCGGCGTACCGCCTGGTCCCGGCTGCCGCCCGCCTGGCCGCAAGCCGAAATTAGCAACGTGACCAGCACGATGGCGCATCCAAAACGCCTGCCAACCTTGGGCATCCGCCGTCCCCCTCGTGCTTCTCAAAGGCATTTGCGGATAGATCCGGCAAAACGGATCATGCGGCGGGGATGGCTCAGTCCTTTTCCACCACGCGCGTCACGATTGCGCCGAACAACAGGCTCATCGCCCAACCGAACAGAACGATCAGCCATTCGATCGTCTTGCTGAGCATCCCGCCCTCTAGCGGGCGCACGGTGCCGCTAGCATCGGCATAGGTCACCGCTGGCGCCCAGAATGCGAACTGGCGGAAGTCCACGACCGGAAGCACGAGGTCGGCGGTGAACAGCCAGCCGTCGAAATGCGGATATTCGCTGGGCAGACCGGGACAGCGCGCCCAATAATTGTCTGGCGTCACTTCGTTGCGCACGCCGCAGCTTCCGGGGCCGCGCGCAGCCGTCGCGCGCTTTGCGCCGTCGAGATTGGCGACGATGATTGTCGGCTCCGAGGGGGCCATGATCCCGGATCGGCCGGCGGCGCTGAAATAGAGTCCCCCCACTAGCCAGACCATGACGATCCACATGCCGATCCGCTCCGGGCGATGCCCGTATCCGGCAAACAGGCCATAAGCGCCGTGAATCAGTCTTGCCCAGAAATTGCCCGCTGCAGTCGACGCTTGCGCAACGCCACGTCGGATCGCGAGTACGGCGTCAGCCTTGTGCCAAAGGGGGTCGAATAGGGCTGGCGGCAGGCGATTGCCGATCCGGCCGGCGCGCCGCATCGCCCGCTGCTTGGCTATCGCGACCACCGTCGCTTCGCGGGCATGACCCATCTCGCGCAGCACACGGATCAACTGTTCCCACGGTTGCGGACGAAACGTCCGGCCAACATCGTCTGGAACCTGGCTCTCCAGCCAGGCGATGCGGGCCTCCGCGCTCATCACCGGGCTGCTAATCCGCTGATACCGGAGCCCGTCGAGCGCGATCTGCCCTACGGGCCAGCTGACGAGATCGTCAGCTAGCGTCGCGATTTGCGCATCAGTGAGCACCACGCGTCCCTGGATGACCGTATCGCGCAGGATGAGCGCCTGGCCGATGGCCGCATTCTCGGCATGGATGGCATTGCCATCGCCATTCTCGAGCCGCGCTTCCTGAAATGCCAGATGCCCGCCGATACGCGCGCCCGGAATGCGAAACTCGCCGATGACGTGCGCGCCGGCGCCTAGCAGGATATTACCTTCCACTTGGATGCCGTCGGCGGCGAATG
This sequence comes from Sphingomonas sp. M1-B02, assembly GCF_026167525.1. Taxonomy (NCBI): domain Bacteria; kingdom Pseudomonadati; phylum Pseudomonadota; class Alphaproteobacteria; order Sphingomonadales; family Sphingomonadaceae; genus Sphingomonas; species Sphingomonas sp. M1-B02. The sequence continues at coordinate 1,763,989 of NZ_CP110679.1, read as the reverse complement.
CGACGCCCTGCTGCGTGAAGCGACCGCCCGACAGGACCAGATCACCACCCACCTGCGCGCCAATCAGCCGCATCTGCCCTCCCGCTGTGAAGCTGTCGCAAAGCAATATCTGCCCCGCGACCGCGCTGTAGCTCGCATCGAAGGCAAGACTCTCCGCACCGACAAAGCATGCCCCCCTGCAATCCAGATCACCGCCGATCCGTGCACCGACCAGCGACAAGGGCGAGTCGACGACAAAGCCCCGGTTCAGCGTAAGTCCCCCGGCAATCTCGGCGCGATCGACGCGCAAGCTGGCGCAGCGGCTCCCGGAGAGGTTGAGCGACCGCAACCGCGCATCGAATCCATGCAGCGCCTCGTCGAGCATGCAGTCGAGCAAGCTTAGTCGCAGTGCGACGTCGCAGGCGGAGAGCCTCAGCCCTCCGCTGATCCAGCTGCCTTGGAGCTGCACGCCGGCCTCGTGAACCGGGTGCAGCGAGTCGCCTCCCAGCGCCAAGAAGCGGATCAGCGCCGCGCGGACGACGCATTCGGGCGTGGCCTGAATGGGTCGTTGTCCGCCCAACCGGCACCAATCGCCCTTTGTGCAAGCATCGACCAATTGTACCTCGGCAGCGGAAAGCGCGCCGAAGTCCGCGAGCCAGCGTCCCCGGGCACGCTCCGCCGGGCGCGGAGGTTGAGGCGTCTTTGATCCAGCCACGATATCAATTCCCCCTTCGAAGGGACAAGCGGATTGCAGCGGCATAAAGGGTCAGGCGGTGCGGGCGGGGCCCTCAACCGCGTTGCGTCTGAGCAAGCTTTCACATATTCCTGTTTTTGCAAGCGAAGTGGGGGCTGGCGATGACCGGGGACGAAGGCACCGCCATGTTATTGGCGCGCTGGCAGGGTGGTGAAACCACGGCCCGCGATCGGCTGATCACTCGACTCTATCCCGAGCTTGCCCAGATTGCTGCGGCCCGGCTGCGTGGCGAACGCAACTCGTCGCTATCGACGGGCGATCTGATCAACGACGCCGTGCTGCGGCTGATGCGAAGCGAAGCGCTGGGGCCGGTGGATCGCGCGCATTTCATCGCTTTGGCGTCGCGGATGATGCGCAACATCCTGGTCGATCATGCCCGCGCCAAACATGCCGCGCGCCGCGAGCACGTCCGTGTCGAACTTTGCACCCGCGTAGAAGGAGAGCAGCGCTTTGACCTGAATTCGCTCGATTCCGCGCTGATCCGGTTGGGCGCGATCGACGCGCAATTGGTGGAGATCGTGGAGATGCGCTATTTCGGGGGTATGACGATCGAGGACATCGCCACGGTGTCCGCATTGTCCGAAGCGACGGTCAAACGACGCTGGCACACCGCCCGCGCCTGGCTGCTCGACGTGCTGGCCAACCCGATCGATGGATGAGCTCTATGTCGAGCGCGCGGCGATCGCGCTGTTCGAAGAGATGCTCGCAGTAGATCCAGACGCGCGCGAGAGCTGGATCGAAAAGCGCAGCGAAGGCAGGCCAGCGCTGCGCGCACGGCTTATTGCGATGCGCGACGCCGATCGCGTCGCTTCGCTGCGCACCGGTGGCGCCTCGGAAAGCCTCGAGCAGGAAGCCGATCCGGAGCGGATCGGCGCTTATCGTATCGTCGAGCGGATCGGCCGTGGCGGCATGGGATCGGTCTATCGCGGCGAGCGCGAAACCGGGGACTTCGCGCATGTCGCGGCGATCAAGGTAATCAAGCCGGGGCTGATGTCGGAGGCGCTGGTCGAGCGCTTTCAGCGCGAACGCCAGACCTTGGCGCAGCTGACTCACCCCAATATCGCGCAGCTTTATGACGGTGGCGCTACCGATGCCGGATCGCCGTATATCGTGATGGAATATGTCGACGGACTGCCGCTGCTGCAGTTCGCCGAAGAGCGAAATCTTTCGCGAAAGGCGCGGCTGGCGCTGTTCCTCGACATCTGTTCGGCGGTGGCCTTCGCCCACCGCAACCTTGTGGTCCACCGCGACCTAACGCCCTCGAACGTGCTCGTCACGAAAAGCGGCACCGTGAAGCTGATCGACTTCGGTATCGCCAAGCCGGCCGATGACCAGGAGGCTCCGGTCGACGCCGTGTCGATCGGCAGCCTGAGTCTCACGCCAGGCTTCGCCGCCCCGGAGCGGATGACCAGCGCCCGCGTTTCCACGGCTGCGGACATCTATTCGCTCGGAATGGTGCTCCAACGGCTGGTGTCACCCAAGCCAAACGACGTCGAGCTGCGTGCTATCATCGGCCGCGCGACTGCGCTGGATCCGTCGAAGCGTTACCTGACCGTCGACGCGCTGCGCGCCGATATCGACGCGTGGCAATCGAAACATCCGGTAGCGGCAATGCGGGCCGGCGGCGGGTATCGGCTGGCGAAATATGTCGCGCGGCATCGCCCGACGGCGATCGCGGTCTCGCTAATCCTGCTCGCGCTGATCTCCGCGCTTACGGTGGCGCTCATCGCCAATGCCCGGACGGAGCGTGCGCTGGCGGAGGCCGAACGACGGTTCCAGCAGACTCGCGGCATCGCCAAGGCAATGCTGTTCGATGCCTATGACGAAGTCAGCAAGGCGCCCGGTTCGACGGCGGCGCGCGTGATGCTGGCGCGGCAGGGACTGACCTATCTCGATGCACTGGCGGCGGACCCCGATGCCCCGCTCGACGTGAAGCTGGAGGCCGGGCGCGGGTTCAAGCGGCTGGCGACGGTGATCGGGGGGGGGCAAGGAAGCCAGCTCGGCAAACTCGCCGATGCCGAGACCCTACTGGATCGTGCCGAAAAGATCCTCGCCCCGATTGCGGCGCACTCCAGCGGCAATCGCGACGTGGTCATTGCCTATGCCGACTTGTTGCTCGAACGCTCGGGCACCAATCTCTACAACAATAATGCGCCCGAAAAAGCACGAGCCCTGGCGATTGAGGCGCAGCGCCTCGCCAAATCCTTCGCGACGCAGACTCCCGAGACCGCGCGAATCTATGCCACGGCGATCCAGGCCGAAGGCGACTCACATGGCTGGTCCGACGACTATGCCGGTGCGCTGCCAATCTATCAAAAAGGTGCGGCGTTTCTGAATGGCTTGCCACCGCGGATCGCTAACACGGCAGATGTCTTGTCCCCCCGCTCGGCGATCCTTCGGTTGCTCGGCGAAGCGCATCACAAGCTCAAGCATGCAGAGGAAGCACGCCGGGCGCTGGACGCCGCCGTCGCGATCAACCAGCGGCTGGTCGCCTCCGCGCCAGAGGATCCGCGATTGCTTCGCAAGCTGGCCATCTCGGAATGGTATCGCGCGGTGGTCCACCGCACGAACAAGCGTGACGAAGCGGCACGGCAATCGGTGGCGTCCGCGGCACAACATGCCGCAATCTTGGCGGGACGCGACCCGCGCGATGCCGGCTCGTTGAGCCTTTATGCCGCAATCATAGACCTGCAATCGCAGATCCTCGCCGATCACAAGAGCTTCGCGGATAGCTATGCCAAGGGCGACCAGGTCCTCGCGATCCACGAGAGGCTGATCGCGCTTGGCGGCAATGCGGTCGGCCCGCGCAGGGCAAGGGCGACCGCGCTGATGACGACAGGCGCCAACCATTATAACGGCCGCGACTATGCCGGCGCGTGCAAGCTCTGGCGAATGGCCAAGGCGAGCTATCTTGAAATGGAACGAAGCGGGCAATTGACCGGATCAGACCGCGCCGGCTGGGGCAAGAATGCAATGAGCTTCACGCGCGACAGCTGCGACGGGGGTGCGCCGCGCGCGGGGGTGGGCCCCGAAGTCTGAACTGCTTTGCAGATTATTGGAGGCAGGCGTGACCGCAGCCGTTTTCGTATCCCTTGGCCTTATGTGGTCACTATTCTCGGGGCAGACGGGTGCCGGAGAGGCGGTAGCGTTAGACCGCATCTCCGGGTGCGGTATCCCGCGTAAGACGATCGCGGTCAAAAGGAACGAGGGCGGCCTAATCGAGCTCGCCGTCGCGAGGGCGCCGCCGCCGCGCGACGACCAACAGCCCACGGCGCCGGACATCGATTGCGCGGTAACCGCAGCCATCGAAAGCGAGCTTTCAATCGAGTTCGCCGATAATTACGTCAACGAGCATTTTCAACACGCATATGAAGTGGCACACCGCGCCCGCACAAAGAGAGTGGCAACGGCCTGGCTTGTTGCGCGCGGCATGTTCGCGAATCTGCCAATCTTCGATGCGGATACGGATAGTCTCGCCGGCTACGGCCGTAAAATCGAAACATTTTGTGCGATTCCCCCGGGAACCATCGTGCATCAATATGATGTGATGGTTCTGGCCTTCAAAAGGCGATCGGCCGAATCGGGGGTGACCGATACGCAGATGGAATGTCTGTCTCAATCGTTCGGCGCCTCCAATCTGAACAGCGACTACAACGACTTCTTTTTCGGGATCGTCGTGGACCAGTATGGCGTTCTGGCGGAGGGCAAGCGTTGATACCTGGAGCTTGAGCGCTCTATAGACGACCGCTTTCAAGACCGCTGAGAGTTGGCGATTTGTGCAGGGGCCCATCTAGATCAAGCGGGGCATCATTATGGTCAGATTCCGTTCGCAGAGTACTTCAATACCGACGCCGAGATAACGAATCGCATTAAGCAGACACCAAGCAGGTGCTCCTTGTGCCGTAACGTAAAGCCTTCCACGAACTTTCGGAAGGAGCAGCGAATCACCATCTTTAGAGTTTGAGCCGCGTCAAATCACCATGGCGCGGATCGTCCGCTTACGAGGCTCCGCGATCGGGACGGGAACGGCAACAAATGGGGCAAAGCCGCCGGTCGGCTCACGAACCACTAGCGGACGCTGTACAGGCGTGTCAGTTTGCGCGAATGCAGTTCTTATGCCCCGCGACTTCCGCAATTCGCCTGCCTGCCTTGCCCGCTGTAAGCGAGCACCTTTCGCTGGGCGTTATCTTTGCCATATCAGCTTTGATGTCGGCGGGCGCACCAACTGCTGCTGAAGCCAACGGGCAAACGCAACACACGACCTGCCCGGGTGGACGTACTGGAGAGGCCTGTCTTACGGCATTCGAGGTCGACCTGGACGGTGATCACAAGCCTGACCGGGTAGGCTTGGGCTTCGAACCAAGGCTCCGACTATATCACGTTGAAGTATACACCCATTCCGGTCGAAAGTTCCGGCCGTTTAGCGGTAGTTTGAATCACAAGCGAGATAAGGTTACGCTCACATCGCGCTCAGGTGAAGGAGATCTACGATGCCGCGCATGGACGAATGGAAAAGAGTGCGGATATGCCCGGATGTCACATGACGTTCCACCAAGCGTGCTTTATCTTTCAGACAGCAAGCACGGCGACTTTGTCCTCTACATCCCTCAAGCATATGGAAAAAGCTACAATGCGACCGGCGTGTTTTCGGTCATGCCTGCGCTTGGCAATATTTCTGCCGAGGCGCCTCCGATAACGCAGTAGGTCACCGCACGTGCGATTGAGCGGCAGAAAGAAGAAGCTGCGACGCGAATTCAGCAAACGGCAGCTAACCACCCACTTTCTTTCATTACGGCACTAGATCCGCCCGCCCCGGAGGCTGTTGGTCCGCTACCGACCCACTTGCAGACGTTCATTTAGGTGCCGTCGTCCCGCCCTTGCTCATTCTTCTGCGCCACTCATCATATTCAAGCAGGTCGTAATTCGGCGTGCCCCGCCAATTGAAGGCGTTGGTAGCCGAAGCGATCAGCCATCGGTTGCCCACCTTGCTCAGCGTTATCGTTAGATAGCCTGATTGGGCTCGGTCGGCGATCGCGGGCTTCGTCCAGAGTCCGTCCCATACGCTGTAGGTAACGGCAGTAACCGGGTTGAGGAATTTGACCGTCAGGTTCTTGTAGGAAACGTTATTCTTCTTGGGATCGACCATCCCAAAGAACAACGCGTTACCATCGATGATCTCTTGCCGACCATTCATCTTCATGCCATCCACAGTGATGAAGACGGCTTCGGGCGTGAACAGGGCCCCGTAGGCGTCCGCCTGACGGGCACCGAACGTGCGATATTGCTCGGCTACTACGGTTTCAACGGCAGCACGGTCAGCGGCGGTTTGAGAATGGCTAGGCGCGCTGAGACTGCCCGCACAAAGCGAAAGTGGCGCGATGTATTTCAGATGTCGCATAGGACGCTCCAATCACGTTCTGCCTCCGCTGGCGTTCCATCATGCCTCATCTGAAAAAGATCGCAACCGCGAAAGCTGGATGCGCTATTTCGGATGTCTTCTTTCCACCCATAGGCCTTACGGGGCCTATCTACACGCATCAAAAGCTGCCCGGCCGTAAACGACTCAATTGCTGCCGTTCGTCCAAGGTCACGGTGTGCCTGAAAGCGGCCGCTGGAAGGATCATATAAACCGGCATCCGCATCTACTAGACGCAGGTCGGTGAAGGCTTCCAGTAAACAAATCAACTCAGTGCTCATTTCAGTTCGTTTGATTATACACGACCGTAAAGCTAATTGGTGTAGAGAGTAGCGAACTGACAATGGTCGTTTCTGCCACGAGTTGCTGGCCATCTCTGCGATACAATATGGTCCGCTCGCTGTCGGCCGCACGGAACGTTAGCGAAACAGCTTCACCGTCCGCTTTTGCCGACACGTCAAAAACAAGGCTTTCCACGAGCTTCCATTTGATCGGCTCTTGGGCTATCCAAACGACAATCAGTGGATGGGCATCGTACTTGATCGAGAATCGACCTTCTGAACTCGAGATTCTCATTCTATCTGTAGCCGTGGACTTGCGCAGCCTTATGCGAGCGAGAGGGCGGGTTGCGTTGGAAAGGCCGGCAGTAGCGCTCTCGATCGCTTGGAAGTAGTCGTCGCTCCGTTCCCGGTCCACGACATAGTTGCCTGAAACCACACCTTGCGCCGGGCTCGCTGAGCCTGAGGTAGAGATCAAGATGGCAGCTCCGATCGCCGCCGACAAAGTTGAATGGCGCTTCACGCTTTCCTCTAATCTCGCCGCTCATCGTGACGGGTGTAGTGACGATCCGCCTCAGCGCATAGAGGGGCTAAGGCTTGCACTAACGAGGGAGTCGGCGGCATCAATGAGGCGGCTCATGATGCATGAACCATTAGGATACGGCAGTAGGCGATCTAATCGGATTGGCAGCGGCAAACCGAAGGCCAAAAGAGTTTGCTGTCTCGCTGCCTACGACGTGATGCCGCCTTTGATATGGCAGCTTTCATAAGAGAGACGCCCTAAAGCGGCCCATCCCTTATTCACCCGTCATGGTCATCGCCGCAGCCTAACGGACGGCGGCATTTGAGATCTCCCGTCCGATTGCGAATGGCCGGGATTCGGGCGCCTTGCAGACCGGCAACTCGTGGCGAAACCAGTTCGGCAGCCCTTGGGCCGTCTGCAGACCGGCAGCTATCGGCGTCAGATCGCGGAAAGCAGACATTGGCTCAGCTCGGCGGTCGAATCCAAATGCGGTCATTCCGAGGGCTCGCGAGCTTCCCAGCTTCGGACATTCGTTCTCCTCAGGCCGGTGGCCTCTTTCGAGCACTTTGTTGCTAAACCGCACGGGTAGCGTGGTTAGCCGCCGTTCGCCTGCCGGCCGAAGAACGCCACTACAGCTATCAAGGCGAGCTTAAAATGGGACTAGGTGATCTCCAACCGTCACCGGGGCAGCGAAGCCGATTGTAACCCTCCACCGCGTTCGGCATGTTCGGTCCGCATTGCAACGCAGCTGGAGAGTCACATATGAAAGTAAGTTTGCCGATAGCCCTTGCCCTTCTTACTATCGCTTCGCCTGCGCAATCTCAGGACAGCGACTTCAACCTCACTTACCACGTTGAGCGAACGCCATCAGCGCGGCTGAGTCTGGCGACCTGCGGAAACGCGGTGGCCCATATGGCGCGTCAATCCAAGCTTAGCGTTGATATGCAAAGTTTCCCAGGCCAGCTCGTGATCGTGAAGGGTGGCCGCGCAGGGGCTGGCGCATTCGTTGTACAATGCATCGCTGTGGGCAACACGACAGTAAGTGTTGTGCAGGGGATCGACTACAAAGCGCAGAAGGGGGCGCTAGGGCAATTCGCGGACCGTGCCTTTGCTGCAGTGAAGGCGGCTATCAAATAGGCAGGAACGGGGGCGCTCTAACCTGCCTGCGAGTACGGCGGCCGCTTTTAGAACGACGATCTTGGCTTTCCGAATAGGAGGCTGGGCGATGCGCCTGCCTGCGTCGCCGGTGACACTGCTTGGGAAAACAGCCCTCACTCCGGTTGGCTTGGCAAGTGTGGTTCTATGGTGTTAGCCGCGACCGAGGGCGGCTAGAGGATCGGCTATGTCTTTCTCGACTCGAAATAATGCGCACGTTCGTGGTGCGGGGAATCGGGCGATTGTCTTTGCGCACGGGTTTGGCTGCGACCAGAATATGTGGCGCTACGTGGCCCCTGCGTTCGAAGCCGACTTCCAGACAATACTTTTCGATCATATTGGCGCCGGGGGCTCCGATCTCGATGCGTACGACCCGGTGAAATACGCCTCGCTTGACGGGTATGCGGACGACGTCGTCGGGCTCTGTCGCGAGCTGGGGGTCAAGTCCGGCGTCTATGTCGGTCACTCCGTGAGCGCGATGATCGGCGTGCTGGCTTCGAAGAAGGCGCCAGAGCTTTTTGAAAAGCTGGTCCTTATCGGTCCCTCCCCCTGCTACATCGATGATGGTGAGGGGTACGTCGGTGGCTTCAGCGAGGCTCAGATCAACGAGCTCCTCGAGTTCCTCGACAGCAATCACATGGGCTGGTCGCAGGCAATGGCACCGGTGATCATGGCCAACGGCGACCGGCCCGAACTGGGTGAGGAGTTGACCAACAGCTTCTGTCGTACCGATCCGGAAATCGCCAAGGCTTTCGCACGCGCTACCTTCCTGTCGGATAATCGCGACGATCTCGCTGACGTGCCTGCCAGGGCGCTCGTGCTGCAGTGTTCCGATGACGTGATCGCGCCTCAGTACGTTGGCGAGTTCGTGCATCGTAACCTGCCCGGCAGCGAATTTGTGTTGTTGAAGGCAACAGGCCACTGCCCCAACCTTAGTGCGCCTGAAGAAACCATCGCGGCGATCCGCGCCTTTGTCTGACCAACTCCGTCCCATTGCCGACGCCCACGGTACGGCTGACGATCTCGAAGACCTGTTTGAGAATGCGCCGTGCGGTTACATCTCGGCGCAACCGGACAGCCGGATTGGGAGGGTCAACAGCACGCTTGCGAAGTGGCTCGGACACAAGCCCGAAGAACTTGTGGGGCGTCGGGTCCCGGACTTGTTCAATATTGCGGGCAAGATCTACTACGAGACCCATTTCGCACCGCTGCTGCGAATGCAGGGCGCCTTCCACGAAGTAGCTTTGGATCTGGTTCGCGCGGATGGTGGCTTGCTTCCCGTCTTGCTCAACGCAGTCGAGCGTCGGGACCCCGATGGAGCCGTTCGCTTTATCCGGATAACCGTCTTCAATGCCAGCGACAGGCGGCGTTACGAGCGTGATTTGCTCGAAGCGCGTCGAACGGCCGAGCAAGCCAGCACAGACCTCCGCGAGCTGAACGCCGACCTAGAGGCGCGGGTAGGTGAAGCAGTTGCAGAGCGGATGAAAGCGGAGGAGGCGCTGCGTCAGGCCCAGAAGATGGAGGCCATCGGCCAGCTGACTGGCGGAGTGGCCCACGACTTCAATAACCTGCTCACCGTCATCTTGGGCGGTTTGGACACGATACGCCGTCAGGTTTCAACGCTGCCGGTGTCCCCCGCGACCGAACGCATCGAGCGCTCGGTACGAATGGCCTCGCACGGCGCCGAGCGAGCGACTACACTTACCGCCCGGTTACTTGCTTTTGCGCGGCGCCAGCCGCTTGACCCCAAGCCGCTCGATGCCAGTCGCCTGGTGACAAACCTCGCGGACCTGCTTCAGCGGACCTTGGGAGAAACCATCGCGCTGGAGACGGTCACCGGAGGTGGCCTTTGGCGCACCCAGGCGGATCCGGGCGAGCTGGAAAACGCTCTCGTGAATCTGGCGGTGAATGCGCGAGACGCGATGCCCGCCGGGGGCCGTCTTACCATCGAGACGGGCAATGCGCACCTCGATGAAGACTATGTCGCGCAGGTGCCCGAGCCCGTCGTGGCCGGTCAGTACGTGCTCATTGCCGTGAGCGACACCGGCACCGGCATGTCCGCCGAGACCTTGGCGAAGGTGTTCGAGCCGTTTTTCACGACGAAAGAAGTCGGCAAAGGCACAGGTCTGGGCCTGAGCCAAGTATACGGCTTTGTGCGGCAATCCAACGGGCACATTCGCATCTACAGCGAGGTCGGTGAAGGAACGACGATCAAAATTTATCTCCCACGCCTTATTTCTGAAGGAGCCGTGGCCGAAGCAGATGAACCCTCAGTCGCCGCACCCACGCACGGCGGCGTAGAGACCATCCTTGTCGTTGAAGACCACGATGATCTTCGAACCTTCAGCACCGGCATTCTGCGCGAACTTGGATACGAGGTTCTCGAGGCCGCCAACGGGCATAGCGCACTCAAGGTGCTGCAAGCCGCGCACGACGTCGATCTGCTATTCACCGACGTGGTGCTGCCAGAGGGGATGGACGGCCGCCGGCTGGCCGACGAGGCCAGACGGCGACGCCCAGGCATCAAGGTACTCTTCACGACCGGCTATACGCGCAACGCCATCGTCCATAACGGACGATTGGACCTCGGCGTGAACCTGATCAGCAAGCCCTTTAGCTTCGAGCGGCTGGCATCAAAGGTGCGCGAGGTTCTAGATAGCTAGACAACAGCCGTGAAACGCGCGCATTCCGGCAGCTCTCGCCTATCTTTGAATGGCGAACGGCCTGATCGCGGAATGTCGCATGCTGGGCCGAGAGCTGCCGATCGCGTCCGATCCACCGCGAGCGTCTGCTATCTCCGGTTCCGGCCCAATATCCGGCTGGCCACTACCGGCACAGGAGGTCCGGTGTTTCGTCCCGCAGTCGGAGATAACAATAGAATTTGAGTTGAAGCTCGCCCGCTTCGTTCTCGAACAGCTCGTCGATGATCGCGCCTTCGCGCGGGCCCCTCGCCTGGAAGAAGGTAATCTTTCGCTGCGGCTCGAGCACGATTATCTCGCGCAAATCGTTGCCTGCGATCGTGGCATCGCGAACGAGGTGCGTCGCTTTCCTCCGTGACGTCGCAGCTGGTACAGAGGCCGGGCGGGAGAAACAACCGCGCGTCGCGGGCCTTGCGCTCGAGGCCCTTCCAGACCTGCGCGCGGGTGAGGCTGGTTGCGCCTTGCGGGTTCACGGGGACGGTGGCGGTCGAATAGATCATGGCAGGTGTCCTTGTCTGCGTGATGGGACGCCGGTCAGCGGGCGATCTGCGCCACATGGTCGCGGTAGGAGCGCAGGGGGCGGCCCAGCAGCGCGGTCAGCCGCTCGGCATCGCCCGCATCCGGAAGCATGCCGTCGCTCAGAAACCGCTCCGCCATCAGACGCATGTCGTATGCCATCCAGCTCGGCATGAATGCCCCCAGGTTCTGCTCGAATCCCCGGGTGTCATCGCCCGGATAGACGATCGTTCGGCCGAGCACTTCGCTCCAGATTGCAGCGGCATCAGCGCCGGTAAGCGTATCCGGACCGACCAGGTTGATGCGGGTGAGTGGCAGCGGCATGGCCGACTTCTCACGGCGGATGAGCTCGATCGCGGCAATCTCGCCGACATCGCGAGCGTCGATCATCGCGAGACCCTTGTCGCCGATCGGCATGGGGTAGATCCCGTAGCCAGTGACCACGTCCTTGATGGTGATCTCATTGTCCATGAAATAGGCGGGACGCAGGATCGTGGCATTCATGCTCATCTGCTCGATCATCCGCTCCACGCCGAACTTGCCCGCGAAATGGGGGACATTCACGTAGATATCGCTGTCGATCACCGACAGATAGACGATCCGCTCGATCCCGGCTTCGCGAGCGAGGTTGAGGGCGATCAGCGCTTGGCTAAATTCGTCCGCCACGACGCCGTTCAGCAGGAATAGCGTAGTCGCGCCCGACATCGCGCGGCGCAGCGAGCCCACGTCGAGCAGGTCGCCCTGGACGACTTCGACGCCGTCCGGGAAGCTGGCCTTGGAAGGATCGCGGACAAGCGCGCGTACCTTAGCGCCGCGGTCGACGAGTTGCTTGACGACGTTGCCGCCGACATTGCCGGTCGCGCCGGTGACGAGGATGGTCATTGGGTTACTCCTGAGGTTGGGCCGTTTGGCTATCCTCAAAATAGCGATCCACATCCACGCCGTTAGTCGCTAGATTTGTACAGACAGTCTTACTGGTGGAACGCATGGATCTTCTCGCTCTGGCAGATTTCAATCTGGTCGCCCGCCATGGAGGGTTCGGAAAAGCCTCGCGCGCCACCGGTCGTCCCAAGGCGACGCTGTCCCGGCGCGTTGCGGAGCTGGAGGCGAGCCTCGACCTGCGGCTGTTCGAGCGCGGCGCGCGCACGTTGAAGCTTACCGAGGAAGGTCGCGCATTGTCCGAGCGGACTGGCCAGTTGCTGACCGAACTGGAAGAGACGGCCGCAGCGATTGCCTCGGGTGGGCATACGCCGCGCGGCAGGTTGCGGATCAGCGCACCTTTGCTCTTTTCGCAAACGGCGATGGGGAAGCTCGCCGCGGGCTTTGCACTCAAATATCCCGAGGTCCGGCTCGAGGTCACGACCGAGGATCGGTCCGTCGACATGATCGAAGAGGGCTATGATCTGGTGATCCGCGTCAACCCGGAGCCGGATGAAAGCCTCATCGGACGGATATTCCTTCGGGATCGGCTGGTGGTGGTGGCGAGCCCAGACTTGGCGCCGCCGACAATTGGGTCGGCCGTTCCCGCCGTTGTTCGCGGACCGGTGGGTCGAAGCGATATCTGGAATGCAACGACGCCGACTGGCAAATCGAGCATCGCGGTCAATCCCGTGCTTAGCCTGTCGTCGCTCATCATGGTCCGGGATGCCGTGCGGATGGGCGTAGGCGCGGCGCGATTGCCGATATCCCTCGTCAGCTACGATCTCGCCGACGGTACGTTGGTGAATTGGGGAAATGTCGAAGGGTCCGAGATCGCTTTATGGACGCTCTACCCAACGCGGCGGCTACTAAGCGCCCGCGTCTCGGCGTTTCTCGACCATCTGAGAGAGGCCTTTCCGCTGGGAACCCCCAATGAGCTCGCCGCCTATCTTGCAAAATAATGATGCGTACTAAGATGTTTCGCTTCCATTGTCATTGGCCGGCGTCGTGAGGGCCATATCGCCCAGCATCGGACGCAACCAACATTCTAGTGCCATTGTGATAAATCGGCGCAATCGCAGCCATTCTCGGCAGCAGGCGCAGGACCGCAATCTGCCACGGCTCCCCAACCGGCACTATCCAAACTAGCTGACAGGCATGCGCCCATGATGTCTTACAGGGGTTATGCTCGTTTCCCGAAAACATGCTTATTCAGAGGACGGCAGTGTCTCTGTGCGCGGTTAGAAGCTATTCAAGTGCTGCTAAGGCTAAGCGCTGACACCATGGCGGTGCTGTACGCCAGATGCGTCGGATTTATCGCATGATCCCCCATTGCCGATGGCGCGATGCCGAGCGCCGCTGCGGGTGAAAAGGTCAGCTCGCCGAAGAAGATGCCGTCGCGGCCATCGTAAAGATCAACGCGGACGATCTGGAATGGCTTGGAGAGCGCGCTCGCAGCCTCGATCATGGCGGCGATCCTTTCAGCCGTTGGACGCCGGTAGGTTTCGGGCCATGTAAGACCGTCAGCGGGGTCGAACGGCTCTAAATCCGGAATTCGAAGCAGGCGGCTCCACGGCCTCCCAAAGCGGCTGTGATCGACTTGGCAGACGATCGGCACGCCGTTCGCGCAATGGAATTTGTAATCGTCCGGCGATTGTTCCGAGGCCGCGTCGACGAGCATCTCGACGATGATCTGCTTGCGCATCCCGGCATACTGCATTTCGCGAAGGATCGAGGAGTAATCCATCGAGGCCAGCGAAAAGAGACTGTCGAGCTGCCGCGCCGACTTCAAGTCGCGCAGGAAGATGACCGCCCCACTGGCGTGCGTGGGCTTTGCGATTGCCGGCATGCCAATGAACGACTTTAGCGCCTGATAAAGTGCCTCCACCGACGCAATATCGTCCATCGCTATGATGCCGAGCGTGTGCGGAGCGCGTAGCATTGGCGCAAGTTTCGCCGCCTCGAACTTGGCGGTCGCCTTGTCGACGACGGCACGTTCCAAATCCGTCCAGTCGGGATCGATCATCCGAGCGAAGATATGGTCGTTTATCAACGCGCGCGGATCGCCAACCGGAAGCGGCCACCGTTGGAAGCGGCGCGCAAAATGCGTGCCCGCGATCAAATGGTTGAAGGCCCGAGTGATAGGTTGCGAATGCGCCCACCCGCTTCGCACAGCGCCGACCGCAGGAGCAGCGTTCGATAGAAAATCGCAACTCGGCGAACGAAGTGTCGGCATCAGGCATGATCCTTGACTTGCCTACGAAACTCCAGCCCAAACGGAACGTTCAAACACCGAGGATCACCCGGTCCAATAGACCGATATTGGAGTTGTGGCTGGTGTTCGTCCTGTCGATCGTGCTCGGCGGCTGCCTCAAAGGCCCGCCAGTAGAATTCGGTATCAGCGAGGATACCGGTGGGCACATTACGTATGCCCTCGGCGCTGCCCAAGCGCTTTCCGAACGGCCGGATGTGACGCACGTGGAAATCGTCACGCGGCTGATCGACGAGACGCATTTCGGCCCGGCTTACGCCAATCCCCTCGAGCAGGTGTCGCCGAAACTGACGATCCGCCGTCTCGACACGGACAATCGTGCCTATCTGAGCAAGGAAGCCAATGCTGCCGATCGCCCGGCCTTCGCGGCCGCGCTGATCGCTTATATCGAGCGGCTGGATCCTCGCCCCGATGTCATCCACGCCCATTTCGCCGACGCTGCCGACGTCGCGGCACAGGTCAAGCGGGTGTTCAGGATACCCTTTATCTACACCGCGCATTCGCTCGGCATCGACAAATTGGCCTGTAGCGGTCAGCTGCAGCCGCATCTTGCCGCACGCATCGCCGAAGAGGACCGCGCCATCGCCGCGTCGGACGCGATCATCGCTTCCTCACGCGACGAGGCCGAGCGACAGCTGCTGCTCTATCCGTCGGCGTGCCCGGCAAAGATTCATTGCGTGCCGCCGGGTGCCGGGCTGCCCGGCGCCGGAATTCCCACGGCCGACCGCGCACGCCATCTGCTCGCGCCGTTTCTGCGAAACATGGACCGGCCGATGATCCTGGCGATCGCGCGACCGGTCGAACGCAAGAATCTGGCGGGGCTGGTCGATCTGTTCGCGCAGCATTCCAATCTATGCGAGCAAGCGAACCTGGTCATCATCGCCGGCCTGCGTCACGCGCCTGACAGCGGCGAGCCTGAGCAGCAGCGAGTGATCGGCGGCTTGCTAGCCGCGATCGACCGCCACGATCTGTACGGCAGCGTCGCGCTCCCCAAGCGCCATAGCCAGGATGACATCGCCGCGCTTTATGCCTTGGCCCGCGAGTCCCGCGGCGTGTTCGTCAATCCGGCGTTGAATGAGCCTTATGGCCTGACGCTGACCGAGGCTGCGCTGCACGGATTGCCGGTCGTCGCTACCTGCCATGGCGGCCCGGTCGATATCGTCGCGCGGCTCCAGCATGGCCGCGTCGCCGATCCGCGCGATCCGCCCGAATTCGCGGCCGCGATCCGGGCGTTGCTCGACGATCCGGCCGAATGGGCTCGGGCATCGGCGGCGGGCATCGCCAACGCCAGCGAGCTTGATTGGCACGGCTATGCCGCACGGTTCATCGAGATCGCGACGAACTTGGCCGCGGTCGTGCCCATGCTTCCGCGCCGGTCCCGTCTGCTGTTGTGCGATATCGACAATACCCTGACCGGCTGCGCCGTCGCGGCCCGCGGGATGTCGGGTTTCCTCGCCAATGAACCCGGACTGGCGTTCGGGATCGCGACCGGACGCTCGCTTCAGGAGGCCGATCGCTTGCTGCGTCACTGGGAGCTGCCCGTGCCGGAGGTGCTGATCACGTCCGTCGGCACCGAAATCTATTGGCGTCGGGGCGGCCGGCTCATCCAGGATGTTGCGTTCGCGCGCCATATCGACGCCGCCTGGGATGGCAAGGAAATCGACCGGCGGATCCTCGGGATGCCAGGCGTCGAGCCGCAGCCGCCGGTCGAGCAGCGTCGGCACAAGCGTAGCTATTTCGCGACCGATCCGGCGGCGATCGCCGCGGTCGCCGACGCAGTGGCGTCGCTGCCGGTTCGCGTCATCCATAGCCATGAGCGCCTGCTCGATATCGTCCCCGAACGCGCCGGCAAGGGTGCCGCGATGCATTGGGTCGCGGGCGCGATGGGCGTGGACCTCCACCATGTCTATGCGGCCGGCGACAGCGGCAACGATCTCGACATGCTGACCGCCTGCCGCAACGGGATCCTCGTCGCCAATTTCAGCGCCGAGCTTGCGCCGCTGGTCGGGCGTCCGAGCATCTATGTCGCAAGCCAACCGCATGCCGCGGGTATCGTCGAAGGCATGCGCACGTTCGCCCAGACGCTCGCCGCATGACCCGCCCGATCGGCTATTTCGTCCATCATCAGGGCAGGGGCCATGCCGAGCGGGCTGCCGCGATCGCCAATGCAGTCGCGAAGGAGTGCCCGGTCGTCCTTTTCTGCGCGAAGGACGATATCTTCCCGCCGCTCGCGGACCACGTCTCGGTGCGCGAGATTCCGTCCTTGTTCGAGGCGAGGGGAGATGAAGATCTCGGCCTGGCGAACGCGCGGACCCCGCCGAACCTGCACTGCGCACCGCTCGGATGGCCGGGAATCACGCATGCCGTCGCCACGCTCGCGCAATGGTTCGACGCCGAACGCCCGGGATTGTTCGTGACCGACGTCTCCGCCGAACTCGCGCAGCTGGCGCGGATCGCATCTGTGCCGTGCGTCAGCGTCCTCCAGCATGGCGATCGATCGGATATCGGGCACATGGCCGCCTATGAATCCGCGCTCGGCATTATGGCACCCTATGCCGAGGTGCTCGAGCAGCCGGGCCGGCCCGATTGGATGCTCGCCAAGACCTTCTATGCTCCCGGCGTCGGCGTCGCGGTGGAACCGCTCGCGCGCGAGGAAGCCCGCGAGCGGCTGCGTATCCCGCTCGATCGCAAGGTCGTCGTAGTGATCGCCGGCGGCGGTGGAAGCGGGACGCCGAGTACGCCGCTGACGCTGGGCGCGCGCGCCGAGCCCGACAGCCTGTGGATCACGATCGGGGCGGTCGAGCATGAATGGCATGCCACCGCCCCGGGCAATCTCGAGCATCGCGGCTGGGTGGATTCGCCTGAACGCTATATCGCCGCGGCCGACCGGATCGTGTCGTCGACCGGCAATACAACAGTGCACATGGTCGCAGCTATCGGACGGCCTTGGATCGTCGTGCCCGAATGGCGCTATTTCGACGAACAAGTTTGGAAGGCACGCATGCTCGATCGGGCCGGAGCCGCAGTCATGCTCGATCACTGGCCGTCGCATGCCGACGCTTGGATCGCCGCCTGGCAACGCGCCGCTGCTCTCGATCTCGACCGGCAGCAGGGACTTGTCGACCGATCGGCGGCAAATTTGGTCGCCGCCTGGCTCAACGGCCTTGCCGAGCGCCGCGCATGACGGTCTCGATATGCACGCTGGCCCATGGCCGCGACGCGCACCTCGTCAATCTGGTCCATGGCCTCAACGCCCAGGAACACCAGCCCGACGAGCTGGTGATCGGCGTGATGCAGGAGGCGCGGTACGATCTGCCGGCTACGGGCTTTCCGATCCGCCAGATCACGCTCGGCGCGACGGGCGTAAAGCTGGCTACGGCGCGCAACGCCGCCGCCCATGCTGCCCGCGGCGAGCACTTGCTGTTCCTCGATGTCGACTGCATTCCCGATCCCGCGTTCGTTGCCGATTACGCGCGGCAGCTCGATGCCGTCGACGCGCTGCTGATGGGTGAGGTTCTCTATCTTGCTGCGGGGGCGACGGAGCACGGGCTCGACTTCGATCGCTTCCGCGTCGACGGCGTCAAACATTCCGAACGGTCGGGCCCGCCGGCGGAGCCGCTCGGCGAGTGCACCGACTATCGCTGCTTCTGGTCACTCAATTTCGCGATCCGGCGCGCGACCTACCTGCGCATCGGCGGGTTCGACGAGGGCTATGTCGGCTATGGCGGCGAGGATACCGATTTCGGCAGGATCGTCAGGACCGCGGGTATTGCCTTCAAATGGTGCCGCGGCGCCCGCGCTTTCCACCAATATCATCCGCACCACATGCCGCCGGTGCACCATATCGACAGCGTGATCGCCAACGCGACCCGCTTCCGCGACAAATGGGGCCACTTCACGATGGAGCATTGGCTGCGCGCATTCACGCTGATGGGCCTGGTCGAGCTGCGCGACGGCGAGCTGGTGCAGGTGCGGCAGGTCAGCGACGACGACCTGGCGCTGACACGCCAGCAGTCCCACCAGCCTTATGCGAGTAGCGCCACCGTGCTCGCATTGCTCGAGGCGCGCGCCCCGGCCATTGCCGCCGCATAAGCGTGTTCATATCCCTCGATCATCGATCGGATCGAAAAGGCTTGTTCGACACGCTGGCGGCATGCTGCGCGCGAAATCCGGCGCGCCGCCACGATCGCATCGGCGAGCGAACGCGCATCGCTCGCCAGCACTCCGCACGCGCCGATCACTTCGCGCAAGGCTCCCCGGTCCAGCGCCGCGACTGGGACGCCGCAGGCCATCGCTTCCGCGGCGATGAGGCCGAAGGGCTCGTCCCAAGTCGGGGTTGCCAGCAGCACCGAGCTTTCGCCCACCATCCGGACCAGCTCGGCGCCTTGCATATGGCCGTGATAGACTCGCTCCTGGTCGAGCCTCGGCACGACCTCTGCCTGGAAATATTCCGAGCAATCGATAGGGCCGATCACGTCCAGCGCAATGCCGGCGTATTTTGCGGCGTCCAGCGCGATGGCGGTGCCCTTGTTGGGGGTGATTCGACCGGCCCAGACCGCACGGCCGTTCCCGTTCGGTCGGAAGGTCCAGCGGTCCGTGTCGATGCCATTATACACCACCGACGCAGTCGCGGGCGGGTTGGCCCACCAGCTTGCCAGATGCGCCTCGGAGGTGACCGTCTGGTGCGCCCAGGGCGCCGCTTCGTCGCAGAGTGCCGAGAACAGCGTAGCAAAGGGCGGCACGTGCAGCGACGTCACCATCGGCTGCCGGTCGCGGCGTGCCCAATGGTGGAGGGCAGGGTCCATCGAATTGTTGTGCACCACATCGAATTCGCCCGCGGTCACGGCCGCCCAGGCACATTCGAACGCGCCCGACAGGAATTGGGCCAGGCGCGGCGTGCTGTTCCAAAGGGCCCATGGCAATTCGGCGTCGTAATGCCGTTCGACGATCGGATGGAGCGGCAGGGCCGGATCGCTATCGCCGCTCGCGAACAGCGTGACCGAATGTCCGCGCGCGACCAAGGCCGAGACGAGCTGGTGGCAATGCGCCTCCATCCCGCCCATGAACGGGGATGCGATCGGATGGCGGAGATGACCGATCACTGCGATCCTCAGCCTAGCCCGATCCATGAAAATAACCCGCTACTTGTCGTGGAACATGCTGAGTCGCCCCGAGTACGGGTGCGGCCTCAATAAAAATCATCGGTCACCAATCAAGAATCGGCGGTTTTGATTTCCGTAATTTCGTTGTTCGAGAGTCCTGCATTTTCCTCCCGCAGGAAGCGCAGAAGTTCCCCGATTTCCCGCGGTCCGAACTTGAGGTCGAGGCCATCCATCTCGATAGATGCCGATTTTTGCATCTCCGGCGAAAGACCGGCAACGACTTCGGTGCACTCTTCCAGCGTGCCCCGCCCTAACGCGTCAGGTGCGCCGGTTGCGCGAATCGTGGCCGGCTCGCTCAATGGGTATGTCGTCATTCTAGTTCCTACCGTGTCGTCGCAGACATCGACAACGCCCCGGGGGTCCTTCCGGGTACATACCCCGTGAGGCCGAGTCTCGTCGCAAACGGCCGTCGACCTTGGATCTGTCGCCTTTGGGGCTGATCGATGACGGCGTACGGCAAGCGCAGATGAATGGCGATTTTGCACCGACATCCTGATGCAGATCGGTGTGAGGCGCTCCAAGGCTACACCTTCGCTAAATCACTCTCTCAAACGTGAGCAACATTTTTTTGCTCGGTTGCGCGCCTCGAGACTTGCGACATTCCATTCGACTTCATCGCACGACCGAGCATGGTGTTCGACGAATCGCGGCCGAGTTGATCGGCCGATGCCCTAACCAACCGGTGATAGCGGCGTTTCTGGCAGGGAAGCGTTGACCGCTTCTATGAAGAAAGGGGATGCGCCCGAACGACCACAATTGGGTGGAAAACGGAAAGGCAGCTTCAGGTCTGCAGATGGCGTAAGCGGAGGGGACAACGATCTCGGCCATTGCGGCACGGTAGATTGTGGGACGGGGCCGGTTACCGCCGTCACGGTTGTAACTGGACAAGCGCTCATTTCCGGGAGCAGGCTTAAGGTGGCGAGTCGGAGGGGGCGATGCTTGAGAAGATTTACGGGGAATGGCTGATCTCTGTTGATCCGCTTCGGATATCGAATGCGGATCAAATACTTGGCGTCCAACTTTTGTGCGATTGTCGCGGGCGTCCTGAGTTTGTGGACTTCCAGTATCAGACGGCCGATCAGGATCTCTCGATCCAGGAGGTGCGGATGGATTGGTCAAACGCCCTGGCGTTGCTCAGCTATCTAAAGTCTCTCCAGTTAGACTCTGGCCAACCTTTTCCGCTCGATCCAAGGGACCGGAACTAGCGGGCAGCGAGGGGTGGGGCGGGTTGCCGCCGTCAGGGGGTCACTGGACAGGCACACGTTTCCGACTGCAGGTTACGAAGAACGATTCGGAGAACCCCATGGCGGACAAAATTTACGGCGAATGGATGGGATCTGCCGAGCCTCTCCCGATCGTGAACGTGGATCATATACTTGGCGCCCAAGTATCGTTTGATTGGCGGGGCCGTCCCGAATTTGTGGAATTCCAGTATCGGACTGACGATCAGACATACCCGTTCCAACAGGCGCGGATGGACTGGTCGAACGCTATGGCATTGCTTTCCTTTCTCAAGTGCATCCAGCTAGATTCCGGCCAGCCTATCCCGTTTGATTAGAGGACGCGAAATGACGGGCAGGATGGGCGGATCGGATGATTGCCGTCAGAGACGAAAAGGGCCGGGGGTTAGCCCGGCCCTCTCGATTTCTCTGGCAGCTGGCGCTTAGGCCATGCCCATCCGCATCGTGTCGCGGGTCGAGCGCGGAGCATGTGAAAAATGACCTTGGGTATGCCTCCGTGGCAATCTCCGGGCAAACGCATCGAAGCTTTCCAACGTCCACCAGTTGGGTCCGGCGGGAAGGTACGATCGCAGAGCCGCAAGGTCGCTGACTTCACCGGACGATCAACTGAAACTTCGAGTGAAAGCCGGTGCAGAACACACGACTGAAGAAGCCCCGGAAAGGGCCCGCTTCTCAACGCGGTCATTGTCGCGCAAAATCAGCGCATGAACCATTATGGCATCGCCGGGTTTGGCACCGCCGCTTCCTTTGCCGGGACGCTCGGCTTGAAAAAGGCGGCCAAAGCGCTCGATAAAGCCACGAAGGGAATTTACAGCGGCGACGTATATGTAACAAAGCTAGCCGAGATGACCGTCAACGTCGATGCAGAAGACTCGTGACCTTTCGCCGGGTGCCGTTTCAGGCGGTCCGGCATCTTCGCATCTTCGGCGTGCCCCGATGAGGTCAGATTGTAAAAGATTCTGATCTCACCCAGCTCCGTGGCGAGGCGTCCGCAAGGTCTGCTGTCGAGGAGAAATCCGGAATCCGACTTGTTTGCCTCTATGGCGCGCATCCCTGACCTGCAGCTTATTGTCGCAACCTGCCCTGTTTTGGTTTTCGCAGGCCAACAGCAGAAAAGCGGGTTTTGGTAATTCGCGGCGAGTGCTGCACATCGCGTATGGATTGACGAGTGTTGGGTCCTTAACCCGGATCGGAAACCGGCCTCATACCCGATCTGCTTGGTCGCCAGCAATAGACGGACATAATGCATTAGATAGGGGTTAAGCAGCGAATGAGTGGAACCTTCCAAGACGTCGCCCTCGTATGGGGACTGAAGATTGTTTACGCTGGCGCAGTCCTCGGCGTCGGCATCTGGCTTGCGTTCTTTATTTCGCGGTTCGCAAAAAAGCAGACGGTAAAGAATCCAAGAATAGACAGCACGCTTGGGACATTTCTGTCCAGAATGGTGCGGTACGTTATCATCATCGTCGTCGTGATTGTCGTGCTCCAGATGTTTGGAGTTCAGACTGCCAGCCTCGTCGCTATAGTCGGGGCGAGTGCACTGGCAGTTGGCTTGGCGCTACAGGGGACCTTGGGGAATGTCGCATCCGGGATCATGGTTGCGCTGATACGCCCCTATCACATCGGAGACTTCGTAGAAATCAACGGAAAGGAAGGACTGGTTACGGATTTAAACCTGTTCTTCACTGAGCTGGCGACGCTGGATGACAGGCGCATTCTGGTTCCGAACGGACAGGCGGTATCCAATCCTATTATTAATTTCACCACCCACGGGCGGCGTCGATGCGTCATAATTTTCGGGGTCGGCTACGAGGATGACCTCGACAAAGTGATAGAGGTCTTGCACCAAATCATGACTACCGACCGTCGGGCCCTCGACACTCCGTCGGCCTGGTTCGGGGTAGAAAGCCTAGGCGATTTCTCGGTGAACGTGTCTGCTAGGGTTTGGGTCGGCACAAATAATTATCTCGATTATCGTGCTGACATGATCAAGGCAGTTAAGGAGGCATTTGATCGGGAAGGGATCGAAATGCCCTATCCGCATGCGGTCGAGATGAGCAAAGGCGAGTTGCAAATGCGCCAGGCACCAATCAAGCCGGCAATCATTTCAGATCAGTCTCAGGCGAAAGTGGAACCGGACTGAAGGCTTATGCAGGCAATAGCGCAAAGAGTTCGTCGAAAGCTTTCGAGCCCGTGACAGCTGAACCAGTCAGTAGGATCTTGCAACCAAACCATCCCTACATCGGTGCAACCAGATGTCCGTGAATAGAGCCGTTGCGCGCATATGAACCACCGGCGGGTTAAGGGAAGCGCTGACAGCAGACCGGATGGTTTCAAGCCCGGCAGTCGTGAAATAGACCTTCGTTCAGTAAACTCTGAAGCAGCAAGGCCCATGTTAGGGCGTAGACTCATAAGCGCGGAGCCAGAGGCGCCTTGTCGGCCAGAACGATGGTGCGCGGATTGAGGCGATCGAGCAGGCCGAGCGCAGCGGGTCCGTCGTGGGCCTGGCCGGCTGTCAGGCCGAGCCTGACCGGGAGACCTTGGGCATCGACGACGGCGTGGATCTTTGTCGTGAGGCCGCCGCGGGAGCGACCGAGACAATGATCTCGATCCCCCTTTTTGCCGTCGCAGCCTGCTGGTGCGCCCGGATGGAAGTGCTGTCGATCATCTGGATATCGCCGTCGTACGCCGCGGTGATGGCATCCATCAGGCGGTCCCATACACCGGCTTTGCGCCATCGGCTGAAGCGATTGTAGCAGGTGGTGCGCGGCCCATAACGCTCGGGCAAATCGCGCCATGGCGCGCCCGATCGCAGCACCCAGAAGATGCCGTTCAACACCCGGCGATCGTCGACACGCGGCACGCCTCTCGGCTTGTTGGGCAACAGTGGCTCCATCACGCGCCACTCGAAATCGGTCAGGTCGTATCGGCTCATGCCGACCGTGAATCAGAAATGCGCCGTCCTGGGAATCCCGTTTATGGGTTCACGACCTAGTCAGGCGAAATCACCTTGGGAATTTATTAGCTCGCTTATGCCGAACCGGACGAACGGATAGGAAAACAACACGCCGCATTTCCTGGTCGAGTATCGCGATATCGGCGAGTCGCAGGTGCGCGCGGCGCATCGCGACGACCATATAGCCTGCCGCAAGGGCCTGGGCGATGCCTCGCCTTGGCAGGTCCCGTCTTGAGCGATGATGGACGGCCGATCGGCAGCATGGTGATTGATTCTCGAAGCGCCCGACAAAACCGCGGCCGAGAGCATCGCAAGATCTGATCCGTTTGTGACCGCCGGGGTCTTGGAACTGGTTTCGGTCAGGTCATATCGTATTGCCGCGATGAGACCGGTGGACCGATAAGCGGTCTGGATTGATGCGCGCGCGCCAATTTCCTGCTCTTGAGCAGGGCAGGCGGGCGATAACGTCGGCACGGACCCTCGGGGCTGGCATTCCGCCGCCGGGCTTTTGGTCATTGATCTCGTCCCGCGGCCAGTCACGGCTGATCTCGCCGGATCGACAGGGCGATGAGCCGAAGACGAACACCTGCCGGCGGGTCTTAGCCAACGCTGATCGTGAGTGATGTGAGCGTTCCGGCAAACGTCCTTTTCTCGACCGAGTCCCCGCAGGCGGCTTTCCCCGTGCGAGCGCGACCTTTGAGACCGTTTGAGCTCCCGAAGGCACCCGGCCACATCCCTGTGAAACTGGCAAACCGCCTACGCCGGGATTGCTGCCGGGCAATATCGGCTGAGGAAATCTGGATGGCTGGGCATGTCGTTGACCAGGTCATCAATTTCACGTTTCATCCGTGCCAGCTCGTTGCGTAGCTGCTGCTCGGGCATCATCTCCGCCAGACGGTGATACCCACGCGGTTGTCGGCGCTGACCGAGCAGGACGGCCGCCCAGCTGTCGACGCGGAACAGCTCGTGCGGAAGCTGGTAGGCGCGAGCATTTTCCTCCCACAAGGCGAGCCGCTCCCTGACGCTGTCGGGCGGATCCATCGTCCGGCAATGGTCCCAGAAGCCGGAGTCGTCGCGCTCGGTCACATGATAGTGGAGGATGATGAAGTCGCGAATATTCTCGAACTCCTGCCGCGACTTGCCGTTGAAATAGGCGAGTAGGGAGGGGTTGAAGCCCTGAAAGGGAAAGTCCTCGATCAGCCGCGTGACGCCCGCCATCATCAGGTGGATGCTGGTCGACTCCAGGGGTTCGATAAAACCGCCCGCCAGCCCCAATGCCACGCAATTCTTATGCCATGCCTTGGCGCGGGTCCCCGTCTTGAAACGGATCAGCCAAGGTTCGAACAGCGGCTCTCCGCTGATCTCGGCGAGCAGCCGCGCATGCGCCTCGTCGGCAGACATGAAATCGCTGGCGAAAACGAAACCATTGCCGTCGCGGTGCTGCAGCGGAATGCGCCAGCGCCACCCTGCCTCATGCGCGATGGCGCTGGTATAGGGCTGTTCGGGCCCGTCCGATGTCGATTGTACCGCCACCGCGCTGTTGGTGCGGATCCAGTGACCCCAATCCTCGAATTCCACGCCGAGTGCGTCACCCAGCAACAAGGACCGGAAGCCGGTGCAATCGACGAAGAGATCGGCCTCGACGCGTATGCCGGATTCCAGCACCAGAGCCTCGATGAATCCGCTTTCGGGGTCCAGCTCGACATTGCGGATCTTGCCCTCGATGCGCTTCACGCCGGCCGGCTCGGCCAACTCTCGCAGAAACCGCGCATATCGCGCGGCATCGATGTGATAGGCATAGCTTGGCGCCAGCGGTGGTCCCAGAGACATCCGGTTGGCCTCGCCGGCCCTCGTCTCCAGACAGTATTCGCCCAGCTCGCCGCCAAAGCCCTGCGCATGGGCATGAAGCCAGAAATGGTGAAAGTCCGCCATCCAGCTCCAGCGGCGGCCATAGGTCCCGAAGGGGTGGATATAGCGGTCCCCCACGCGCGCCCAGTTTCGGAACTCGATCCCCAACTTCACCGTTGCCTGCGCGGCAGACATGAAATGCTCTTCCTTGATCTTCATGAGATTGTGGAAGCCCCGGAAGGTAGGCGTTGTAGATTCGCCAACCCCGATCGTCCCGATCTCCTCAGATTCGATCAGGGTGATATCTAATAGCGGTCCCAGATGCCGCGCGAGTGCCGTCGCCGTCACCCAGCCGGCCGTGCCGCCTCCAGCAACAACGACACGCTTAACAACCCGCTCGCCAGAAGGCGCCTTCACGTTCATTTCGCTATCATACTCAGGTTGGCGAGCGCGGTTGAAAGCGCTCCGGGCCGACGAGAAGACCAGCAACGCTTGCGCAGCGCACGGTCAGGCATATCAGTGGCATCATCGTTCTCCGTCGCTCGCCAAGCAAAAACTGCGGCGCCCGGTGAATAGCCCGCGAGGGCATCGGATGGCGTGGCTGCGGATCGATGCTAAAGCGCTCGACAAAGAATGCGCGGGCGCCTTCGCGACGCTGGCGGCAAAATTAATCTTGTCCATGGATCACCTCGCCCTCCCTCCGGATCTGCGCCCGACGCATTATAAAGCGGATATGCCCAGCACCCTAAGTGACCGCTTTCGGGATCGAGGGTCAATCCTGAGAATGATGCTTCTGGGGCGCCTTGTCGTGTGGCAGGTCTAGGGCCGTCTGCGGACCGGCAGCTATCGGCGTCAGGCCGCGGAAAGCGGACATTGGCTTAGTTTGGTGGTCGAGTCGCAAAGATCCACAAGTGGACGTTCGAACCGCGATTCCTCTGCCCGTAATTCGAATATCCGTTCATCAATGACGAGGCGCTGGCGCGAGTTGGATGTCTGAGGTCTAAATCAGGTCGATAGTGATGTTATGCTCTCTTCCGCGCGCAACGATGGGTCCAGGCTCCTCCCTTGAACATGATGCCGAGGGGTCCGACACGTCGTTCTCGTTCCGCCGTCCAGCTGCGGCATGCCCGCAGGATAGATCGCCACGATTGACGTCGAGCATGTGTTGGCTCCCAAGGAACTTGGAAGCTGGCGCCCCGTTTGCGGTTGGTAGCACCCCCGCTGCGCCCAGCAGGAGAATGCTGATGTCGGCTCCCGAAAATCTAAACGATCTCTACACCGGCGAACTTCAGGACCTATGGTCGGCCAACGATCAAATGGCAAAAGTCTTGAAGAAGATGGCCACGAAAGTCAGCGACCCGGCCCTGAAGGAAATGCTTGCGAAGTCGCAAACTGGAATTACCGAGCATACAGAGATGCTGAAGGGCCTGCTGGCTGACTCGGACGAGAAGGTCAAAAAGGAACATTGCAAGGGGATGGAGGGATTGGTCGCCGAGGCGATCAAGCACACCACTGAAGAGGCACCCGAAAAGGGCCCAGTTCTCGACGCTGTGATCATCGCGCAATATCAGCGTATGAGCCATTATGGCATTGCGGGATTCGGCACCGCGGCCTCGTTTGCGGGGACGCTCGGTCTGACCAAGGCAGCGAAAGCGCTCGATAAAGCGACCAAGGAAATTTACGGCGGCGACGAGTATATGACGAAATTGGCCGAAACTAACGTCAATATCGACGCAGAGGACGAATAGTATCCCGCCGGGTGCCGTATGTACGGCACCCGGCGCATTTACTTGGAGTTAATTTCCCCGTTGCTTCACGTTTTGGGTGCGCATATCGAAGCCTCAACGGCAAACCGAGCGCACCTAATGGACGCTAACCTACCAAGCTGGAACTGCCAATACCGCGTTCTCGTGCCCAGATGACGGCGGCACTTCGGCGATTTACTCTGATCTTGGCATATAGCCGTGCGATGTGGTTGCGCACCGTGTTTGGTGACAGGCCCAAGGCTTCGGCAATCGCACTGTCGTCCTTATCCTGACAGATCAACTCCAGCACTTCGCGCTCTCGCGGGCTCAACGGCGCGCCGTCGGTTGTAGGGGTCGGACCTGACTTGCCGCGAAGCGTCGCGAGCTTGTCCATGATCGAGCGACTGAACCATGTGGCGTCATTCATAACCGCCTCAATCGCATCGGCCAGTTCGAGCTCAGTGTGACGCCGCGCAGTGATATCTTGATACAACCAGACGACGCATTCGCTCCCGCCCATCTTGATTGCCTCGGCAGAAACGAGGCAATCGATCGCGTCGCCATCGCGAGGGAGAACGCGAACATCTTGGTTACGCGCACCGCCTCGTTTCCCGATGTCGGCCTCTACGTCGCGCCGCTGGCCGGCGTCGCTCCAAAGCTGGATGTCATCAGCGACCCGGCCAAGCAATTCAGCGGAGCTGCGGCCCGAGAGTCTGCCGAAGGCATCGTTCACCTCGATGATCCGGTTGTCCTCACCCGTCGTGACGACCATCGCTACGGGCGCTAGTCGGAACACCGTCGCAAAGTGCTCCTCGCTGTCTCGCAATGCCCCTTCGGCACGGCGTCGCGATTCTAGATCGGCGAAAGTGAAGAGCATGCAGCGTTCGTCGGCGAGCTCGATGGGCTGGCCTGCGAGTAATACTAGGCGCGTACCGCCGTCGGCCGTCGGCAATTCGGCTTCGACCTGCGGTATCGGGGCACCGTTCGCCAGCCGCTCGGAAACATGTTCGCTTCTCTGCGCTGCCGCCAGGATGTCTATGTCGCGTAGATGGCGCCCGAGCACATCGACGCGACAACGGCCGATCAGTTCGAGAAAACCGGCATTGACGCGAACATATCGCTGATCGGACAACCGAACGATTGCGGCGGGTGCAGGATTGGCCTGGAACATTGCTTCGAAGCGCGCTTCTGCCTCGTACCGCTCGGAAACGTCCTGAATGACGAGCGCAAGGCAGTCCGGCTCGCCACCATCGACATCCATAACCACGTCATGCACTTGATGCGTCCAACGTGGCTCGTTCTCGCCAAGCGGCGACACTTCGACAACCATGTCCGGGAAGCTTTCGCCCGCCAGCATGCGCATGATGGGATAGTCACGCCGATCCAACCGGTGATGGTTTCGATGACGCAGGCAAAAACGCTGGCAATAGTCGTCGGCGGTGGCGCCGAGCTCGCTCGCCTTCCTCACCCCATGCATTTTGAGCGCCGCGCCGTTGGCGCTTAGTATCGCGCCGGCGGGATCCACCAAAATTACTCCCGCTGTCATTCCCGCAACGAGCTGCTGAAGGTGCTGGAGCGTCGGCGAAGCGGCTCGGGGCTTTTGAGGGGAGGGCATGCCAACACAGCGCGCTGAGAGGCTTCGAGTTCCGGGTCAGCACGCAGTCGGCGCAGAAAGAACTGCACCAACGCTATTGGTATTAACTAACTAGGTCCGAACTCGCGGACCACGCGCCCACATGAAACTTCCAGCTGTCCCCGCGTTGACGTTCCAAGACCAGCAACCCGCTGGTTGCAGGGTCAAAAGCAGGAGCAACATATGGGAATAATCATTCTCCTCGTCGTCGGTGGTATAGTCGGCTGGCTTGCGAGCCTCATAATGCGGACCGACGGGCAGCAGGGCATTTTCCTCAACGTGGTCGTCGGTATCGTCGGCGCTCTGCTCGCCGGCTTCATCCTCACGCCGCTGATCGGCGGCGCGCCGATCACTAGTGGCGAAATCAGCATCCAGTCGATCCTCGTGTCATTGGTTGGCGCGGTCATCCTGCTGGGCATCATCAACTTGGTCCGTCGTGGCTCGGTTCGCTGATCAGCCAGGTCGCTGGAGAAGGCCGAGCATAGCCGCCCTATAGATCCTTCGGCATCTTACTTCGTAAATCGACAATCCAGGAGAGAATCGATGAATAACAATCAAAATGGCACCTTCGGCTTCGACGATCAGAACCGCGGTCACATGGATCGGGCGGTCGATGCAGGGACCAGTGCCCATGGCATTACGCAAGGCGTCGCCAGTCCTGGCGTCATCTCAGCAATTTTCGACAGCAATGAAGAAGCGCAGCATGCGGTTTCGGAACTGCGCAAGTTGGGCGTCAACGATGCCGACCTGTCACTCATCGCACAAGCAAAAGGCACGATGACCACGCGCGAAGGTGGCGGTGAAATAACCGACGAGGAACATTCAAACGTCCTCCGAGGCATTCTCGGCGGCGGCGCACTCGGTGCGGGCCTTGGCGTCGCAGCCCTCGCGATCCCCGGCGTTGGTCCTCTGGCGGCCCTCGGCGCCATCGCAGCTACCGTGGTCCCGGAGGCCATGGCAATCGGCGCAGTTGCAGGCGCCGCTGCAGGCACCTTTAACGAATCTCTCAAGAAGCACGGCGTCAGTGATGACGATGCCGCCTATTACGGCGACCGTCTGAAAGGCGGTGGGGTTTTAGTTACAGCGAACGCTAGCGGCCTCGATCGCGAACAGGCGCAAGAAGTGCTCTATCGCAATGGCGGTCATTCCGCAGCGCGAGCCCGGTCCGCAACTATCTAAGCGCTGCCCGAGAGCGGAGGCGCCACCACCTAGGTGCCTCCGCCTTTCATCAATCGACCCATCGGCCCGAGTTTATCTTGTAGATCAACGCGCGACGATGCGCCTCCTGAGGCGACGGGCCCTACAGGCCTGGTATGCCTCTTAGCTTCTAACGGCGAAACGGCTGAGATATCGATCAAGCCCTCTCCTTGTAGGTTCGCTCCCAATTTAAGCCGTCAGATAGTAAGGCTTCCAAGTTACCGGTTTCTCCTGCCGCAGGTGGTCACGCATCTCGATTGTGATCGGAAGATTCTTATCAGTGCTCGGGTAGCGTCGTTTCTGCGAGTTCGGTCGTGAGCATCCCCCGATCCGACGAGGAAAGGTTGCGATCTCGCTTCGTTGCCCGCTTGGGTTTGGCTCACCTGGCTTTCTGGCGCCTGGTCTTTCGCGTGAGTCGTCGGCTGGCAGTTCGCTCCTCGGCTGCAGGCAGTGCCGAGGATGTCGCGGCCCTCGTTGAAGGCGACGAGTTCGTTATTCTTCAGAAAGGAGCCCGGCAGCCCGGCGAAGCAGAGCGGCTCGCGCGCCGGATTGCATGCGCGATAGCTGAGCCTTATTCCATCGTCGGGCATTCGCTCTTGATCAGCACCAGCGTCGGTTATGTACGATACCACCCATAATTGGTCGATCTGCCGTGATCGCGCCCCGCTAGAATCGGTCGGGCTGGTGACGACCCGATTGCGGCCATTCCGGCGATCTGTCATCTTCGCCGCTGAGGGTCCGCGCATATGAAGATCATGTTCATTACATTAGCTTTGGCAATGAGCGTTTCGAGCTCTTCGGAGCCCGATCTCGATGCGGTCGTAGCGGCCCCTGGGAACCATCGTGTCCTGCTAGAGAACGAGCAGGTTCGGGTATTGCAGGTCGAAGTCGCGCCGGGCGAAACCGAGAACGTTCATGAGCACCGCTGGCCAAGCGTGCTGCATATCCAGTCGGCGCAACCTGCCATCGACATTAGCTACGCCGTGAGCGATGGAACGCTGGTCGAAACAGGGCGGACCAATCTGCCCGGTGGCGCGCCGCCCCCGGCGATCTGGGTCGCGCGTCAAGGGGCGCATGCGGTCAAAAATCTGGGGAAGGCACCATTTCGGCTTCTACGAGTCGAGTTGAAACAGGCCGTACCTAACCGGAGCTTGCCAAGTCGCTAATGGCTCACTTGCGGACTTTCAGCCTCTAACCTGAGGTTCCTGGAAGCCGACAGCAACGGCTAGTGGCTTGGGCGACCGATGCGAACGAGCATCCCGCTGGGATCGCTGACGGAGAACTCATATGTTCCCCACGGCTTGGTGTGCGGTGCGCCCTCTTCGATGATTAGGTCGTGGACGTCTGCGGCCATCGCGTCGACGTCATCGACATACAGGTAAAGCCCGAACGGGTTGTCCTCGATGTTCTTCGGCCACCCGGGCGCATGGGTAAGGTGCAGATGCCATCCCTGGCCATCCTCGAGGATCCGATAGTCGCCGTAGTCGCTTACGACGGTGAACCTCAGGCGTCGGTAGAACGCCTCACTCGCGTCCAGATCGCTACTCGGTATGATCGCAACCGCACGATGATCCATGCTTCGGGTCTCCAAATCTAGGTTCCCCACGATGTGATCCCTCCCGCATGATTTGGCGAGCGCCAAAGGGCGCCGGCGCGACCGAAGCGGACTGCATAGAAGAAGTCCGGCAAGTCATGCCTCGTAACCGCGACCGACGCTGCTAAAGTCGGCACATGCCGGACAATCCTTCAGCGGCCAATCTTCGGACATCACGCACTCGGAGCATCATCGTCCATGCCTTTACCGCACTGGCGCTTGAGCACCGCTATGATGCAACTCGCGTAAGGCCCGATGATCGTTATTTCGTGGTTCGCGGACCCTTATGGCGCTTGGCCAATCCAGCGCTTGATCCAGAGGAACAGAGTCGTCTCGTCCACCAGCTCATGGAGGTACGCCGGGCTATCTCGTCAGCAAGGCGTTCAGGAGGCCCGACAGCGGAGAGCGAAGCGCATGCGGCAGTGGATCAAGCAAGCAAAGCGCGCTGGGCGAGCGGGGGCTAGTCCGGTGTGCCGACGGGACGCCTGACCTCAACCGCTATATGGTGACAAAAGCCGACTATGCCGGATAGCTCCAGACGGTCGACGATCCCTAGACGAAGCTATTGGAACTGGCAGGTCCTGTGGGGGTACTTGCCGCTTCTAGGTCTCGGCCGGAGTCGTTGAGCAGCCATTCCTCTGCCAATGCGAGATCACTAAAGAACGATACACCGGGTCGGTTGGTCAACCGCTTAGCCTGCAGTCTCGACAGCGATGATCCCGTGACGAAAGCTAACCGTTTCGACCGGAGCCGCGGTGCGCCAACGACCGACGAAAAAAGTCTAACGACGTCCTGTGTCTGGATTTTCATGCGTTGCACGTCGCACAGCATCAAATGTTCGTTTGGACCACGGCCCAAGCGATCCAGATTGAGATTCAAATCGTGCACGAATTCTACGACATCAGCGTGGCTGAAGAAGCCGCCCATGGTCACTCGGAGCATTCCAGTGGCGCGATCGACAACGGTGGTAAACTGCGCTTGCATGGAGCTGAAGTAGCTCTTGTTGGGTTAGCGCTTCGCCGCCAGGACGCTCCGGTTTCTTACGGAGCTGAGAGCCTGAGTGAGCTGCTCCAGAATCGCTGGTTTGGTCCGCGACCGCCATTAGAGGGGGGGGCTTCGGGAAGCCGCAGACGGCATAGAACAGTGCCACCGGGAGCCGCTGAGGGCGTTTTAGCCGAAGTGCCTATTGTCAGGAGTGCTAAATGAGGTTGGTCGCTTGTATCTCGCGGTGGCAATTATCTCGTGGTCGCGTTCAACATCGCCTACCTACGTGCAGACGAGAATCGGCAGACCAAAAATCGGGTTGGTCGGCGAAGACTCCTTGCGGGCCGTCGGAAACATGACAGATATAGCATCGCAAGTCCTGGCCGATGGCATGGACGAGTATACTAGGTGCGGCGAGCGATGCCGATGGGCCTGGGAGCGGCCGCGCTAGGCCCATCAGAACCGGAGGAACAAGCAGCGAGCGTAAGGGCAACGGCTAGAATAGCAGTCAGCGAGACGGAAAGACGTTCCATAAAGAACGAAGCGTCAAACGCCGACGGCGGTTTCGCCACTTCCGCGCTCCACCGTCCGCCGGACATCACTCGGTCGAATATCGACGATGCCAGGTCCGAAGAGAAAAAGATCAAGGCCGATTTGCCTCCTCGACGGGCGCACCGACGTCGATCAGCCGCTGTGCGATCCACCGATAAGGCAGGTGGCAGCTGGTCCAAGGGTGTTGCGGCTCGATCGTCGCAGCGTTCCAGAACTCAGTAAGCAGCTGCTGATCCTTCACGAACGGCCGCAGCACGTGGAGGGCGAGACGGACCTCAAGCGTGCCCACCGCTTCTCGAGATGAGCGGTGCGCGGCCTCACGAAGGATCTGCAGGGAGAGGTTGACCAAGGCGTGCCGGTGCGCCTGTCGCCGCGCACGCTGCTTGCCGAATGGTAGGGCAACCAAATCAATTCGAGGCGCTGGGCAATGCTGCGGGCATTTGACCGCATGGTGAGCGGCCCGCCAGTCGGTACTCCCGCCGTTCTTCCTCACCTCGGCGATAAGCGCGTCCAACTCCCACACTTCGCTCGCCCGGCAACTCCGGCACGAAACCCGCACCTGTGCTTCCACGCGATGAAGATCGAATAATGACTTGGGCGGGCCGACCATCCGGCTCAGGCGGTCGCCCACTCCTTAGAAAGCGCGAGATGGCTGAATTGCTCGGCTAGGAGAGCGCGCGCCTGCTGTGCAGCACCGACGACCTGGCGATAGTGGATCATCCTGAAATGCTCGGCCTCGTCGAACTCCACGGGGAAGCAATCCTCGGTTGGATAGCAGGCTTCGTATATCGCGCGCGCCGCACGCAGCCGGAAATCATGCTCGATGCTCAAGCTCCATCAGTTCCGAATCACCGCGGCTGACCGCGGACGTTAAGCTAGAACAATGCGCGAACATTGAGCAAGCGTGTTTCGGCCTGGGGTTAGCCTAAAGCGCTGGGCAGATCGTCGCGATGATTATGGCTGGCCATAGCGGGCGAGAAGCGGACGCCTTCACCGCCATCACGTGACACGTTGCTGGTAGCGGTGAAGGTGATCCCGGCTGCCGTCAGCGTCTCGGCAATCCTCTCAAGCGAAGGTGGCCGCGTCTACGCACGGCTTCGATGAGGGCAACCCCCCGGCATGCTGAGACGGAGCGGATGATAGAGAAGCTAAGCGAGCGAGTTGCTTCCCGCCAGGGATTTGGCCGGCTGGTCGCCAATTCGCACCGCAACTCGGAGTGACTAAGCGCAAGCTACTCTATAGGGCCTTCAGCTCGCGACGGAGGGGGGCTGCTTGGAACCAAGCCGCCCAGAGAGGCTCCCGCCCGCCTTACCAACGTTCCACGCACGCCGGCATGCATGGCATGATCAAATTGTGAGTGTCCCATTGTCATCTTCCGTGGCCTCCACAGCCAGCGGCTTCTCGAGTTCTGCAGGCAAGTCTAAAGCCAACCACTCAAACGGCCAGTTCCTTACGCGAAGCAAGAGCGAGTGCAGCGATCAGTTCGGCCGGAATAGGCTTGTTTGGCGAGAATGTGACACCCGCCTTGGACGCCTTGAGACCGGCTGCGACTATATCGCCTAAGAGCGTGCTGATCGCACCTTTTTGAACGTACAAGCCGCACTGTTTGCTAAAGGCCGCATAGCCTGCGATAATTACACCCGCTGAGCCAAACCCTGGCATGTCATACTTGATGACCTCATCCACGTCGGGAAGCGTTAGCGCAAGCTGGGCGCGAACAAACCTTAGCTGCGCCCGGAGTGCCTCAGGAGCCGCAGCAATGTAGGCATCATGATCGGCAAACGCGGTCATCCCATATTATCGGCTATCTGACGTGCCCGCGCAAGCGGCGCAGTGGCTACGGACCCAACAGGTCCATTCAAAAGCCGCCCACTCCCAACTACTCCTGGCTAACCACAGTTAATCGGCTAAACTAACGGTGGCTTTCGGGATGGCCCATGGGCTGGCCGACCGTCCGGGATCGGGGCGCACAGACTCCGAGAAAAGCGTTGGCTTCAATGTCGACTTTCCACCCGCAATCGTTT
Source organism: Sphingomonas sp. M1-B02 (assembly GCF_026167525.1). Lineage (NCBI taxonomy): Bacteria > Pseudomonadati > Pseudomonadota > Alphaproteobacteria > Sphingomonadales > Sphingomonadaceae > Sphingomonas > Sphingomonas sp. M1-B02. Next base: position 1,728,543 of record NZ_CP110679.1, on the reverse strand, counting down.
CAGGATTTGTCAACTGTGCGCTCAGATTCTGAAACTGCGCTAATCTCAGGCGTCATACTCTAATGTAAGGCATCCTAGTCCGAACGCTAAGTTCTTATAAAAGCTCAGACTATGCGATTAGAGAATTATGATGTTCCCACACTTCGCCCCTCACTCCGCAATTTGTATTTGCTTCATAAGAGGCCACGCCCCCGCCCGAGCGCTTAATGCTGATCAACGCTTCGTCGGCGCGAACGATGAGTTCGTCCAGATCGCGGCCGTGCTGCGGATATAGTGCATAACCGACGCTGGTGCTGATCAAGAGCGAATGCCCGAGGATCGAATAAGGCTCAGCTATCGCGCGTGCAACTCGGCGCGCGAGGAGCTCTGCTTCGCCGGGGTGCTGGGCTCCTTTCTGAAGAATAACGAACTCGTCACCTCCAACGCGGGCCGCAACATCGCTTCCGCGCAGCACGGATCGTAGCCGGTCCGACACCGCTTTGAGGAGCGCATCTCCCACAGGATGACCGTGGGTATCGTTGACCGCCTTAAATCGGTCGAGATCAAGGCAATGTAACACCAGCAGTCCGTCGCGGCCGGCGCTATCCACCGCCATGTCGTATGCTTCGCGCAAAGATAGACGGTTTTTGAGGCCGGTTAGTGCATCGGCGCGCGCAAGGGTCGCGAATGCCGCGCGCGAGGTGATCTCGGTCGTCGCTAAGCGATAGTTGCGCATCATGCTATGAATGCCGCCGAGCAAGAACAGGAGCAACAGCGCGCCGGTTGCCATGTAGGTCGGATCTGGCGTCGCCAATGCTGCCGCGCAAGTCGGGATCACGGCCAGCGCGAGGCTCGGCAGCGCGATCCATGGACGCAGGAAGATTCCTGCGGCAACACCCGCGGCGTAGCCAAACACCAGCCCGATCACGAGCATGTGCGCTTCGACGCTAGCGACCTGGAACGCACGCACGCTGAATGCCCCGAAAGCCGCCGCGAACGCCAGGTAGGGGATCGCGAACAGCCGCTCGACGTGACGCGCCGAGGGCAGATCCAACGCCAGGCCGCACGCGGTTGCGCGATATTTCAGTAGCGCGCCAAGCCGCGCAACCACGGCAACGCCGCCGATCGCTATCAACAATGTGAGGAGTTGGTCTCGGGCCTCCAGCGCGACATGGGTGCCAACGCCTAGAAAGGCCACCGCCATGATCGTGCTCGGCGTGAGCGTCGCATACAGCGAGCGCACGGCTACGATGTAGGTGCCTTCCGGTAAGGTCTTCGAGAGATCGAACATTTGAGGCCTCTTTTCTCAGCCTAGTCGCGGGACGTTAACGTTGCGTGCGGCTTCGGGCCGTAGTTGTCCGGTGCGGGGAAACGAGCGATTTTTACGCCCTGCTGTCGACTGGCTCTGCCGGCTCAGACGAAAATAAATGCTGGGAACTTCATACCGGGAGCAGCGCAAGCGATGGAATCGCCGAGGCGCAAAGTCAGCTCGATCATACCTCGCCCCTCCCGCGTGGACCGACAACAATTAGTCGAACCGGGGAGGGTCATCCTTTCGAATCTCAGGTGGCGGAAGCGTATCGGTCGATGCCAGCACTTCCATTCTCGTGGCCGCGCCAGCGCTAGTGCCAGCAGTCGGGCTGGTCGCTTCGTGCGCTGCTTTGTATGCCTGGGCCTTCCCCAAGTCCCCGCTGACTGCTTGGGGCGCGCAGCATGAACACGCGCTGGCCGTCACCCGCTTGGTGCCTGCCATCGCGGCCCGGCGTTCGTGTCTATTCATCGTGTCGTTAAGCTTTCAGATACTCGCGGACCTTCTCGGCGGAATTGCCGACGGCATCGACGGCACGCTGAAGCTCCTCTTTCGACACGCCTAAAGCCTCGGTCCAATAACGGACCTCATGCTCCTCCCCATCGCGATCGGGTCACGGTCGGGCAACCCCACGTCACTTAATTTGTCGGCCATGGTCCTCTCCTCTCTGCGAGTGAAACCCTGTCCTCGGCGAAAGTTTCCTGCCGGCTTGAATGGAACGCGACTCGGCGCACGAGAGTCACGATGCGATGGCCATTATCATGACCCCGATCGCGATGCGCGAATTGCTCGTTACCCACCTGGAGGGCGCGGCGGGCGAGAACCGGGCGCATTGGGAGCGAGCCATTGGCCCTGTCGAGAAGTTGCCTACCCACCTGAACCTACACTGCAATTGGGGCATCGAGCCTAAGGCGAGCGACCGCGACATTCATACAATTGAGCAGGCAGTCGCGTTGGTTCGCGCTGAGTATCCATACGTTGCTCCGTGAACATCCGGTAACGCCCGACGGTCGTTATTTTGTCGTTCGGGGCCGATTATGGCGTTTGGCTAATCCAGCTCTAGATCCCGATGAACGCGATCGGCTCGTCCATCAGCTTATGGATGCACGGCGGGCGGTTGCAAAAGCGAAGCGGGCAAAAGACTCAGCAGAAGAGAGCGAGGCGCATTCCGCAGTGGATGAAGCAAAACGCGCGCTCGGCGAACGCGGGCCGGTATGGTGGACCGACGGGGCACCAGATCTCAACCGCCACATGGTGGCGAACACGACATATGCCGTCTGGTTCGAGATGATAGGCAACTCCAAGACGAAGGTATTGAAACTCGACGGATAGAAGCTAGGCTCGCGGTATGCGAGTAGCCCCCCGCTCGATTGCCTGATCTCGGCCCTCACCGATGAGGGTGCTCGGCTGTCGTGGCGATCATCTTCGCCGATGTAACTGATGCTGGCTTTTGAGAGCGTCAACACGACTGACGGCATCCCTGGCAATCCATTCGCCGACCTGATCTGCATCCAAGCCGAACGACGCTGGCTCATCTAGTGAGTGAGAACCGGGACCGCGTGGCGGACAAACAGTTCGAACGGGGATGCATGAAGGCGTCTTCACGTCGCGGCGGACATGGATTAGATTTCTCGGCACGTCGGCGTTCATGGCCGTGGCCACCGCAATCGTGGACGCACTCCTCTAGGTAGAGGCCAAAAGCTGCCGGCCGGCTACCGATCCAATTGCGGACATTTGCCGGACAGGCTGAAGCGGCTACTTGAACGAGATGAAAAGTCTCATGCTCACCGGCTCGCTCAATGCAGTCTGGGTGCCCGCGCTTTTTGCCGCGTCCGCGGCGAGCGCGCAGGAGCATCAGTCTACTGAGCGGGAGCATAAGGAAGCGGCGGACGAGGAGCAACACGAGGAAGCCGAAGAAATCATCGTTCAGGGCACGCGCACGCGCCGCCGCATTCAGGACGAGCCAATTCGGGTCGAGGTGATCGTCCGCGAGGAGATTGAGGAAAAGCTCCTCATGCGTCCGGGCAACATCGCCATGATTGTCAACGAGACGCCGGGCATTCGCGTTCAGGTGACCTCGCCTGCGCTGGGAGCTGCCAATATTCGCGTTCATGGGCTGGAAGGCCGCTACACGCAACTGCTTGCCGACGGCCTGCCGCTTTATGGCGGGCAGACCTCCTCCCTCGGCGTGCTCCAAATTCCGCCGACCGACCTTGGACAGGTGGAGGTAATCAAGGGCGCTGCTTCCGCCCTTTACGGCCCCTCGGCACTGGGCGGGGTCATCAACCTCGTTTCACGCAGACCCGGTGACAGCTTCGAGGCTGAGACGCTGCTCAACCTGACCACGCGCGACGGGCAAGATGTCACTGCTTATGTATCCAGCCCGCTTGGTGGCGGATGGAGCGCATCACTGACCGGGGGAGCACACCGCCAAAGTCGCGACGATCTGGACGCAGACGGCTGGATCGACATACCCGAATACGAACGGTTGACTGCGCGACAGCGCCTGTTTTGGAAGGGCGCGGGCGGTGCCTCCCTGTTTGTGACATTGGGCGCGATGACTGAGAGCCGGATCGGAGGCACGCTACCGGGCCGCACCACGCCGGACGGGCAGCCATTTCCGCAGGCGCAGGGCACCGAGCGGCTCGACGCGGGTTTGGTTGCGGAACTTCCCTTGGAGGGCCTCGGCACGCTCGGCCTTCGCGCCTCAGGCGTCACTCAGAACCACCGTCACCTTTTTGGCAACGTGGTGGAAGACGACCGTCACGACACTATTTTTGCCGAAGCGTCGCTCACGGGCCGGTCGGGCGCAACCTCTTGGGTCGGCGGCGTCGCATTCCAGCGCGACGGCCTCCGTTCTGATGCCTTTCCCGCCTTCAACTACGGCTATGAAGTACCCGGCCTGTTTGCGCAGGTTGAACACGACGTTCGACCGAACCTCACTTTCGCTGCGAGCGGGCGGGTAGATTTTCATAGCGATTACGGGACGTGGTTCAGCCCGCGCGTGTCCGGCCTTTGGCGACCGGGGGCGTGGACTGTGCGCGCGTCCTACGGACGTGGCTTCTACGCTCCGACGCCTTTCGTGGAGGAGATCGAGGATGCGGGCCTGTCTCGACTTGAGCCGTTGCGAGACCTTCATGCGGAGACCGCGGAAAGCGGCTCAATCGACATCGGTTACGCGCATGGCCCGATTGAGACGAGCCTGACCTTGTTCTCCTCGACAATCAAGAAGGCGACGCGGCTGGTGCCGGTCGCGGCAGACCGGGTTCGGCTGGTGAACCTTGCAGGGGATACGCAGGTGGGCGGGTCCGAACTACTGCTGCGATACCGTCAGGCCCCGTTTACCGTCACCGGCAGCTACGTCTACATGGACGCGAGCGAGCCGGACGAGGTCGGTAGCGGGCGTCGGCAGACGCCGCTCGTTCCACGCCACACCGCAGGTTTGGTGGCAGTGTGGGAACGGCACGGGGCCGGTCGGATCGGCGTGGAGGCTTACTACACGGGGAAGCAGCCACTGGATGACAATCCCTACCGGAACGAGAGCCGTCCTTACATTCACGTCGGCATCCTTGGCGAGATTGCGATTGGCCGAGTACGTCTGTTCGCCAATGCCGAAAACATCCTTGGGGTCCGCCAGACCCGCCACGATCCTCTTCTTCGTCCGCAGCGAGCGCCCAGCGGGCAGTGGGCCGTCGACGTGTGGGCACCGACCGAAGGCTTCATCCTCAATGCAGGGGTCCGACTGCGGCTCGGGGAGGCGAGTAGGTGCGATGTCGGTGCGTCGACGTCCGCCTCCCACCCAATCCCGGACATTGGAGGCAATGACGCGCCGCGCGGAAAGCGGACGGTCGGCAAGCGACCGTTTGCGGACGTTCGTCGCCCAGGCGCGAAACGCTTCTAAAACGGGTTGGAGAACGCGGCCACCAGCGCCGTAGAACAGGTTGCTCTCCGCCCAGTAAGACCACCACTACGGACTGGCTCGCTGGTTCACTTTCGATAGGGGCGGCTTCATCTCAGAGGCGGAACTGAGCCACCGTTTAGTCGGGAGCTCTGATAAGCGAAGTCGATCGAGAAATGGTCCAACACGAGCCGGCTTCTTGCATCACGGTCATCCTCCAGGCTCGCGTTAAAACATGAAAAATTATGTTTCAGTCAAGCAAAGTAGAATGCATCTAGGTTAATTTCTGCGCTCATTTACCGTGTATGAATGACACTCGAGTGATTCAGGATGCAAAGCTTTGGAACAGCGAAAATCCCAGGAATTGTCATTATCAGAAATTGACGCGTTCCGCGATCAGCTGGGTCCGTTCGTCGTAGCTGCGGAGAAAACTCGCATGCCGATGATATTCACTGAAGTGAATCATGATCATAAAATACTATTCGCGAATGATGCGTTTTTGACACTCACCGGCTACAGGCGCGATCAGGCGCTTGGCAAGAGCTTTCATTCTTTGTTGGCCTTGGAGAGCAGGACTAAGACTCGTTCGCTTGTGGAGGCTGCGTTCCGTGGGGAGTGCGACAGTGACCCGGAAATTCACTATCGGCGAGAGAATGGTTCTGAGTTTTGGGCATCGATGTTCGTTAGTCCGGTGTGCGATGGGCAAGGCCATCCCATTCAGAACTTTGTCTCGCTAATAGATCTGACCACTCATCGACGAATGATCGATGAACTGAACCATCGGGTCAAAAACACGCTGTCAACGGTCCAGTCGATCATTTCTCAAGCAGTGCGTGATTTGCCTGAGGCCGATGCTGTGCGAGCTTCGATTGAGAGTCGTGTCCTCGCATTGTCACGGTCACATGACCTGCTAACCAGCCAAAACTGGGAAGGAGCTGGCCTGCATGAACTTATCCGTGGTGCATTGCATCCGTTCGAAGCCGTTGCTGGACATGCTGAGCGGTTCTTGATCAGGGGTGAAAATCTGCATCTTCAGCCGAAAATGGCGCTGGCACTGACGATCGCCCTCCATGAGCTTGCCACGAATGCGATCAAATATGGTGCCTTCTCAAACAACGCAGGTAGGGTCGAAATCTCCTGGGTATTGGTACTCGATGCGAATGGTGACCGACTGGTTCTGTGCTGGCAGGAACAGGGTGGACCGCCCGTGATCGCGCCGACGCATAAAGGATTTGGATCGTGGGTGCTCGAGCGCGGACTAGCCCATGAGCTAGGCGGCACTGTCGCACTCGAATTTTTGGAACAAGGCCTCATGTGTACAATAGATATACCCGCGCCCGTCGAGATGGATGTATGATCGGCCTGCTCGCTGGCAGAAGAATGCTCATCGTGGAGGATGAGATGCTTGTCTTGATGCACATCGAGGCCGCGCTCGCTGAACTCGGCTGCTCCACAGTCCTAGCAGCGGCGAACGTAGATCAGGCCGTTGGGCTTCTCTCCAAACACAATTTCGACCTCGCTATACTCGACGTGAACTTGGGTGGAGAGAAAAGTTACCCGGTCGCCGACGCTCTAGCGAAGCGTAGCATTCCCTTTGCATTCTCCACAGGCTGCGGTGACCATGGTGACCGCACCGACTTCGAAGAGCGTCCAGTTCTGCGCAAGCCTTACGTGCAGGCCCGTCTTAAGGCCGTAGTGACACAGTTGCTAACCGGTACTTAGTTGGTCTCGGCATTTTTTAGCTATGGTTCTCGGACTTTTGACGCGGGCGGCAAGCCCACATCGCTTCAGTAAGCTGCCAGTCCGCTATCGTGCTGATCGCCTCGCTTTGCGGAGGTGCCAACATTTCAGTGTTGGCAGCTCAATAACATCTCCGGAGTGCCCCTCTTAAGTCATTGTTTAGAATGATTTCCTCTCTGCGGTGTTTGCGGAATTGTACCGCGTTTCTCGACGCTTGTCCGCGCCTCTTTTTGTCCACCGGGGAACAGAGATGCGAAGCGCCCGGAACAGGACCGCGGATCGGTCAGGCGGCTTTTATGTGAGCCGATCAGCGCCCAAGTGGCCGCTTGGCCGGAACGCGAGGTTGCGCAAAGCAACGCGGTCTGCGGCGATTAGCTAAGAGCTTCTAACTCGTTCAAATGTGACCGGTTGGGGACCGGCGTTGAATAGGGGGACTGCAGCACCAGGCTGCTCAGCGGAGCCCATGATAGGCTATGAGCGAGCTTGGCCTACTCAAGGGGGAACCTCCCCCGCGGCTCGAAGGTTGCGCTTCATACATGCAAGAGCAGAGACCCTGATCGCCCCAAGCTTGGAAGTTGGCTCCCCGCCCTGTTTTGGCGAGATAGGATAAATTGCAGAAGCCTTACAGATACGACGCGAGGATTAAACGCCTTTCGACTAGCAGAGGTACTTTAGTGGCAAAGCCCGTCGACCCCCAGATTGCGCAGGATGCTGCTGAGAAACGCATTGATCACTTCCGGAAAGGACTAGGTCCCTTCGTCGTAGCGGCGGATCATACCCGAATGCCGATGATCTTTACGGATGCGCAGGTCGAGCGGCACCCTATCGTATTTGCTAACGACAGCTTCCTTTTGCTGACAGGCTATAGTCGCGACGAAATACTTGGCAAGAACATTGGCTGCCTGCTCGGGTTCGTAACGGACAAAAAGACACACTCCGACATCGAAAATGCTCTCGACCGCGGCGCGGACGGAATTTGGGAAGTCGAGTGTTGCAGAGCGGATGGATCTGAGTACCTGGCTACAGTTCTGACGAGCCCCGTCCTGGATAGAGAAGGCGTAATTCGTCAGAACTTTCTGTGCTTCGTTGAGGTTGCGGGCCGCTTAGATCGGCTTAAGGCCCAGCGCGATGAATTTAATGCGCTCTATGAAAATGCCCCCGGCTTCATCGCTGTATTGCGAGGAGACGATCACTGTTTCACTTTCGCGAATGCATCATACGAACGTCTGGTCGGTCGCAATAAGCTAGTAGGACATAGAGTTATCGAGGTACTTCCAGATGTTGCACGCCAAGGTTTCATCGAAATTCTGGATCGGGTATACAAAAGCGGAGAGCCATACGTAGGAAGTAAAGTCCCGATTCAATTTCCATCGGAGGATGGCTCTCCTTGTGTGACTAAGCATGTGAACTTTGTATATCAGCCTGTCCGCGACGGTGACGGGCGGATCAGCGGAGTGTTTGTTGAAGGCTATGACGTGACGGCGGAGGTTTTGGCCTCGAACCAACTTTCTTTTGTGGAAGGAAAGATCGCTCACGCCTCGCGGGTCAATGCCATGGGCATGATGGCCGCAACACTCGCGCACGAACTTAGCCAGCCCCTCACGACAATCTCAAACCATGCCTGGGCAAGCGCCCGTCGCCTTGAAGATTTGGATCCCGCGCATGCCGCCCCGCTGGCTGAAGGATTGCACGCGATCGAGGAGGCGGCCAGGCGTGCGAGGAATATCATCCGGAACGTGAGAGAATGGACATGGCGAGGTGAGACGTCAAAAACCGAGTTCAACTTGAAGTCTGCCGTAGAAGAGTGCGTGCGGCTCGTGCGTGCCGGCGGCTGCCCTACCGCTACTATCGACGATCGCATTTCTGAAGAGCTGGCAGTGTTTGCGGATCGGCTTCAGATTCAGCAGATCCTAATCAACCTATTGCGAAACGCCTGCGACGCGACCGATCTAGTTTCGAGCGGTCGAGTAACGGTTGATGCGACACTCAGTGAGGGGCTCGTAATCCTTAGCGTTACGGATGAGGGCTCTGGAATGTCTGGGGCCGCAGCAGAACGCATTTTTGAGTGGGTAGAATCATCTAAGGAGGGCGGGACCGGATTGGGACTCTCGCTTTGCCGCGCCATGGTGGAAGCACAAAAGGGCAAGATCTGGCTCGCAAGAAGCGACTCGTCAGGTTCGCAGTTCCGCTTCTCGGTGCCCGCTGCAGTATCGCGAGGCCGCGGTACCTCAGCCGTTGTGTATTGATCGCGCAGGCGAGGGATTACGCGTCGACGCGTAGAGGCTCTCGATCGGCGATATCTAGTGCGCTGGAAGGGGAAGCCCGGGCCACCGGGTATGCGTGGGCAAGCAATGACGACCCATGGTCCATGCGATGCGCCTAGTGATATGAGTGGGCGATAGCCGCCAGGGGAGGTGCCCAATGCTGTCGTTGTTTCTGTCGTTCGCCTTGTCCGTCGCCATTCTACCTCAGACAGCGCCAGCCGTGGATTATTCCCGGCTCGCCGTCCTGGGTGAGGATTGGGTAGCAGCCGCTCGCGCCGACAAACTGAGCACCTCTGAGGTGACGGTGGTGCTCGAACTCGCGCAAACCTGGAAGGCGAGCAACAGGGAGAATGAGTTCGACCCCTACGTCAGAAAGCTCAACGCCTTCTATGTGCGGTCGGCGCAAGACCCTGCAAAACTGCGCCCGATTGTGCATGGGGCCGCTTGCTGGCACTCGCGTAAGGTGGCCGCGGCCAAGACGGTGGATCCCGGCAAAGGGCGAATCGTCGAGCCGCCTAGCTTCCTGTGGAACTGGATCAGCCCGAGGAACCCCGCTCGCTGTCCTGGTTGAATGACGAGGAAAGCGGCTGTTCTCGAGCCGCTTCTCGACAGCTCTGCAGCTCGGCTCGTAGCACTTGAACGAGTTCGGCAGCGGGCGTCGTACGCGCGAGTGGTGCGCCTTGTCCGGCCCATTGCGCACCGAAGCCATGCTCTCCCTTTGCCTTCGCGGCGGCATGCAGAGCTTTGCCTGCGTCATACGCGATGGGGTAATCAGGAGGCAGACTGTTGCTAACCGCAGCCGCCAGTCCGGTGAACCGATTGGCGAGCGCCCGAGCCGGTCGGCCCGAGATAAGCGATGTTAGCGAGGTGTGGTAGGCGCCTGGCCCCTTCAACGCCGCACGGTAGGCTTCATCCGCTGCGCTCTCGGGACAGGCAACGAAGGCAGTGCCAAGCTGCGCCGCAACTGCGCCAAGATCCAGGGCGGAGGCGATCCCTGCGCCGTCCATGATGCCTCCCGCCGCTACGACTGGAATCCTGGTCTTAAGCACTAGAAGGCGCGTCAGCGCGATTGTGCCAAGCGCGTCGTCGGGCGCGAGAGGATCGAACACACCACGATGGCCGCCAGCTTCAATCCCCTGTGCCACAATCGCATCAATGCCGGCTGCTTCGATCGCACGGGCTTCGTTGAGACTAGTGGCCGTAGCCATCAACAAGATGTTCCGGTCGCGTAAGGCAGCTATGATCTCGGTGGATGGCAGGCCAAAGTGAAAGCTGACCACAGGCGGCGCCAATGTCAGCAGCATCGCTAGCATGTCAGGATCGTCCGCGAAGCTCTTGTAGACGGTTCTTAGCACTGTCGGCGGCTTGGCCCCGAACTCGTTAAAGAGCGGCGCAAGCCAGTCGAGCCAGGCCGCTTCTCTGGCAGGGTCCGCGTTGGCGATGGCGTGAACGAAAAGGTTTACATTGAACGCCCGGTTGGTTTGCGCTCGCGTCTCAATGATCATGGCGCGTGCGCCAGCGGCATCGGTCGCTCCAACGCCGATTGAGCCCAAGGCGCCTTGTTCAGACACCGCAGCCGCTAGTGCCGGTGTGGATACTCCTGCCATTGGAGCCTGAATAAGCGGGACCGAGAGCCCTAGTCGGTCGATGAACGAAGTCGGCATCCGACACCTCAGCGCGAGCGTTACGGTTGCTTATGGGCCTTGCAGCTGCGCCTGTGAATGACCGGAAGTGGGTCGTTACCGGCCCGTCCGCTGTCAGCCAGCGCTTTCGCCCGCCCCGATGTCCGAGATTGGGTGATGGGGGTGACGCCCCCCGACGGCATCGATGTGCCAAAGTGGAGGTGAAGAACACCACTCGAGGGAGGCGTCCATATCGGAAGTTAGCATAATTGGGTTGGATATCGCCAAGCATTTTTTTCAGGCGCACGGCGTAGATGCGTCGGGCCATGTGCTTCTTCGCAAGAAGATCGCGCGTGCGAAGTTACTGCCGTTTTTCGCTGCCCAGCCACGTTGTCGGGTCGCTCTCGAAGCGTGTGGCAGAGCGCATTACTGGGCGCGCGAGCTGCTCAAGCTGGGTCACGATGTGCGGTTGATTGCGCCGGCCTATGTGAAGCCGTTCGTAAAGAGCCAGAAGAACGATGCGGCCGATGCCGAGGCGATCTGCGAGGCAGCCCAGCGACCGAGCATGCGGTTCGTGCCAGTGAAGACGGAAGAGCAGCAGGCGGCAGCGATGGTGTTCCGTGGCCGTGATCTGCTGGTGCGGCAGCAAACTCAGATCAGCAATGCCCTGCGCGGTCACATGGCCGAGTATGGCTGGATCGCACCAAAGGGCCTGGCGCATCTGGAGAAGCTTGCCGCACTGCTCGCCGATCCGTCGGCTGTTCCCCAGGGCGTACGATCGGTCTGCATGCTTCTGCTCGATAGCTTGGCCACGCTCGACCGGCAGATCGCCGAGCTCGACAAAGAGATCGTGCGTCGTTCACGCGAAGATGCGGTTGCACGCCGGCTGATGACGATCCCGGGCATCGGCCCGATCACGGCGACCGCGATACTGGCGCTCGCGCCGCCGCCCGGCACGTTCGCCAAGGGGCGTGACTTTGCTGCCTGGGTCGGCCTCACACCGCGGCAGCACTCAACGGGCGGCAAGCAGAAGCTGGGTTCCATCTCCAAGATGGGCGAGCGCACGCTCAGGCGGCTGCTGATCATCGGCAGCAGCGCGGTGGTCCTGCAAACGAGCAAGCGGGGGGCGCCCAAAGGATCCTGGCTGGAGCAGATGATGGCGCGCAAGCCACGCATGCTTGTCACGGTGGCGCTCGCCAACAAGACGGCGCGTATCATCTGGGCGCTGCTGATGACGAACGAGGATTATAGAGCTCCGGTCGCGGCGGCGTAAGCCAAGGCGGGCCGGAGGTCGTCGGGGCGTAGGTCGGTCGAAGGAGTGTATGGCACAACAGTGGGCGAGACGGGGTCGGAAGAACCAGGGCTTGCCACCGTGCTTCATCAGCACGCTCAGGGTGATGTGGTTCCGATCCGCGAACTCCCATACGGGCCCGCAGCCATCATCGCTGCATCAGAGGCCGGACAGATGGCAGCATCCGACTACGCGCCAATACTCCAAACACCGCTTGCGTCACGCGGGACGTCCACAGATGGAAAGCGGACGCTCGCCCACAGCAAAGCGCCGCCAGTCTTTAGACCAGCGGCGCTGCCTTACTCTAGGTATCAGTGCTTAGGCGATGGCGAACTGCGGGCCAACATTCTGTTTCTTGCCGCGACGCATGCCAGCGCCGACTGCGCCGAAGCCCACCAGAATCATCGCCCAAGTGGCAGGCTCGGGAACGGCCGACACGGTCGCGCCCGCGCCGAGCTGTGCGAAGCTTGTGACGGTGTTCCCGCCGGCCGTGAGATCGAGACGATAGGTGTTGTTCGCGTTCGCGTCGAAGCCCAATCCGGAGAACTGTGAGAAGCTCAAACGCTGACTGTTTTGAATGTCGCCGCCAGCGCTTACCTTGTTGTCATTAAGGAAGCACAGCGGCGAGATCGGGCAGAGAGGGTCGTACGTTACGAAAGCGCTCGTCAGGAGGTTGGTGAGTCGAATATTTGACCCGGAAGTAGCGCCGCCAATGCTGAAGTCATAGCTTACGTCCGTTCCGAGGGCGAAGACGTAGAGGCCGCTCGTTGAGGCCGACGCAGGATTTTGATACTCGTGGAAGCGAACTGCCAGTTCGTTATTTCCATCCGTCAGAACCGTCGCGTTAGCAGGGGTGTAATTGTTGCCCGTTCCATATTGGAACCCACCGGTTGGGTTCGAATTGTAGGTCGTCACCTGCGCTGAACTTGGTACAGCAACAGCCATAACGCACGCGGCAAGAACCGTTATAATCGCCTTCTGCATGGAAGCCCCCTCTACGCCGCGCATTGAAATCGTCGCGGCCCTTCTATTTAGTTCGATACCTACGAATTTAATGGAGTGTCAACGTTCGATCGAATCCCCATTCGGGGCACCTCTGTTGGAACGAAGCGAGGCTCCGGGGTCCATGCGAGGTGTCAGACGCGCAATCAGTCGGTGGGTAGGAATCTCTGAACAGCTAATATGGGCGGTGGGCAGCGCTTCCGACCAGCAGGACGGAATGTCCGGAATTGGGTCGGTTAGCGGCCCGGCCGCTACTGGGGCGCGACTGAGAGAGCACGAACCGCTAATGATGGGTGGGAAGCCGGGAATTTGTAGGCAGCGAACCATTCGGGGGCGCTTCGTCATATCCACCGCAATCTCTTGAAGCGTCGCTTGTGAATGCCAGATTTGGCTCTACAAAATGGGCATGCGGCGCATCGGTCTGTTCTTCGCACTGTGGCTCACCGGGCAAGCAGCGCTCGCTCAAAGGCCCCCGTCGCCTGCCCAAACGCGCGGTCCCTTGCCCCTGCCTCTGGTTGATCGTCAGGTCGCCGTGGACGGATCCCGGCGCCTGCACATCCGCTGCGGAGGAGCGGGCACCCCGACCGTCGTGCTCAATGCTGGCCTCGGCGGTGACGCCGACAGCTGGCGTGGCGTCCAGCATCAGATCGCGCAATCCACCCGGGTCTGCAGTTGGGACCGACCGGGCTTCGGATCAAGCGACGAAAGTGGTGCTTCGCAAGATGCCGCCTATACCACCTCTCAGCTTGAGAAATTGCTCTCCGCCGCCGACGTTCGACCGCCTTATGTGATTGTGGGACATTCCTACGGGGGTTATGAATCGGTGCTGTTTGCACACAGGAATGAGAAAGCGACCCGAGCACTGGTCCTCCTCGACCCGACCTATCCGCATCTCGACCGGATTTTCCTGCAGGCCGCCCCGTCTATCGGGCGCCTCTACAGCGATTATTTGAAGGGTCGGATCGCGGTCGGCCGTGCATGCCTCGCCGCGGCGGCGAAGGAGGGATGTGCAGGGCCGCCTGACAAGGACCCTGCCCGTCGCGCGGCCTTCCTCCGTAGCCGGCTATCCATATACGAGAGTTGGCAGGCCAGCGCTGTGCAGGTGGGGGCTGTAAAGGCATTAGGCCGGCTACCGCTGTTCGTGCTTACGGCAGGAGTGCATAGCCCGACCGATGGAGCAGATCCCGCGGACGAACCCAAGGCGGAGGCGGCTTGGAATGGAATGCATCAACGCTATGCGAAGCTCTCGACTGTCGGTGTGCACCGCCGCGTTCCGGGCGCCGGGCACATGATACACGACGATCGACCCGACATCGTGGTCGCTACCATCGAAGAAGCGATCGCGGTTGCAAGAGAGGGCGCTGGCCCCCGAGGACGTTGAAGGTGAGACGTTTGGTCGGTAGCCGACCGTCGCTTTTCGATGCGGGAGGGCAGGGGCGAGGGCTCCAAAAGCCGAAATTGGGTGATGGGGCGGACGCCCCCCGACGGCATCGATGTGCCAAAGTGGAGCGCCGCCAGTCTTTAGACAAGCGGCGCTGCCTTACTCGAGGTATCAGCGCTTAGGCGGTGGCGAACTGCGGGCCAACATTCTGTTTCTTGCCGCGACGCATGCCAGCGCCGATTGCGCCGAAGCCCATTAGCATCATCGCCCAGGTCGCCGGTTCCGGCACGGACGGGACGGCCACCGGGATCGCCGAGACATTTCCATTGAGCGAAAACGGGCTGGCATTCGTGCTGGGGGTGTAGTTCTCAACACGGAAGGTGCCGCCGGGGGCCGATGCGGCACTGGTCGCAACGATGCGGAAAAAAATGCTCGACGCGCCGGTCAGGGGGGCGAAGTCTAGGATGCGGCTCGTATCCGAAGTGCTTTGGGTAAAGGTCGAGACTTGCGTGAATGCGCCGCCGTCCACCGCTGCGAAGACGGCCATGTTACTTGGTCCAGTGTTCGAACGAGACGACGTGAAAGCGAGCTGATTGACCACGGCGCTATAGCCGGTGGTGACGTTGAAGCCGAAGTTAAGATAGTCATTGGCATTGGACGCAAACGCGCTCCAGCCAGACGAATTAAACCCGTCCGAAGCGCTGACCGGGGTAAGGCCGCTGCCTCGCGTGAAGTTCACCCCGGTGAGGTTCGCGGCGACAAACGATGGCGCTTCGGTCGCGGTGATCCCCGAATTGTCGCTGAAATTATACTGGAGCAGCGATGCCGCGTAAGCGGGGTTGGCAATGGCGAGCAGGCCGAGCGCGGTCGCGCCAGTGAGGCCAGATTTGATACGCTTCGCAACCTTCATATCCATCAACATTCTTCTTGCCCCTTATTTGTTTGGCGAGGGCTAATCTCCCGCTGCATGGTTTGATAGAGCGGCGTTGTGACAGGGCTTTGACGGATAACGGAAAATTAACGCTTGTCGAAATGGGGCCGAAAATCAGATTGTGGCTGAATGGCGGGTATGGGGAATTGGGCCGGGCAGGCTGAATGGCGACTTGTAGGTCGCTTGCGGACTGGCAGCTCTCGGGACAAGTGGTCCCAGACCCGCCAGACGAGTCGGGTGCCCTGTTCCTAAGCGCTCCATGATCGTAGGGTCTTTGACTGAACCGATATGAACACTGGGACGGGCACCGAGACAGCGGCGGCATTATCTGCAGTCGAACGGGGCCGCGCCTTCCCGCCAACGCTGGACGTGCGCAGGCCGGGGGAACGCCGACGCGTCTGTCTGCTGGGAGCGACCGGCACCATCGGTAGCGCAACTGCCGCCGCGCTCGTTCGGCAGGGACACGACGTAGTCTGTCTGGTCCGGGCCGGGGCTGGCGTCGGTAAATCACGAACGCCGGCAGGCTCCACCGGGCTGTTTGAAGGCGTCACCGTCAAGGCGGTCGACCCCACCGATCCCACCGCGCTGGCCCGCGACGGGTTTACCGGCGAGCGGTTCGATGCCGTGGTGTCGTGCATGGCATCGCGCACCGGAGCGCCTCGCGATGCTTGGGCGATTGATCATCGCGCCCATCTGAACGTGTTGGAGGCTGCGCAGGAGGCCGGTGTCGGCCACTTCATCCTGCTGTCTGCCAATTGCGTGCAAAAGCCGCTTCTTGCCTTTCAACATGCCAAATTGGCATTCGAGGCGGCGATCATCGATTCCGGCATGCGCTATTCGATCGTGCGACGCACTGCCTTTTTCAGATCGCTATCGGGCCAAATCGAACGTGCCCGCGAAGGCCGCGCCTTCCTGATCTTCGGCGATGGAAGTTTGACCGCTTGCAAACCTATCAGCGACGGCGATCTGGGGGACTACATCGCAGCGTGCCTGAACGAGGACAGCCGCTGGAACCGCATCCTGCCGATCGGTGGTCCGGGCGACGCCATCACTCCGCGGCAGCAGGGCGAAGCGCTGTTCGCGTTGCTCGGCCGCACGCCCAAGTTTCGCTCGGTTCCAGTTTGTCTGCTGGACGTGATTGCCGGGGGCCTCGCGGCATTTAGCCGAATTGCGCCATCGTTGGCCAAGAAGGCCGAGCTGGCCCGGATCGGCCGCTATTACGCCACTGAATCCATGCTCGTGCTGAATCGGGCAATCAGGCAGGTACGACGCGGCTGCTACCCCTTCGACCGGAACCGAGACCTTGTTTGACTACTACCACGCCGTCCTTGCCGGCGAAGTTGTGCCGCGACGAGGGGACCACGCCGTCTTCTAAGGACCGGACGAAATCGAAAACTGCGCATCTCCAAGAGGATGAGCCATTGCGCTGATGCGCGACCCGAGACAGTTTGTGTCGGCCGGCATCAAGCGGGGCTGCGTGTGGCTAAACGACCGAAGAGGATTTGGATGATCTTTGCCTGGGTGGTGGGCCTGGCCGCGGTCGCTATCGGCATCCTGGCAGTATCGCTCTATGCCCCTGACAAACCCCGCGCTGCGCTTGAGGCATCATATGCCGGGAACTATCGCACGGTCGACGGCGTGCGCCTGCGCCTGCGTGATACGGGCCCGAGCGATGCGCCGGCGATAATATTGCTGCACGGTTTCGGCGCGAGCCTCGACACATGGGAGCCGTGGGCGAAGGCCCTGTCGGCGCGTTACCGTGTGATCCGGTTCGACCTGCCAGGCTTTGGACTTACCGGTGCCGATCCCACCGGCGACTATAGCGACCAACGCGAAATCAATATCCTCACAGGCCTGATGGACCAGCTGCGAGTCGACCGCGCAGCGCTTGTCGGCAATTCGCTGGGGGGACGCATCGCCTGGAAGTTCGCCGCCGCCCATCCCGCCAGGGTAACTCGGCTGGTATTGATTTCCCCGGACGGGTTCGCCAGCCCAGGCTTCGACTATGATAAGCCCCCCAATGTCCCGCTGATGATGCAGGCGCTACCCTACGTCGCGCCGCGCGCTATGCTAAGATCGAATCTAGCCGCCGCCTATGCGAATGCCGCGGCGTTGCGCGAAACGACCGTTACCCGCTATCGGGACCTGATGCTCGCGCCAGGCGTACGGCGCGCAATGCTGGAGCGTATGGGCCAGACAATCCTGCTCAATCCTGCCCCGATCCTCGCGCGCATTGAGGCACCGACTCTCCTGCTTTGGGGTGAGCGGGACGGCATGATCCCCATCAGCAACGCGGCCGATTATCTTCGGCACCTGGCTGATGGCGAGTTGGTGCGGCTGCCTGACCTCGGCCATGTGCCGTTCGAGGAAGACCCGGTCACATCTTTGCCGCCGTTAGAACGGTTCTTGTCCGATAAAACGCCGTAGGCGCAGGCGGGAGAGTACCGTTTCTTTCCTGAACGCACCCGGTACGACTGCGGAAGACCAATGCCGACAGGGACGGCAATTGTCGGCGCGATCACATCGTCGGCTGAACAACAGTTCTCGGAGCGCAAAGCTCCCCTGCGTAGGCGCGGTCCCCGTCGGCAAGGACCGCGCCAGGTTCAGATCTCGGTCTTTTCTGCAAGATTCTGCTTGGACACACCAAATCGAGAACCTGGTCCGGCATGTGCTGTCTGCAAGCGGCCGCTTACGAGCGCAGTCGCATCGATGTCGAAGCGGCGGTTGGCGATGGCGACATAGACTCCGGTGAGGGCGATTCCCGAAAGTCGCCATAAACACAGATTAAATCGTGATTTTTCACCGTATATACCCCTCAACGCAGCGCAATCCTGCCTCGGCCCTTCGGCGACCGGCAACCTTCGCGGGGGGACGCCGTTTCTCTCGCAATTCCCAATGGAGCGAAGACATGGCGACGACGTACCAGGGCACTTCCGAAGGTCTGAAGGACCTGTTCATCGTGGCGTTGCGAAATGCCCACGCGCTGGAGAAGCAGGCGCTTTCGATCATGACGCCCCAGGTGGCCCGGATCGAGAATTACCCCGAAGTGGCCGAGCGGCTCCGCGCGCATATCGAGGAAACCAACGGACAGCTGACCCGCCTGGACGAGTTGCTCGCCGACCTGGACACGAGCGGCTCCGCGCTGAAGGATCTCGGGCTGAGCCTGACCGGCAGCATGGCGGCGATCACCCACAGCATCGCAGGCGACGAAATCCTGAAGAACAGCTTCGCCAATTACGCGTTCGAGAATTTCGAGATCGCGGCCTATAAATCGCTGATTACCCTGGCTGAACATGGTGGTTTCGCAAGCGCGACACCTGCCCTTGAGCAGACCCTTCGCGAGGAGCAGGCCATGGCGCAGTGGATCGACGAGGCGCTGCCGATGGTCACGCGGCGCTATGCCGACCTCTATGTGACCGAGGGCTCTTCCGAAGCGAAGGTCTGACACCCATTGCCACGCGGGCGACCGAACCGGTCGCCCGCGGTCCGGCGTATCAGCCGCACAAAGGATTCAGCCAGTGACCGATCTCGCCGATCCGCCTGCCACCACCCTGTCCGATGCCCATACCGAAATGCCGAGCCTGAACGGGCGCAAGGCGATAATCACCGGCGGCACCACCGGCATCGGCCGTGCCATTGCCGTGCTGCTCGCTTCGGAAGGCGTCGACGTCTTTGTCTGCGGCCGTGAACCGCAGCATCTTGAGGATGGTCTCAAGCGCATCAGGGAGGTCGGGAAAGGCAACGGGATCAATCTCGACCTCGCGGAGCCGGACGCCGTCGATCGTTTCGTCACGTCGGCACGCGATTATTTCGGAGACTTCGACATCGCGATCGTGAACGCAGCGGTCCCGGCGAAAGGTCTCACCACCATGACGGCCGAAGAATTGCGCTTTGCGATCGCCATCGACTTCACGGCGTATCTGACCACTGCGTATGCCGCGGTCGAAGTGATGAAGGATCATGGCGACATCGTCTTCATCGGTTCGGTTTCGGCGCATATGCTCGGCGCCGAAGGCAGCGTATATGCCGGCATGAAGGCCGGGATCGCCGGCTTCGCGGAGGCGGTGCGCAAGGAACTTGGCCCCAAGGGCATCAAGGTCTGCAACGTCGAGCCCGCCAAGACTGGCGCCGATTTCCAATATGAAAGCTTCACCTCGGAAGCGCAGGCGGAGGAGAATCGACAGGAGACGATGCTGCGCGCGGAGGACATTGCCGTGGGCGTGCATTACGCGCTCACTCAGCCACGCCGCGCAGTGGTGCAGCAGATTGTTATCGCGCCCCGTGCCCGGGGCGATGAATGACTGTATTCGATATCGATCAACTGGTATTTGGGCCGGACGATGTAGACCTCTCGCGGTCGCCGCTGGCTGGCCATTTGGACGCGGAAACCTATGTGCTCGGGGCGTTCAATCCTGGGCTCACGCGGTTACCGAACGGCAATCTCGCAATCTTCGTCCGTATCGCGGAGGCGCTGCGCAAGCCTGTGGTGGACGGAAACATCCACGCGATCCGCTGGACGGAGGGGCGCTATGTGCTCGACCCCTGGCCGGTCGATTTGTGCGACACTTCCGACCCCCGCAAGTTCCTCGTGCGCGGTGGAAAGTGGAGAGTGATGGCGCTCACGTCGCTGTCGTGGATACTTCCGGTCGAGCTGACTCCCGATGGGCGCGAAGTGGTGACCGTCCATTACGACAAGGCGATCGCCCCGCACGCCAGCTTCCAATGCTATGGCGTCGAAGATCCGCGCGTATCGAAGGTCGGCGACCGCTGGCTGATGACAACCTGCTCGGTCAGTCCAGAGCGCCATTCAACGACGCTCTACAGTTCTACCAACGGCCTCGATTATGTTTTCGAGGATATCGTGCTTGATCATCAAAACAAGGATATGCTGATCTTCGAGGGCTTGGTCGGCGGTAAATACTGGGCACAGACTCGACCTCTCGGTGACCTGTATTTTGCATATCCAACGGGCAGCGAATGGCGCGCCGGCCCTTCGATAAACCTGGCAACTTCGCTTGATGCACTCCACTGGAAGCCGCATCGCGAGCCTGGTATCCGCCCAAGTGCCGCGACCGTGCACACCGCGCGCATGGGAGGCGGCACGCCGCCGATCCTCACCGATCGAGGTTGGCTGACGCTGTGGCATGGTGTCGAACCAAAGGAGATTGTCGGGATCTACCGAACCTATTGGTCAATCCTTGATCGTGACGATCCCGCGAAAATGGTAGACACCAGCCACACCCCTTTGCTCGAAGCCAATCCCGAACTAACCCGCCCGCTTGAAGACAAGATGTACGTTCGAGACGTGGTCTTCACCACCGGTATCGTCGACGCTGGTCATCACTATATTGTGGCATCCGGGGAGGCGGATCTTGCATGTAGGATCACGCATATCCCGAAATTGGCATTAGAGGATCTTAATTAACAATAGGAAGCAGCGTCCGGTTTCAGCCACCGGCATGAGTACGCAGAATGCCTGAAAGTGGGGCGCAAAGCCGCCCAAAATTTGAGCGGCCCATCATTACCGACGGGCCGCTCTCGCGTCAGAGCTCGGTTCGCTCTGCGAGGATCAGAGCAACTTCAATGTCGACCCCGAGATATCGATGCGTTTTCGATCTTCGCGTGACCGAGCAGGATCTGGATAGCGCGAAGATGCCGGTGGCTTTGTAAATCATCGATGCCTTTCGTGAAACGAAGCAAATGCGTGCCATACTCAGCGCGTCTGAGGCCAACTGCATCGACCGACTCATCGACCAGCCGAGCATATTGTCTCGTGCTGAGGTGACTCGCGTGATCGACACGCTCGGAAAAGCATAGTCGTCGATTCCGCCGCCGCGGCGCTCGAACCAACTGAGCAAGCTCGCCCTGACCTCAGCGGTGAGGTCAAATTAGACCGGCTTTCCAGTCTCGGCTGGATCACGATCGACCCTGTCCAGATATCTGCTCCGGATACGAGATCGCCGATCTTGATCTTTACCAGATCGCAGCCTCGCAGCTTGCTGTCGATCGCTAGATTGAGGAGCGCTCTTTCACGAAGGCGACCTTCTCAATCCAGGAAAAAGCGCACGGCCCAGATTTGCTTCTGCGTTAGCGGACGCTTGGTGCCGACTGTCTTGCCTGCGTTCCAAGGGGGCCGGCGCTGGGCAACAGGATCATAACGCGAGTGTTCCATTGTTCCTCTCCACGGCCGTAATTGGCCGCAGGAGTGAACGCGGTGGGCGTCGTCGATAAATGCGGCCGTCCGTTAGCGACCCAATTGTCGCCGTTTAGGTCGCTCACCTAGCTTCCCCAAACCTGCGTCCGCTCAGCCATGATTTTTCGGCTCACATTGCGGGCGACGAACTGGCAGTTTTGACGGATGATCGAGATAGCGGCCGTTTGTCGCCGGGTCGAATCACCCGCTCGTTGACGGGATTCATTAGATCGCATGCATCAATCTATGGTTTACTGCGTTCGACCCATGCACAATGTAACAAGGCTTTTGAATGGCATCGATTGAAGAGCTCAAACAACGGCAGAAGGCACTTGCTCAGTTTGGCGCGTTCGTTCTCGATCATGACGACCTTCAAGGCGTTCTCGAAGAGGCATGCCGAATCATCGCTTTCGCGCTCGGTGTCGACCTCTCCAAGGTTATTCAGATCGAACGCAACTCTAACACAGGCCTCGTGCGGGCCGGCTACGGCTGGAAACTGGGCGTTGTCGGCAAGATGCGCGTTGATCTCGACGAACGCTCTTCAGAGGCATACGCGATCGAAAAAGGCGAGCCCGTCATCACCAACGACCTTGCGCAGGAGGAGCGGTTCCACTTCCCGGAATTCCTTCGCGACCACGGCGTCGTAGCTCTCGTAAACGTCCCGATCTTCCTCCCGGGCCGTAAGCCCTGGGGCATCCTGCAGGTGGACGCGAAGGAGCCGCGAACGTTCGGCGAGGAGGATATAGACTTCCTGCGGACCTACGCCATGATCCTCGGGCCGGTTGTGGACCGGCTGGAAACCGTGAGCGAACTTAGCGCCACGGACGAGCGGCTACGCCTGATCGCTGAAAACGCGCGAGATTACGTGATCGTCTTGAGCGATCCCGCGGATAGGATCACCGACTGGCTCGGCGGGTCCGCCGAGATCCTAGGCTGGGCTGAGGACGAAGTGCTTGGGAAGACGACCAGCCTCCTTTTCACGCAGCAGGATCGCGACGAGAAAGTGCCGGAGCGGGAGCTAAGTGAAGCGACCGCGGGCGGCACCGCGGCAAATGTCCGCTGGCACTTGCGGAAAGATGGCAGCAGGGTCTTTCTCGATGGCCATACCGTCGCGCTGAAGGACTTGGGCGGGGAAGTTCAGGGCTTCCTGAAGATCGCCCAGGACGTGACTTCCCGCAAGAGAGCCCAGGAGCACCAAGCGGTGCTGTTGGCCGAGCTTCAACACCGGGTCCGCAACATCCTCGCCGTGATTCGCTCGATGGTTCGCAGGACGCACGAAGAGGGGCAGACGGCCGAAGAGTTCATCCAGCATCTGGAAGGGCGGCTCGGCGCGCTTGCCCGTACCCAGGTGCTACTCACCCGCACCGTGGACGCGGCGGTGGACCTAGATATGCTGATCCGCGATGAATTGGTGAGCCAGGCTTCAGACGACGACGAGATGAAAATCGAGGGCCCGGAGGTCAAACTCGCACCAAAGGCGGCGGAGGTGCTCACGCTAGCGATCCACGAGTTGACCACGAATTCGGTCAAATACGGTGCACTTTCGCAGCCGCGTGCTGAAATTGAAATCTCTTGGAACGTCGAGCAGCGAGGTGGATGCGCATGGTTGAGCTTGAGCTGGTCTGAGACCGGCGTGCCGATAGTTCCGAGCTCCCCGCTTCGCCGCGGCTTCGGAACCGAGCTTATTACGCAGCGAGTGGCATACGAGCTGCGGGGCACCGGCACCTTGAAAATGGGCGCCGGCGGAATTCGTTGTACGCTCGAATTCCCTTTGGAAGCGCGGCCGAGCATTCTTCAGACAGACGAGTATAAGGGGCACTTCCAGGCATGATGCGTGAACGAAAGCCCAGCGCCGACCTAGGCGGAATGAGAATCTTGGTGGTCGAGGATGAGTTCTACCTCGCTACGGACATCGCTGATCAGATTGAGCGGGCGGGCGGCACTGTGCTGGGGCCGTGTGCCGACGCTTCTGCGGGCGTGGCGGAATTGGACGCAAGTCCCGACTGCGCCGTTATCGACATCAACCTCGGCCAAGGCCCCTCGTTCGAGATGGCCGAGGCGCTGAAGAGAAGGGGGGTGCCCTTCCTATTCATGACAGGCTACGATGCTGCGACGATCCCCCTGGAGTTTGCGCATGTGGAGCGGGTCGCAAAACCGGCGGACACCTCCCGCGTAATCGATGCTATAGCCCGTCTGACAGGCGGAGGAAGAGTGAGCTAGTTATCAGTCTGCCGATCGTTGGGATGAAGATTGGCAGGATCGAACTTCCCCACGTACACTAGCGACTTCAGTTGTGGATCTCCACAACCCCCCCGACAATGCCACCAGTCCTTCCTCATGAAGAGACCCAAAAATACGGTTGACGTGCACAGGTGTCAGGCCGAGCGCATCACCCGGTTGCTCTTAGGTCATCGGCAGTTCGTATCGTAGCGCCGTTGGATGACTTTCATTGCCACGGCGCAGCGCCAATTCGCACAGTAAGTGGGACATACGCATCCGCGCATCGTGGCGTCCACGTTTACGAACCATTGGGCGACGATTGCGGCCTGCAGGACGCACTCGCACGAAAACGCAGCCACTATTGCCGGGTAACGCTTCACCGGATCGGTGCCGGCAATACTCAAGGGTTCGCAGCGCCGTTGCTCGTTGTCGTGGTGCTCGCGACGGCTTGTCAGCTTTCCTGATCGCTGCCTCAGAGCAGATAGTCGCCTAACCACCCAATCTCGGACATTTGGGCGGGCCAGCTGTCCTGTGAGCGGACCGTCCGCATAATAAGCGCCCGAATCAGCACGGCAATGATGCCACTGGGGCGCAAAGCCGCCGAACGATACGACGCCAATATCTACGCCGCCACAATCTTCCAGTGCACGCTCGATTCATCAAACCCATCGAATATCAAGGAAGCGATTGCCGCGGGCGCGAGGTAATCGGAAGATCGCATCGCGCCCTTGCGCTCAGGCAAGCTGAGGCCCAGGCTGTTTGGGATCGACAACGTAGCGCGCGAGCGTGCGAACCGGCGCGCCGCGGGTCTGCACAGCATCGACAACCTTCACATGGGTGTCCCAACGATCGAGATGAATGTCGAATAGCTGATAGCCGCGCTGGTTGTTGAGCAACAGCATGTTGGGATTATGCTTCAACACATCCTTCTGGGTCGGGCGCCGTGCATTACCGTCGCCCCCGCTGGAGATCGAGCTCGTCAGGAACTCGCTGGCCGCTGCAGGTCCCTCTGGCATACGGTCGTCCCGTGGAACCGAGCCGACAAAATGCTGATGCGCATCGCCGGTGGCAATCACGACATTGGTCAGCTTGCGATCGGTGATCGCCTTGACCAGCCGCTTGCGGCAGTCGGGATAGCCGTTCCAGCTATCTTTGCCATACACCGCCTCGCTGGCGCCGTCCTCGCGCTGGTCGAACGGCATTATCAGGACTTGCTGAGCCAGTAGGTTCCACCGCGCCGGACTGTTGAGCCCGCTGGTCAGCCAACGCTCCTGCTCGGCGCCCAGGATCGACCGTGCGGGATCGTCCTGAGCGACGCAATTTTTGCCGCCGCCGCCCCCAGGGCCGCACAGCTGTTCATTGCGGTACGAACGCGTATCGAGCACGTGCATGCGCAGCAGACTGCCATAGTCCAAGCGGCGGAACATCCGCAGCGCGCCCGCGCGCGGGAATTGCGCGGCGCGCACCGGCATATGCTCATACCAAGCCTGCATCGCCACCGCGCGGCGCAGTTCGAAAAGCGCGGGCGCGGTTCCATCCTGATCGGTGTTCGCCGCCCAATTATTGTCGATCTCATGATCGTCGAACGACGATGCGAAGGCCGCGGCGGCATGGGCCGCGATCAGGTCGGGATCGGATTTATACTGGGCATAGCGGCGGCGATAATCGTCGAGGCTGTAGATCTCGTCGCCGGCATGTTCGCGCACGATCGGCGCATCGCCGCCTACTCTCCGGCGTTTGCCCTCATAGATATAGTCGCCATAATGATAGATTAGGTCGAGATCGGGCTCTTGGCTCAGGTGGCGATAGGCGGTGAAGAAGCCGGCCTCATAATGCTGGCACCCGGCGACGCCGATTTTGAGCCGCGACGGCAACGCACCGGCGGCCGGCGCGGTCATCGCCGTGCCGACATTGCTGACATTATCGACGCCGGTGCGGAATCGGTACCAATAGCGACGCCCCGGGCGCAGCCCGGTGACTTCGACATGCACCGAATGCGCGAGTTCGGGTGGAGCGATGGCGTCGCCCGAGCGGGCGATCGTCTTGAAGCCGCTGTCTTCGGCGACTTCCCAGGCGACGGCGACCGCTGCCATCGGCATGCCGCCATGTTCCTCGAGCGGCTTGGGCGCAAGCCGCGTCCAGATCACGAAGCCATCGGGAAGCGGATCGCCCGCGGCGACGCCCAGCGCGAATGGATCGCTGGCGAAGGCCGGGTGCGCCCACAGCCGCGTGGTCGGAACCAGCGTGCCGAGGGTGAGGAGTCCGGCGCCGCCGAGCAACGCCCGGCGACCGATTTGATGGGTTTGCAAGGTTATTCTCCAGGTCAGTTGCTGTAGGTAAGGTGAAGGAAGAACAGGCTGCCATACTCGATATCGGCGCGGCGATAAGCGAGGTTCAGTCCGACAAGGAGTTCGCGATTGGCATTGAGCAGATTGCGCGCTTCGAAGCGTGCGCCCAGTGGCTGGAGATGTCGTAGCGGGCGGTCAGGTCGACCGTGGTGTTGGCGCCGTCGCCGACATCGAGCCAGGGCGAGTCGCCCAGCGTGTCGATATATTTGCTCTGCTTGTTGACCGCGACACGCAGCTCGCCGCGATCCTCGACATTGTACGTCGACCAGTCCGTGGCTCGAATAATTGGTTGAGACGTCGACCACCAGACGCTGGCCCGAATAGTCGAACGCACTCGCCGGGATGAGATTGATCAGCCCGCCCATCGCACCCGATTTGAGATCGGAGGTGAAGCTCTTATAGGCCTGGATCTGCTGCACGGCGCGCGCCGGGACAACCTGGAGACTGACCTGGCGGCGACCGCCGCCGGTATCGCCGATCGTTGCCAGCGTGATGCCGTCGAGCGTCACCGGAATTAGATCGGGATTGACGCCGCGCACTGACACGAACTGGCCGATATTGTCGTTGTTAAGCGTGCTCACCCCCATGATGCGACACAACGAGTCGGCAAGCGTGCGATCGGGCAGTGACCCGATGTCGTCCTGCGATTGAGTATCGACCACAACGAGCAACTCGCGCCGCGACTCCATATCCTTGCGGTTTTGGAACACCGAACCGGTCACGACGGTATCCGATCCTCGGTCGGCGGCTCCGCGACCTGTGCCTGAGCGAATTGCGCAGCGGAGGTGACGAGAGTGAATGAGCTGAGAGTGTCGGTGCGGCCCGAATATGTAGCGACCATTTTCTTGATTATTCCCGTGACTTATACGTCGCCGTTGCATCTAACGCTGCACTGCAACATGCCCGTGGCAAGCGCGCTACGGTTCGGGGACTCTTGAGTTGCGGAGATGTGACAATGAAGCCGAGGTTATTCTTGGTTGTGGCGCCGTGCCCATACTTCGGCGACCGCAGGGATCTACGGCGCTGCCTGATTGCTTAAGCTCGACGTTCGGCAATGGACGTTGCCGGAACGCAGAAAGTGCCGTTGCCCAATTTGCCTGCTCAAACGGAAGAGCGTCCGCTGTTAGACACTAGCTCAACCCAAGGGAACGGCGGGAACTGGGCGCAAAGCGTTGGTCACTACGCAAGGCGGCGCAAATGACATCTTACAGCCGACGGGCATTCCGGGTGAGCTAGCGTGAAAGCCGCGCTTCGCATGTTAGACGTACCAGCTCAGACAGAATGCTGACCCGTTCGGTTAACCAAGCGAGTTCCTCGTCGGCGACGCGATAGTGGGGTGAATATCGCGCATCAACATACGCTCGGCGAAGTAGCTCGAAGCTCCGTTGTGAGAACCGCGTGTCGCGGGGCCACGCTTCTATCAGCTTGGGCACTAGCCGCTCGGCTTGAGACCGTAGGAAATTGAGCTTGTGGCTCTTCGGACTGTAAAGCGTGACCACTAGCGAGGTGCAGTGGTAGTATCGCTCAGCCGCCTGATGAAGGAGAAACACGGCCTCTTTCCTCATGCTTTGATCTCGAGCTTGCTGTCCCAAGGCCAAATAGTTGTTCGCGGTGGGGAGCCACTCGTCAAAATAGCCCCGTGCTTCAGCCAGCGCAGCCTCTGGCGACAGCGGCTTCGCCTGCTCAAATGGGTGGTCTGGCGCCTCATAGAGCGCGATGCCATCCCGGACGATATCGACGAAAAACGGCCGTCCGCGCTTCAGCTGGGCGTTCACGTCGGAAAGGCTGTGGACGATGAAATTGACCGGCGTGCGCAGTTTGCCAGTCACGGTCTGCTCGCGCAGCAGATGGTCGTCGGCCTGTGCCCAATATTCGGTGACGTCGGCGAGTTCGTCGTGGTTGACCACGACCAGCAGATCATAGTCCGAATAATAGCCGCCGACGGGGTCGGCTACCCAGTCGCCGCGGGCGTAGGAGCCAAACAGGATGATCTTGAGAATCCGCCCCGCCTTGCGGTGAGGAGCGTTGCGGCCCGCAAGCGCGTCCTCAAACTCGGCGAAAAGGATGCGCACGATCGCCGCGAGTTCGTGACGCTTGGCGGCGGGCAGATGATCGAGGTCGGTGCGCATCGGTGCGAGGTTCTAGCGGGGCAGGGGGATCGGCGCACCGTTTTAATGCGCCCGGTGGTACGCGGCGCCCAGCCGTCCCGTCATAGGGCAGCCGGGCAGAACCGCCGTCATGCAGCCTGCGGGACGTCGTCGATATCGAGCCCGTTACCAAATCCAGGCTGCGTACGCACGAGCGCCCGCAGCCGCTGATCGGCGCGGCGAAATCCTTCGGCCACGAGCCCCTTGGGCTTGCCATCGACATGGATGAGCTCGCCCGGATGCAGCGCGAAGTGCCCGCGCACGCCGTCGCGGGGAAGGATCACCGCACGGGCGGATCCTTCCGCGAGCCACAGGCGGCAAGCGCTGTAACTGTAGCAGGCACCATCACGCGGGACGAACACCTCGATCCCGGCGAGCACGAGGCCGTCGCGCATCGTCTCGAAAGCGAGGTGGATGACGTCGGTATCGAAGGCGACCGCGGCGCGGATCAGGCCCGTCTTGCCCTCGGCGGCGAGTGAATCACCCCCGGTAACAGCGACGCCGGGCTCCATCCTGACGTTCTTGCCCAGAAGCATCTGGACGGCGGCGGCGACATGGGTGCACAGGATCGTATTGTCGGTGGTCATTGCTTCTAGTCCTTTTTCCCTCCCCACACGGGAGACATGCTCCCTCTTCGAAGTTCCCAATTGAAGCCTTGTCGTCCCGCAACAGCTTTTTCGGGCCGCGCAGAACCTGACCTACCAGCGGAAGCGCACAGATTGCGCAGAGCTACCACTATCGGCGTCCATGGAAATCACCGCGTCGAGAACATGCGTGGAAAGCGTCGCGCATAATCAACGCGTCACCAGTCGTACTTCCAAATATAAATGGAGTGAACCAAGGTGCTTGCAGGACGATGTGACACCTAATTAATCAAGTGGAGTGAGGCGTGCCTAAATCGTGGTGATCACAGCAACAGGACAGCAACGGGATAACGGGATAACGGGATAACGGGTATTGCGCGATGACGAATAAGGGGGACGCGTCTGCAGCGCCGCCCGCGACTGGGCCACCCGGACCCTTAGGCAGATGGTGTGGAAGATGCGTTGGGATCACAATGTCGATTGAACCAAACTACATGGAGTTCGACGTCTCGGGACTCCCACGTAGTGAGCAGTTCGCCGCTTGGGCCTCCGCACTGCCAGCGTACACGGCGACCACGTCCCGACCGGAGCAAGGCTTTGAGGCTAAGGTGCGCGCCTGGTTTCTACCACCGATCGTTGTAACACTTTCTTCGATTGGCCCGGCGCGGTGTCGCCGAACGTGCGAGACCGCGGTACGAGACGGGCTTGATAGCCTGACCTTCCAGTTGCTGTTAGCCGGTCGGATGCGAGGGCAAGCAGAGGGAGTTCCCTTTCGGGCGGTGCCGGGCGACGTTGCGGTGCAGGACGCGGCACTCACATTCGAAAGCATCGCGACGCGGATGAAATGCGTAACCGTGACGATGCCGCGTGCCTTCCTGGATGAGGTGGCACCAGGGTTAGACGTTCACGGCATGGTTCTGCGCGATGGGCTAGGTGCGCTGTTGAGCTCCTTCCTGCGTACGCTGCCCGACGCTCTAGACGGAGCCGAACTTGAGGCCTCAGCTTCGGTGCCGCGACTGTTGCGTGACCTGTTGGCCGCTTCGCTGCCGGCTCATGCGGCGGCGGCTGCGATCGACGCGCGGCGACCCTTGCGTGACAAAATACGGCGCTACGTGGCTGCAGAAATGCACCGTCCTTTGTCGGTCGACGACCTATGCGCCGGCCTCGCGGTGTCGCGGGCCAGCCTGTACCGGGCCTTCGACGACGAGGGGAAAGGCAGGGGAGGCGTCATGGCCTATGTGCTGGAACAGCGGCTGCTGCGTGCGCGGCGATTGCTAACCGACCCGACCGCTTCTCGCTCGGCCGGAGAAGTCGCAGCCGCCACCGCATTTCGCGACGTGTCAGAACTAGGCCGCGCTTATCGACGTCGGTTCGGCATTACCCCAGGCGCCGCGCGCCGGTCCGATCATGCGAAAGCACCGCCCGCCGGTGCGGCTGAAAAGCGTTTTCGTTCTTGGGTAGAGAACGATCAACGCTGAGACATCACGCACCGTAATTAGAAACGCCATGCGGATAGCGCCGTACTGACCTACGAGCTAAACCTCCGCACCTGAACAACTTCCGCGCTTCCGCCAAAAAAACTTCGCCAAATAGAAGGAATTCGATCGTCACAGTTTAGATCGGCGCAACGTGGCAAAGGAGAGGGAAAATGAAGATGAAGAAAGCCGTTTTGTGCGTCGGAGCTTTCGTGGCGATTTGCATGGCGATGCCCGCCGCTGCAGCGACGTTTCTTGTGAACTTCAACAGTCCCAAATTTATTAGCGCCGGCCCGTTCTCCGGCTCAATGACGCTGACAACAACGGACATAGCAGCCGCCGACGGAAGCTATGCGATCATTGGAATAACGGGAAGCGGGATCTACAAGACGAAGACCTACATTTTTAGTGGACCTATTCTTGACGACGGGGCGAGCAACAAGATATTTGCAGACCGTACCGGTCAAGTATTTGATATTCCCGGGACAAGCTTCTCAATGACGTCTGGCTCATCTAAGCTAACCGGCAATATATTTTATTATAAGTCGACAACGAACTCTTACATGTGGGAGGTTGGCTCCGATAACGGCATCATAAACTCTTTCGCTATTCAAAAGATGGCCAGTGCAGTACCGGAGCCGGAGACCTGGGCCATGTTGCTCCTAGGTTTCGGCATCATCGGTGCGACCTTGCGTTATCGACGTCGTCCGGCGACGATCACTTATGGACCGCCCGCAGGCGGTTTCTGTTGATACATGTGGGCGGGAAGCTGCGCGTCCGCTGAACCTGCAGGGAAACTAGCGCATCCAGCCCTAGCCGAACAAATACGACCAACGGGCGATTGAGCTAGCGGTCGCGTTGGTTCGCGCAGATCCTACGTTGCACCGTAGCTATCCAATGCCCCGGCACTGCTTTTCGCTGACAGGCTACCGTCGAGGAGCGCCGCCTCACGAGAACCTATCGATCTCAACCGGCAGAAAATGAGCGCCTAACGCTCACTGGACGATTTGCTGACGGACTTTGGGCGCTCGGCCCTGTGTGCCGCCCGTCGAGCGCGCATACCGGACGCTGCAATGAGGCCGATCACTAGCAGGATCGCCACCAAAATGATGATTGCATAGAAGCCGTCGGGCATGGATCAACCTCAGATCGCTTGTTGCAGCGAGTGCTTGAACCACCGCGTTAGAAAATAGATCCGCTAAATCATTATAACATAGCGATATTTATGTCCATTCGACGGTGATGCGCGATACCGTGGGGAATACGAACGCAAGAGGCCCCACTTTCTTCGTGATAACTCATAAGGAGGCTGGGGTTTCTCGCTGGCCTCAATGGAGCGAAGCTGACGCCGCCAAGGCAGGTCCGCATACCGGAAGAGTGATCCTCGGCTCAGCCGAAGGAGATAATCCTCGGCTAGCGCGGAAGAAAGGTCTGCTCAATCGCAGAATTTGTCGATAGAGCCCTGAGTTTGCAATGGAATTCTTTGGAATGCGGGCAATCTGCGAAGGTGCCCTCCGCATGCCCACGTCATCATCCATTGCCATTAATATCGGTGCCTCCAGTACAGCCCTCAGCCAGAAGGCTTCGGCCACCCGAATATGGTGCGCAGCCATGGCGCGAATGGCGGCATGGGGTTCTCGCATGTGGATTGTGTCGCAATGCGCTTAACCTGCCGCCAAACGTCGGCGCGGCCGGCGTGAAACTAGAGCGTGGCTACCCTGCCGCGATTCTCGCGACCGGCGTGACACCGTCGGATTGCGAAAGTAGGCTTGTCCCACTTTGGGACGTCCGCTACCGTAAAGTAACGCAATGCGAGGGCCCGACAGGCCTTACCCAATCGGACGGCGCCGAGCGGCTCTTGCCGGCTGTTTAGTCCTGAGCCCACAAACGGCAGTCCGGTCGTTTGCGTCAGCCCATAGAGTTCGATAACGTCATATACTTCTGATATATAACGGTTAATCATTCGTTCCGACTCGCATCGTGCGAAGTTTGAAGGGACCATGATATGCCGTTTCCAAAAGCCCTAGCAGCTGCGATGTTCTTGGGGATCTTTTCAGCCACCCCAGCAAGCGCGGCAATCGTATTCACACAGGAGCCCACTGAATCTTTCGCGGGGACGGCCATCAATCGATCCGATGGACAGAACTTCCTGAATCAGTTCTCGTTAGGGGCGGCTACAAATCTGAATGGGTTCGATCTGCTTTCGTCGCTCACGGGAATTCAGGTAGGGCAGAACGTTACAATTAAAATCCGTAATAGCGTGTCCGGGGCCCCGGCGATCATGAATCTGTTCTCGTTCGCTAGCACCATAAATTCGACAAGCGGGGGTTTTCTCCAAGCTGACTTCTCTAATATCTTTTTAGGAGCCGGCACTTACTTTATTGGTATGTCCGGGACGGCTGCTAATATTGGTCAGGATATATTTCGCGATAGCTCGATTCCAGCGAAGGCGTACCAACTCAACGGCGATAACATCCAGTATGCGAGTGGTTTCGTGTCTGGCTTCAAGGTTCACGGCGACGTCGCAGTTGCAGCCGTTCCTGAGCCTGCAACCTGGGCAATGATGCTGCTTGGTTTCGGCGTGATCGGCTCGGCAATGCGGCGCGGAATGGGCAAGCCGGGCGAGCGGTTCACTCGCAAGGCACGGGCTAAAGCGACCGCTTAGGGTTCAGCGTTAAAGTATGAAAAGCCGCCGGGGCAACCCGGCGGCCTTTATGTACCCGGGGGTTTGCGTTTGGCCGACGCGATAAAGTCGATTGCCGTACTAACCTTCATAATTGCCCGCCCGTCCGGCCGCTTGGCGAACGCTACCGAACGAATTGAGTGTCCCGTTTTCGTTCGCCGTGACCTTAATGACGTCGATTGAACGCATTTGGATGTGCAGCTTCGAGCAAAGGCGCTGGTCGACTTACGACCCAGTTGAGGACATTCGCGTTGTCGGGCACATTCCGTCAAATACACGATTTGCGAACATTAAGAGCGACAATCCCGAGCGCTTCAAGCGAGCGGGGGGAGCCCGTGAAGCGCAAGCGTGGGAGGAATGCCGATGGCGCAGCGTAGACCTTGGTGATTGCGGCGGGCTTGGCAGCGATGGTGCTGGGATGTCTCGTGTGTTCGGGGTCCTCTAGAACCTGTCCCATACATGTCCGATCTGCTCCACCCAACCGATAGACGGTTGCGGACTACAGTGGCGCGAGAGCGCGAAGGTCCTAGCATACCGGGCGCTGTCGGCCTTAGTCGCTCCCTCACCCAAAGGTGGATAGGATCGGCAATCGCCGGGCACCGGGTTTGTAAGAAAGGCGTTCACCAAGATTCAGGGCAACTGCGATGTCGGCTTGCCACCCAATTTTGGCCATCGGTGCGAGCGAGAAAGCGTCGACTGCAAGCGGCCGGGACTGGTAACGACCCAATTTGAGACGTGAATGTTGCAGCCAGCAAGAGGCCCCACCTTCGCCGTGATTACTCATAGGGAGGCTGGGGCTTCTCGCTGGCCTAAAAGCCAAGGCTGACGCCGCCTAGCGGGTCCGCATACCGTAAGAAATGAATCTTCGGAGCAACCGAAAGATCTAGCCTTCGGTTGGCGCTCGCGGTTCATCTTCCTAACTGACATGAATGTCAACATGCTACTGGCCCTAGCGGGGGCATTTAAGGAGAATGCGCTTTGAATGCGTCGCAATCCATGGATCCCCAGATTGCTGCGATCCATGCCGAATTCGCTGCTCGATACGATTTGTTGGTGGCTGACTTCGGCCCGAGGGACGATACCAGAGAGACAGGCTATCAGCCCGTGTGACGCAAACGCCGGTGGAGATAATTCTCGTCGAAACCGGCGATCTGGACCAGCTTGACCGGGTTCAGAATGATGACGCTGCCACGCTTGATTGCCATTGCGCCCGCCAACCGCAGTTCCTTCAGCACCCGGTTGATGTGGACCGCAGTCATGCCTAGTGCGTCTGCAAGGACGACCTGAGAGAGCGGCAAGGCAAACTCACCATCGCCAGCCAGTCCGATGTTGCGCGCCCGCAGGTAAAGTTCACAGATTAGATGAGCCAGGCGTTCGGTGGAACTGCGCCTTCCCATACTGACGATCCAGGCCCGCATGATGCCTTCGTCCACGAGTTGGGCCAAATACATCGCCGATGCGATATTCGGATGGTCGCGCATTAACGCCTCCATCTCCGATCGGGATACCGTAGCTACCATTGCGGTGGTGACGGCTTGGATGCTGTGGTCCATCTCGGCCAACAACTTGATGTGCAGGTCGCAAGCATCGCCTGGCATCAGGAATGCCATGATCTGGCGCGCGCCGCTTGGCAGTATTTTATAGCGGCACACCCACCCTTCCAGCACCACAAACATGGGCCCGGTCTCATCACCTTCTCGGATAAGGTCCTGTCGAGCAACGTACCGGCGAGGACGGGCCGTGGCGGCTTCGAGCGCCGCGGCATCGGCCTCCGTCAAGTTGGCCAACCCACTCAGCTTCTGGACGAACGAGTTAGCCATAAGCCACTCTAACATATGATGTCTTGCAGACATATTGATGAATGTTATTGTCCAATATTGTTGTACATTGTGGTGATAGCCGTCGAATCGTATAGTGAGAGATCATCGTTGACAGGCTCCCTCAGGCGTCGGCGGCTGGGAGCGAATGCGTGCTCCCGCCTATTTTCAAAGGCCTTACGATGTCCATAAACGACAACCATCCGACACCGCTTGCGGCATCATCTCTCTCGGACGAAGTTCACGGTAAGGCGGCTCTGCTGCTCGTCGAAAGCCTTATTCACGGACTCTGCGAGAAGTCGCTATTGAGCAATGCGGACGCAGTCGAGATTGTGGAACGAGCAGGCAGCGTACAGTTCGAACAGGCAGAGGCAGCAGATGGACAGGGAGCGCCGTTGTGGCGATCCTACGAACTATTGCTGGCCATAGCCGCATCGCTCAGGACCGATGGCGGGACCGACCCTACCTCGCCACGCTTGGTACTCTGATCATGTGCCACGTGCTCATAATCGAAGATGAATGGCTGATCGCAGACTATCTTTCATACCTCGCAGAACGAGCAGGCGGAACGTCGATCGTAATCGCTTGCACAGAGGATGAGGCAGTCCTGTCCGCGCATGAGCGGCTTCCCGACATCATTCTTTCGGACGTCAACCTGTTCGCTGGAACCGGGCCGCATGCAGTCCAGACCATAATGTCGGACCTAGGGAAAATCCCGGTCATCTTCATTACCGGAAGCCCAGAGGCTTGCGAGCCGTGCGAGCCTCCTGGCGTTATACTGATAAAGCCAATCGACCCCGTGTGCGTAATGGATACGTTCAGACGTCTCGCCCACTTGTAGTCATTACGTGACACCATCGAGGAACCTGGCCCTTAGCCGTGACTGCCTAACCGACTCATAAGCTGGCAACGAACTATCGCTAACAACCTTTGGTCCAAAAGCAGCCCGACCGCTTTGCACCCGATTGCAGCCATTGTGGCTTCCATCGCCGCGCCGACAGCAGATGGGCGCTAGCGACACAATACCGGACATTTCCTCGCCTATTGCCCTTAGCTTTACACGCTATAGAAACCGACGCCGGTCGCAGAAGGAAAGCCAATGCCTGATTTAGAAGAGCGCACTAACCCCGTTGAGCTAGCCACCGAGCTTACGATCGCTTGGCTCTCGAACCCCAACACACGGGCGTCTACCGATGATGTCCCGGTCTTCCTCCGCAAGATGCACGAGGCCGTCGCAGCGCTCGGCTCTCCTGTCCCGGCACCAGCCTCTTTAGGGACTGAGCAACACGAATTCACTCCAGCCGTCTCGGTTCGAAAGTCTCTCGCATCGCGCGATCACATTATCAGTCTGATCGATGGCAAACCGTATAAGACACTCACTCGGCATTTATCGAAGCATGGCCTTACCGCATCCGAGTATAGGGCACGTTATGGGTTGAAGGCCGATTATCCAACCACGGCACCGGCTTACTCAGAGAAGCGCCGGGAAATGGCAAAGAAGATCGGCTTGGGTAAGAAGCCCGGGCAAAAGCGTGGCAAAGCTGCCGCCGCGCGGGAATAATTGGCTCTACCCGAATCCGTCATTCACCTCGTTCTCTTTATGTTCTAGAATGGGGTATGGATCGATTCGACACCGGGGTTATCTCCGCCGCTCTCCTCGCCGCACCAGCGTGGGCACGCATCGGGCTCACCGTTCGCGACCCACGCCTGCAAGAACGTGCGGCAACCGAGCTTGCGCAATCGGTGATTGAGAAGCTTGAGGGCCAAGACGAGGCGGACGCTAACCAGCTAGCCTTGTCGCTCTGATGTGGGCGCGAATGTTCGATTTCAGACCCTAGGCGCCTACCAGAAGCAACAGGCCAATATGCTGGTGGAGGGCCGCGCCTGCCCGAATAGGTCGGTACTTGACACGGAAGGGGCCCACCACGGCGAAGGGCGAGAGCGTGCTGATGGTGACCTGCAACGCCAACGGCGTTTACGAGCGTGACGAGCAACTATCGCCCCATTAAGGGGCAACCGCGCCGACATCCAGATGCCGACCTAGGTACGCACTGTATCTCGGCCGCGAGCTTCCAAATCACACCGGAGACTGCCACGGCAATTCGTCACCGCTCATGGACCGCGAGGCCTCAATTAACTCGTCGCTCGCGCTCTCCAGGGGCGCCGCGATCGAAGTGGCGTCGAGCGAATTAAGAAAGCGACCTACCCCTCGGGCTGAGGGCTGCACGGACGCCCGCGTGGTTCTCACATGGCGAGACAGTCTCGACCCTGCGCCGGCGGAACCATTCGCAAGGTCGCGGCATGAAGCGCGCCGCCGCCCCGTCAGCGCCCTCAAGCTTTCCCGCGGCCCAACCGGAACAGTCCCGGCGCGCGCGACCTGAGCTGCAGAGCAACAAACAAAGCGGTCGGCCAGAAAACGGTATTTGCGAAGTCGCTGAACGTGTCGTCCATCACCTGGCCATGACCGAAATAATCCATGATCTCGTTGACGATCTCAGCAAGGTACACAAAGGCAAGTGGCACCGGCGAGGCCAGCGAACGTCCGGAAATGACCCTTGCCAGAAGCAGGACGGCCATTCCGGCGTGGATGTGGAGCATCGCGTCATTCGCACCGATGCCGTCTCCGATCCATGCGGCCAAGTCTACGTAGATTTCGGAGGGGTTCATCGCCTCATCATAACGTACGATCGTGATCCTAGGCCATGGCCAAGTTTGGGACGGAGTGGGCCCTCCCCAGAGGCTGCCACACGAGCAGAAGATTACCCTCTCAGGCTTTTCAAGATAGAGAGCGCTGTATAATCCTTCCCTATGAGCGGAACGGACACAATCGAGCGCGCCCTCGATCTTGCGCGCAACAGCAGCTGCCGGAACGTGCAAGAGATCATTCGAACGCTTACGATTGAAGGGCACAGCGGTGTCGAGATGCATCTGGCCGGCCAGACGATCCGCAAGCAGCTCAAGACGCTGATAGCGCGACGCTGATTGCCGTTCGAAGACCGCACGGACGCGTTGAGTTAGCCGAGACGCAGGAAACCTGACGAGAGCACCAGCGCCCCGGCTACCCTCTTCGCTAGGGCGAAGACCGGAAATCGCCGCAGATATTTACGATTTGGTGAAGGCGATGTTTTTCCTGCGGGTCAGTTCGTTCGTTCCCGCGATGATTTGAGGGCAGCGGTCGCCTCGGCCGCGGACAGCATTCATTTCGAGCGGCTAATTCACCCCCCCAATATCACGTCCCGCGCCGGGACTCGCTTGAGCTAGGTTCCAATTTGGACCTGTGATAGCTTTGCCAGGCTCGCAATCCCTTTTCGAGCCAAACCGGACGGTGGTCGGGAGAAGTCTTCCGCCAAGAAGCTCTCTCGGCCACCACCGTTTCCTTTACCGGACTCAAGCCGGGTCAACGATATCCACCGCGCCACCGTCGGAAAGCCACGGCATCGTGATCTGCACGTCCGTTGGCCCGTCATGGGGTCGCACCAGCGCTTCGGCTTCCTCGGCGCCGCCATCAAGCCACTGGTCCCATACGTCAGGCTCAAGATCGCCGGCATCGCTTTCCGGTGGAATGGTGCCTCGCCGAACGACCGAACCTAGGGCGCGACGTTGCCGTTGCGTTAAAGCTGAATGAGCGGCGGGAAACGTGCGGCCCCAGCCCGAAAGCGGCCGGGCCGTAATCCGCCTAATCGCCAACGTTGGCGCGGTTGGATGCTCCAAAAGCGAGAGGTGGGAAACGACTCAGCACCATACATTCGTAGCGTCGGGCGGCGTCGCCATCTTCGACCATTAATTCATGTCGATCGGTTTGAACGCTATTCATGCCCAGCGCATCGCAAGCCAATCTCCTCCTTCCTGCCTGCGGTTTACAAGATGCCTTACCGCGATAGACTCCAGCCGCTCGTTGCGTGAGGGAGTGTCGTTCAATATGACCATAGCGAAATACGTGGTAGCCACAGTGTCTGCCATCGCACTGACATCGTGCGGAGAGACGGGCGGAGAGCTGGCGGCGGGTGCGGAGAATACCAATGCCATTGGTAATACATCGGCCCCAGCCGCCGCGGCGCCCACAGCGTCAACCTGGAACGGGGGTGCCTCCAAGTCACTCGACATTCAGGTGGCGCATCCCAACGGGGTGGTCCTGCAGGTCACGTCGCTGCAGTCGCGAGTGACGGACACCGCCGTTGGCATCCGCGTCATCAACGGGCGGACGCAAGAGGTCGACCTCAACCGCTTTCCAAACAATCGGAACGGCTTTCTCCTTTTGGAGAGTGGCGAGCGGCTGTACCTCTCGCCCCCGGTCAGCAACGCAAGACTGACGATACCCGCCGGGCAAACGTTCGAAGGCGAGCTGATCTTCCTTGGCCGGTTGCCGCCGGTACGCAGTGGCGTGTTGGTGCTGAACGAACAGAGTTCCGGCGACGCGCAGTATAGCACGACACCAGGCTTTCGCATCGACCTGCCACTGTCGGACGGCGCGAAATGACCCGAGCATGTTGGATAACGGCGACGATGACCGGGATCGCCGCTCTTATACTGTCGGGGTGCGACACGCTGGAATCGATCGGTGGCAGTGAGGGCGAGGCGATTGAGGCACAGACGACACATCGCAGTTCCGCGGTTTTGCAGGTTCAGTCGCTACGATCGTCCGGCGATCGCATTGTCGTCGCAGTCCGCATCCTAAACGGCCGCGACCGCGAAATGAAATTCAATGCGGGCACGGATCACAGCTACATCGTCACTGACTCCGGCGAGAAGCTGATGCTGGTCAAGTCGGCCACCAATCCCGGGCTGGCGGTACCGCCGGGAAAGATGATGGACGGACAATTGGTCTTTGCCGGCGAGTTGCCGAGGTCGGGGCAAGCCACGCTGATCCTGAATTCGCACGACACCGCCGACGGCGAATATACGCTCACACCCCGCTTGGAGGTGTTATTGCCGCTCGATGCGGCGGGGAGCGGCTCGGTCCCGGAGGTATCGGCACTCTCAAATATGCGGCCGGTGCCAGCATCGAAATTTGGGCGGTCGACAGGCGGCGGATCGACGTTCGGGCAAAGTGGGCAATCGACCAGCACGCTCAGGGCGATCGAGAAGCTGCGCTCGGATCTGGGTGCTGTCGACACCGACCGCGGCACGGTGGTGTCACTGCCGGGCGACGTCACGTTCGATTTCGACAAAGCGACTATTCGCCAGGAA
Source organism: Sphingomonas sp. M1-B02 (assembly GCF_026167525.1). Classification (NCBI taxonomy): domain Bacteria; kingdom Pseudomonadati; phylum Pseudomonadota; class Alphaproteobacteria; order Sphingomonadales; family Sphingomonadaceae; genus Sphingomonas; species Sphingomonas sp. M1-B02. Next base: position 1,688,472 of record NZ_CP110679.1, on the reverse strand, counting down.
GCCAGCACTACGCTAGCCCAACTCGCGCAGTTGATCGCCGCGGGCGCCGCCGGCGCGATCAAAATCGAAGGGCACACCGATGCCCGCGGCGACGACGCATACAACAAGCGGCTGTCCGAGCAGCGCGCCGAGGCGGTGAAGGCGTATCTGATCGAACGGGGTGTCGATGCCGGCCGGCTTGACACCATCGGACTCGGCGAATTGCGTCCGGTCGCGCCGAACGCAAGTGCGGATGGGTCGGACGATGAAAGCGGACGGCAGCGCAATCGCCGCGTCGAGGTGATTCTGCCGAAGGCGACGCCTTGATCACCAGTAATTGAAAGTATTTTTTCAACGTCAAGAAGGAGCGAAATGCAGCTGCTTCAGGGAAATATGTCCTTCTTTCTCAAAGCAATCGTCGCGCCTGAATGGCGACATTGTCCGGCGTGTTCGGGTCTTGCTAATGATAGCATCAGGGGAACCGATAAAGCTCATTCCCGTGGTCAAACCTTCCACGACACCAGCCGTCTCTTCGGGGAGGCTTGCGGGTAGTCCCATTTGCGGTCGTTCCAAGTTGCCTTGCCGCTACTCAACTCCGGACGCTTGTCCATATCGACGCGATGACCGCTTTTGCGAGCGGTTGCAGCAGCCTCCACGTCGTCAAGTGGGTGGGGGCAGACATTCCTCGAGCAGGTCAGCGAGCGCTATTTCTTGCCGGCAGAAACAAGCCGCAGCCGCTCGACCGCGCCAACGCCCTCTTTGCTCGCATAGGTTTCGCTGCGGATCGGGTATCCAGGCTCTGAAAGATCGAACCAGAGATCGTGTTGGTGGGTCTCCGAGGTGGGATCAAGGTCTGTGACATCATGGAGGGTGAAGTGCAGTCCTCCGGTGCCATGGCCCACCAGCTTGAGCCGTGGCTGATTGCCCTGAGGGCAGTAATGGGTCGCGAGCAAGGCTTTACCATCGCGATGGTATAGAGTCAGAGAATGCGGCTCTCCCCGTACCTCCCAACTCTCGACCAGCACAGTGTCACCAGCGGTCAAATAGAAGTGGATGCGAAGTGAACTGTCAGGATTGTCTGCTGGTCGCCAGACACCCACCATCCGAACCAGCTGAGCGAAGACTTCCTCTGCGTTGATCACTTTTTGTGTCGTGCGCGATTTCGCTAAAACTGTCTGGGCAGATGCCGGGCCACACAATTGGATGACGATTGCCAAAGCTATCAGTAGCCGCATGGAACCTCCGGGTCGGGATCAATGTGCCGCGGGGAACCGATATCCGCAATTGGGTTAGAGGCCGCCAGGCAGCCTCGCGAAACGCGAGGCCCACATTCGGCCATTCAGATCGCCCTTCGCGATCGCCGTGAAGCGGACGCCCATTCATATTGGTCCCGGGCGCAAAACCCATTAGTCAAATCGCGTCGCACGGCCGCCTGAGTAAAGCAGCTAGCTCCTTCTTCGGCTTGACCGCGTAGCGTGCCGGGCCGACGCAGTCGGAATGACCGATCCAAGAGCCACTACCTTGTCTCTGCTCGCGCGCCGCGAACTGGACGCGACACTCTGCCCGAGCGAGGTCGCGCGCGCGATCGCGCCAGACTGGCGCGGCGCGATGCCCGCAGTCCACGCCGCGATAGATGGGCTGGTTCGCGACGGGCTGGTACGGCTGAGCTGGAAGGGACAACCGCTGGCAACGCGATCGGGACCATACAGGATCGGTCGTCTCGACGCCGATTGAAGTCAGCATCCTCTCCCGCGCCCGTCGCCATTGCGCTATCGCGCGGCAATGGCGAGAAAGAAGCGCTACCTAACCGCGGCGATGGCCGACGGCTACGTGAAGACGATCGGCCCTACCGCCGCACCGTTCACACATTATTGGCGCATCGTCGCGCATCTGCACGACGGCAAAACCGAGGTGTTCTGGGGCCACGCCATCTCCGCGAAAGAGGCCGCGAGCAAGGCGGCGCTGACAGAACAGGCGGCTAGGCGGCACGGGTGGAAGCGCTTTGATTTCGAAGTCGTCGAACTCACCGAACACTGACGCCCTTCACCTGCGGGCAGGTCGATCCGGACCACAAGGGCGCCACCGCGGCAGCGTGGAGTTTCAGCGTGCCACCTTCAGTCGCGCCAGTTCTGCTGTGATCGTCGAGGCTAGCGGCGCCAAACCTGCGTATGGACGATCCGGTTGATTTTGCCCGGCTCGGGGCAGGGCATCGTAGACTGCCTGCCTAAAAGCTGAGTCGCCGCGAAGAGGCAGGCGCGACCCACAAGCGGACGCTCCTATGGCCGTTCCCGCTTTCCAGAAGCGGACGCTCGTTCATATTGGCCCTGCAAGGCCTCTAAGCGCCCCAATCTCGGTCGTTCGGCGCGCTGTAACGCGTCCCCGATTTACGAACGTACGCTAAGTTGAAGTCATTCGGCACAACTCGCTGGTCGACCGTATATTTTGTCTAGAGCGCTGGCCGCGAGCCGACCCAGGCCGGCTGTGCCCGCTGGCATGTCATATCGAGGAATGCCTGCCGTTCATGCGGACCGTAACCGACAGCGCCTCCTGAACAATACTGTCCTTCATTCGCACTAGGCTCGACAGCATCAGCACGACAAGTTCGGTCTGCCGGTTGGTCTTGGTCTTGAGATAGATCTGTTTCATGTAGCTTCGCGCAGTTTGCTCCTTGATGTGCATCGATTCAGCGGCTCGGCAAAGTGCCTTGCCCTGCGCAAGGTGACAGACGAGATCGGTCTCCACCGGGGATAGCTGATATAGGCGGCAAACGGGCGCTAGCATCTTGGCGGTGCTTAGTTGCGGATCGACGACGTACATGATGACCGCGACGTCCGACGCTTCGACTGCTGACGTTTCGGCGGCGACCAGCGAAACGATCAGCGGCGGACCCGAATCACGATGCAAGGCGAGCACTGGTGCGGACCGCGCTCTGACCGCGGACCGCTGCGCATTAATTGCCTCGACATGCTCGAGCGCCACTTGGAGACTCATGCTTTCCGCGATGATCGTTGCCGCGACCGAACCATGGTTACGCCGCAGGCCATCGCCCGTCGACAGGATTGTCTCCGCGGCCTCGTTGGCGAACACGACCTCCCCGCGCTTCGTTAGGAAGATCACACCCGTGTCCGTCTGGTCGAGCGCCGATTCGAAAATGCCGCAGCGCTGGCGCCAAATCCGGTTAGTCTGCCAGAGCTTGAAATAGCCGATCGCGAACGGATGCCGCTGGAGATAGACGTGTTCGGCCTTTTGGCGCTGCTCGTCGGTCGGGTTGTTGAAGTAGACGCTGATCACCAGCCTGCTGTGGCCTGCAATTGAGGCAACCGGAATGAGCAGAACCTCCTCGCCAAGGCCGTCGTCACTAGCGCGCCACGCATGCCTCTCTGGTTGCGCGCCCGTGCCGAAGCTACCGATCGTGTCAAAAATGGCCTGCTGCCGCTCGATGGAGATCGGACGATCGATGAACAGAACTGTCGGCGGATGCGTGCCGCCGGGGTGCGTCGTTAACACCGACGCACAGCCACCCAGGGTCTGGGTGACTTCGCGCATTACAGCGGCGAGATCGTCGACGTCTGGGACCGCATTACGCTCCATCCCGAAGTCCATCCCACTAACGGCCCTTTGTCTCTCCAGCATGCAGCCTCCTTGCATCGATAGTACGAATATCGAGACAGAAAGTCGCAGGAAGCAGGAATAGTTGATTGAGTTCGCCGCTTAATTGTCCGCAATCGGGACCGATTCGAAACTCTGCTAATTTTGAGCAATGATCGAGATTAATTACCCCAATATTAGGGGTGGTGTTGTCCAATCCCGGGGGCAGGGACTTTACGTAACCTGGGGCAGCGGCCGAACCTGCGCACGATTAGCTATGTGGGCGCCGCGGTGCCTTCCGCGGTTCGCTTAGCCGGACAAAGCCGGGGCGACCCCAACAGAGGATGTACCCCAATGAAATTCATTTTGCTCGCTTCGGCATCGGCCGCTGCGCTGACCTTCGCCTCATCGGCGAGCGCGCAGAGCACTAGCGCAACGACCCAATCGCGAGCAGGCGCAGCCGCTCAGGGCGATGCCACCAACAGCTCCAACAACGACAATTCGACAACCAATACTGACAATTCGGATCGCTCGACCTCGGGCGCCAACAGCGGTGCGCAGGTCGCCGCGAATAATGGATCGAACGCAGCCGACAACCGTGATCAGTCGAACAGTTCGACCACCAATACCGATCAGTCGGATCGTTCCACCTCGGGTTCGAACGGCGGCGCGCAGGTAGCCGCGAACAACGGTTCGACCGCGTCCGACAATCGCGATCAGTCGACCTTCAGCTCGACCACAAACACGGATCAGTCGGATCGCTCGACCTCGGGTGCCAACAGCGGCGCGCAGGTTGCAGCCAACAACGGCTCGAACGCCTCGGACAATCGCGACCAGTCGACCAGCACCACCAATCACGACACCGATAATTCGGATCGCTCGGCGACGACCAGCAGCGCCAGCGGGGCCCAGGTCGCGGCGAACAGTGGAGGTTCCGCGAGCGACAGCCGCAACATGTCGGACAATTCAGATCGTTCGACCACGGATAATTCGGATCGTTCGACGACCGACAATTCGGACCGCTCGTCGACGTATCACGACAATGCTGACCGCTCGACGACGAACACCGACAGTTCGGATCGTTCGACCACGACGACCAGCGCAAGCGGGGCCCAGGTCGCTTCGAGCGGCAGCGGCAGCGCAACCGACAGCCGCGACATGTCGTCGACGGACAATTCGGACCGCTCGTCGACATATCACGATAATGCCGACCGCTCGACGACGAACACTGATAATGCCGACCGCTCGACGACGAACACCGATAATGCCGACCGATCGACGACGAACACCGATAATTCTGACCGCTCGACCACGACGACCAGCGCTAACGGTGCCCAGGTTGCTTCGAACGGCAGCGGCAGCGCGACCGATAGTCGAGACATGTCGTCGACGGACAATTCGAGCCGCGTCGACAATTCGGATAACAGCGCGGTAAGCGGTGCGCAGGTCGCTGCGAACAATGGCGGCTCTGCGAGCGACAACCGGAACATGTCGACGACCGACAATTCGGACCGTTCGACGACGAGCACCGACAATTCGGATCGCTCGACCACCACGAGCAGTGCATCGGGTACCCAAGTTGCCGCGAACAACGGCGGGTCGGCTAGCGACAATCGCAACATGTCGACGACGAACTCCAGCCGCGCCACCAACAGCGGCACGGGTTCGGTTGCCAATGGCGGCGGCAACGCATTCTACGCCGACTCGTCGACGCGCCTCGATGGAACGGCTTCCGCAAGTTCGGGTGCGGCTGCGACAACCAACCAGTTCGGATCGAGCGCAGTGGTGTCCTCGGCCAATCTGGCGAGCTACGTCACCGGCGTGCGGGTCGACTACTCGGTTCCGAGCGGCGCGAGCGGTTCGGGCACGAACAACAGCCTCACCACGGGCGCCGGCGCCTTTCAAAACTATGCCGGCCTCCAGTCGCTCAACATGAACACCGGGGTCGGTGCATCGCAGAACTCGGCGGTGAATGTGAGCGTCTCGGCTGGTGCCATCAATCTCGGCGGTCAGTAACCAGAACGGGGCGGGGGGAGGCTTCGGCCTTCCCCCAATCTTCTCAATCGACGGAGCCGATGATGAAAAAACCTTGGAGCGCGTTGCTGATCAGCGCGGCCATCCACGCCGCGCCTGCATACGCTTTGCCGGACCCTGAGCCCGCGCCGACCGTGCCCGCAGCGCCGGCCGTCGCGCAGCCCACGGGCCCCGCCGACTCGCATTTTGCCGGGGCCAAGCCGATCGCAAGCGCCGACCTGGGCGCGGTGACCGGCCAAGCGGACCTTGCAATGGTGGTCCGTGCGCAGAATACCAGCACGGTCTCGAACAATTCGGTTTCCGGCCAGTCGCAGACCGGCGCAATCCGTTTCGACGACCGTTCCTTCTCGAGTATGAACGGGCTGTCGCTACTCAGCGTCAACACCGGCAATAACGTCTCGATCAACGCCTCGCTCAACGTTAATATCGCGATCCAGCCTTGATCGTATGCGATCGCGGGACCTTCCTTCGCGTTGCGCGGCGCCGGCGATGCTAGCGATGCTGGCGGCCCTCGGCGGCTGCGCGAGCGCGCCATTACCCGAACGCGGCAGCCGGCTTGCCTCGGGCGGGGTGCTCGATTTCCAGCTGCCGGTCACGTCGCTGCTCGGGCGCCGCTTCGAAACCGTGGTGCGCCAGCAATATGATTTTAGCTGTGGTTCGGCGGCGCTCGCCACGCTGTTGCGCTACCACTATGGCGATCGGCAGACCGAGCAGACCGTGTTCATCGACATGTTCCGCGATGGCGAGCAGGACCAGATTCGCAAACTCGGCTTTTCGCTGTTGGACATGAAGCGATATCTCGCCGCGCGCGGGATCGCAGCCGACGGCTATCGCGTGACGCTCGATCAGATCGCCAAGGCCGGCACCCCCGGCATCGCGCTGATCGACTTCAACGGCTACAAGCACTTCGTCGTCGTCAAGGGGTTCGAAGGCCGGACCTTGCTATTGGGCGACCCCTCTCTAGGGCTACGCCGCGAGGACGCCGCGACATTCGCTAGGCAGTGGAACGGCGTGTTTTTCGTCATCAACGGCAGGAGCGCGGGCGGCAATTTCAATAGCTCGCCGGATCTCGCCCGCGCCCCGCGAGGGCGCTTCTATGCACAAGCCGAGGCGCTCGACCTCGCCGGGCTGGCGCTGACCCGCCCGCTCAACCTGCCCGCACCGTTACCGAGGGAATTCTGATGCTCGCGTCCGGTCTTCTGCTGATATTCAGTCTCGGCGCGACCGCGCCGGTCGAGATCGATGCCTGTCTTACCGCCTGCATCGCCACCGCAGAGCGAGTTCCCGACACGTTGCTCGCGCAGATGCGCGGCGGCGTCGAACTGCCCAACGGGCTCAATGTCGCGATCGGCATCGACATTCAGACGCGCGTTGACGGAGTGCTTGTCCTTCACACCGTCTATACCAGCGACGGGCCTAATGCGGGCATCCGCGTTTTCACCAACGGTACCAACCAGGTGCCACTGCCGCCCGGAGCGACGACGGTACGGACCAGTTCATCGGGCGGGATCCCAATCGTGACGGTCGATCGGTCGCCGGCGGGGACGACGATCGTTCCCGGCCGGTCGATCAATGCGAGCAACGTCAACGTGGTCAATAGCGGGCCCGAGACCTGGCCGTCGGGGCAGGGGGAAACCCCGGTGCCGGTGACCGCCAACGGCCCCTCCGTTGCGGCCGCACCGGGCGCCTTCCGGATCGAGACCAGCGACACGGGGGCGGCGGTGATCCTCGCCTCACCCAGTCTAGAGATCCGCCAGCTTGTAGGTAGTGCAACCGGCATCGTCGTGGCCAATGCCGCCGACAATCGCTCGATCGAGACCGTGAGTGCAATCAACGTCGAACTGCAGGGCGTGTCGCCGCAATTGCTGGCGGGGGCCTTCGCCGCCCAGCGCATGGCGGTCGAGTCCGTGCTCGTTCGCGCGCCCGGCGGACTTTAGGAGAGAAAATGAAGCTATTGCTCGGCACGGCTCTCGGCGCCGCGATCGGATTGAGCGGGGTCGCTTCGGCGCAGTCCGTTTCTGGTGATGTTGCGACGCTGCGCAAGGAAATCGCGGCCGAACGCGCGCTGATCGAGGAGCAGCGTGCGGCAATCGATCGCCAAAGCATGCGGCTACAGGCGCTTGAAGCGCAGCTTGTTGCGAGGATACCGGCAAACGACGGGCAGACGGAAGCTGCTTCGAACAGCCCGACCGCAGTGCCGCTGCCGCCCTCGCCGCCGCCCTCCGCGAGGCAGGCCGGCGAGGTCATGGCCGTCGGCGAGGCGCCGACCGACCAGCGGCAGGTCGAGGTCGCGGTGCTCGCCGATCAGGGCGGGATCATCACGAGCAGCGGCCGGCTGACGATTGAGGGCGCGTTCGAATATGCCCATGCAGATCGCAACCGCGTCGTGTTTCGCGGTGTGGCAATTCCCGAGGCGGTGCTAATCGGTGCCTTCGACATCAACGAGAGCCGCCAGAATGTGATGACGGCGGCGATCGTCGCTCGGCTCGGCGTGAGCAGCCGCTTCGAGATCAATGGGCGGCTGCCTTATGTCCGCCGGTCGGACCAGTCGACGCTCGCGCCGGTCGTCAACAACGGCAATGCGCAGACCGGGACCGACCGCTCGATTACCAACGGCAATCTCGGCGACGTGGATTTCGGGATGCGGTACCAGGTCACCGACGGCGGCGGCGGATTACCCTATCTGATCGCGGGGGTGCAGGCGGTGGCCCCGACCGGCACCGATCCGTTTGCGGTCCCACGGGACGCGCTTGGTAATCCGCTGGAGGCCGCGACCGGCGCTGGCTTTTGGGGAGTCACCCCGAACCTCACCGCCGTATTGCCGACCGACCCCGCTGTCTTGTTCGGCACCATGAGCTACACCTATAATTTCAGCCGCAAGATCGGCGGGACGATCGGCAGCGCCTTTGTCGACCGGGTCAGCCCGGGCGGGGCGCCGTCGGCGAGCGTCGGCATTGCGGTGTCGCTCAACCCGCGGACCTCATTCAGCCTCGGCTATGCGCTCACCATCGTCAACGGCACCGAGACGCGTCTGCAAACGATCAACCCGCAGAACGGCGTGCTCAGCGACCCGATGACCGTGCTCACCCGCGACCTGCAGCTCGGACGCCTGCTGTTCGGCATGAGCTACCGAGTCAGTCCCAAGACGACGCTCAATTGGAACGTCGAAATAGGCGCGACGGAAGATGCAACCGATCTACGTACGAGCCTGCGCATCCCACTTACATTCAACTTATTCTAATGCTTTGGCATCGACCCGCGCGTGCAGTGTTATAGCTCCAGCACGGGGAGCGTGCCATTGCCGTGAATAGACCGCTGTCGGGATCTCAGAATCCTCGCCGAGCGACCGGACCAAGGGCGCGAGTTGGCGTTGCGTCGAAGCTGAATGAACGGCCGGAAACTTGAGGCCCCAGCCCGAAAGCGGCTGGGCCCTAATTCACCCAATTGCCCCCGCCATTAACGAATGGCTGCTTCCGGTCTTGACCGACGCTTCGGCGAACGACCAGTATTGAGGCACAGAGCGGACCAGGTGCGATCGACCCACTGCAATCACTTGAGGTATTTCTGCCTATTGGATGTTTCAGTAAGCGAGCTTCGGGTACCACTTATCACCGCGCCCTCTCGGCGTGAGATCAAGCACGGTCCATAACGGCGAGAGGTCAGGACCACCGCGCGGGTCCTTGCCCTCGTCGGCCATCTCGCCGGTCATCTCGCCCTTCCAGAAAAGCCGGATTTCAGCGTTCTCGCCACTTCCATTCTTGTTGAACACGGCCATCACGGGCCATTCAGCGCCGGATTTGGGGTCAAGACCCCCAAAATCGAGCGCGTAGTCGTCTTCTAGAGTCTGATGGAACCGGAGGGCATGCCAACCGCGCTCCTGAGCAAAAGCGAGTTGCCGCTCAACTGTCGAGCGGCCGATGACCGCCAGAGCAACACGCTGCGTCAAGTCGTTGGCATTGGCATCCAGTGGACCAAGCAGATTTGTACACATTGGGCAGGGGCGGTCGCGCTCCGGACCGTACATCCAAAAATATGTGACAAGCGTATCGTGGTCCCCGAACAATTCGATCAATCCGACGTCGTCGCCGTTCGTATCCTTGAACCGATAGTCTTTTTCGATCAGCGGACCATCAGGGAGCGACTGTCGCTTCGCCGATACGCGATCGATGTACCGCTGCAGTTCAATCTCGTCGGCGAGCAAATCCTGGCGCGCTTTGCCATAGGCGCCACTCTCGCCCGGAAACGGCTTGCGTAGCGCAGCAAGGTTCGCAGTGGTGGAATCCGACATGGCTCAAGTCTCCTGACCAAGACAACGCGTGACCTGAAGCAAAAGAACCACGCGAACAAGCAACAGCTTCCGGGCATCGTCGGAGCAGCTGAACGGCCGCAAGGGGCGTAAAGGGGCTATTTGAGTATACTGGGTGCGACGTTGGGGCCGGTTCGCCAGCTGGACATTCAGTGGGACCATTCAACGCGACAGGCGCGCCCCGCACGCTTGTCGAACTAGCTCGGACAACACACCGACTCGTTCGATCAGCCAGTAAAGTTCGGCTTCCGTAATTCGATAGTGGGGCGAGTACCGCGCATCCACATACGCGCGGCGAAGTAGCTCGAAGCTTCGTTGCGAGGACCGGGTGTCGCGGGGCCATGCCTCGATTAGCCCGGGTGCTAGCGGTTCGGCGTGCGATCGTAAGAAGTTCAGCTTGTGACTCTTCGGGCTATAAAGAGTAAATACAAGGGAGATGCAGTGATATAGCCGTTCTGTAGCTTGGTGCAGGTCAAACGCCGCTTTCTTCAGATCGCCGTCCCGCTGGGCATATGAAGCTCCCCGGATGAACGGCGCTACGCTTGCAAACCACTCGTCAAAATAGCCCCGTGCTTCAGCCAGCGCAGCCTCTGGCGACAGCGGCTTCGCCTGCTCAAATGGGTGGTCTGGCGCCTCATAGAGCGCGATGCCATCCCGGACGATATCGACGAAAAACGGCCGTCCGCGCTTCAGCTGGGCGTTCACGTCGGAAAGGCTGTGGACGATGAAATTGACCGGCGTGCGCAATTTGCCAGTCACGGTCTGCTCGCGCAGCAGATGGTCGTCGGCCTGTGCCCAATATTCGGTGACGTCGGCGAGTTCGTCGTGGTTGACCACGACCAGCAGATCATAGTCCGAATAATAGCCGCCGACGGGATCGGCTACCCAGTCGCCGCGGGCGTAGGAGCCGAACAGGATGATCTTGAGGATCCGCCCTGCCTTTCGGTGGGGAGCGTTGCGGCCCGCAAGCGCGTCCTCAAACTCGGCGAAAAGGATGCGCACGATCGCCGCGAGTTCGTGACGCTTGGCGGCGGGCAGATGATCGAGGTCGGTGCGCATCGGTGCGAGGTTCTAGCGGGGCAGGGGGATCAGCGCACCGTTTTAATGCGCCCGGTGGTACGCGGCGCCCAGCCGTCCCGTCATAGGGCAGACGGGCAGAACCGCCGTCATGCAGCCTGCGGGACGTCGGCGATATCGAGCCCGTTACCAAATCCAGGCCGCGCACGCACGAGCGCCCACAGGGATGTGGTCGAGACCCTTCGGTAGCTCAACGATTTCCAAGGTCCGCTTCGGCGTTTGCACGGGAAATGCCGCCTGTGGGGACTCGCCCTACAATCGGCCGGACCGCCTGTATCATGAGCTGCCTGTCGGCAACGCGCTTCCATCTGGACCTTCGTCGATGCAAACGATCTTCTTAGAAGCTGCCATCCTCGCTTGGTGTGCACTGGTGTTTGAGAATGACAAACCATTAGTTCGCGCGCTGAACGCGAATGTTTACGGGACCGTCTCGCTCGAAGCTCGAAAGGTCTCCAATCACTTGACCGAGAACAACGATACCAGGCGGGGGTAGCTGACCTTTACGGTAATAGATGACGAAATCATCGCTCCCCCACAGCCCCACCGTTCCTGTCGAAAAATCCACTTTCCGCGGCATCTCTGGCAAGGGCGAAGGGTAGATTTCCCGTTTTCTCCCGCCGCAGATGATCACGCATCTCGATTGTGATCGGCAGCATTCTCACCAGCGCTTGAGCAGCATCGTTATCGGCTAGTTCGGCGGTGAGCATCCCCCGATCCGACGAGATGAGAATTCGATCTCCCTGCTTTGCCCGCTTGGGTTTGGGGCTCACTTGGCTTTCTGGCGCTGTGTCTTTCGTGCGAGCCGTCGGGCTGGCAGTTCGCTCCTCGGCGCTGCACGCAGCGCCGAGGATGCCAGTGGCAAGCATGATCGCCATTCGACCGTCGCTTCTCACGGATGCGTCGGCCCGGCGAGATACTGTTCGTCGGTGACATGCTCCATCCACGTTACCGGTGAGCCGTTCTGTGCCTCCTGAATGGCGATGTGAGTCATGGCCGCCGTAGGCGTGGCGCCGTGCCAATGCTTATGGTCGGCCGGGCTCCACAGCACGTCGCCGGCATAGAATTCGAGTTTCCGGCCGCCCTCGATTTGGGTCCAACCCACCCCTTCGGTGACAATCAAGGTCTGGCCCAGCGGGTGCTTGTGCCAGGCGGTCCGAGCGCCGGGCTCGAAGTGGACGATGGCACCGCCAACGCGGGACGGGTCAGGGCGCTGGAACGAGCCGGTGATCGTGACCTTGCCGGTAAACCACTCCGCCGGGCCGGCCATGGTCTTCTGGTCGGCTTTGCGTGTCACTTCCATGGTAGGTGCCCTTTCTTGGGCGATTGCAGTCGAGGTCATGCCGATGGCGGCAAGCATGGCCAAAACGGGCGCGGCGCGGTCGCGGATGGTCAGAAGGCTGCTCACTTTGCTGCTCCTGTCGTCGGGAGGGTGGTGGTGAAGAACGATGCCAGCCGATCGAACGGGATCGGGTTTACGCGGTCGTAGAGGTCCACATGGCCAGCGCCCGGTACCATCACGAGTTCCTTGGGCTCGGCAGCCCGGCGAAATGCGTCCTCGCTGAATTCGCGCGAGTGCGCCCGATCGCCGGTGATGAACAGCATCGGGCGCGGCGAGATCGTCTCGATGTCGTTGAAGGGGTAGAAGTTCATGAACTTGACGCTGCTGGTCAACGTGGGATGCGTCGTGAGCAGCGGGGTGGATCCCTTCGGCGTGAACTCGCCGCGCGGGGTGCGGTAGAAATCATAGAATTCGCGCTGGATCGGGTCGGTCTCCGCAGTCAGCTGATCCGTGGTTCCGCCGACATATTCGATCTTGCCGCCAGCGAACTCGACGTCCCGCTGCTCGGCCGCCGCCGCGATCATCTGCTTGCGCTGGGCGAGTGACTGGCCCTGGCGCAGCCCGTTCCTGCTTGCCGAACCCATGTCGTACATGCTGACCGTGGCAATCGCCTTCATCCGTGGATCGATCTTGGCTGCGCTGATGACGAAGCTACCGCTGCCGCAGATGCCGAGCACGCCGATGCGCTCCCGATCCACGAACGCCTGGGTCCGCAGGAAATCGACAGCGGCGTTGAAATCCTCGGCATACATCTCGGGGGCGACGGCATTGCGCGGCTGGCCCTCGCTCTCGCCCCAGAAGGACAGGTCGAGCGAAAGGGTGACGAAACCACGCTCGGCAAGCTTGGTGGCGTAGAGGTTGGAGCTTTGCTCCTTCACTGCACCCATTGGGTGGCCGACAATGATAGCAGCATTGCTGGCGTTGCGGTCGAGGGTCTTCGGCATAAAGAGATTACCGGCGACGCGCAGGCCGTACTGGTTCTTGAAGGTGACCTTCTGCACCGTCACCTGCTCGCTGACATAAAAATTGTTGGCATTGTTGGAAATATCTTGAGCCTTTGCTGAGACGGGAATGGCGGCGGCGGTTAGAAGGCCGAGGGCGAGCGCGGCGCCGGCGCTGCGCGACGTGGCGAGCCGTCGGGCGCTTCGGCGTGGATCGATTGTCATAGGCTTATTTCTTTGATGGGGATTGGAGCGGAGGAGCGGCCGCCGGCCCAGCCAAGCAGCGCGGAGCCAACGAGCAGGAGGGCAGCTGCCAGGAAGGTCGCCCGGGCGCCGAAGGCGTCGAACAACAGGCCGCCACCGCCGGCTCCCACGGTGATCGCGAGCTGAACGACCGCGACCATCAGCCCCCCGGCAGCTTCAGCCTCTTCGGGAAGCGTGCGGCTGAGCCACGTCCACCAGGCGACCGGCAATGCGGTCCCGACAAATCCCCAGCCCGCAAGTAGAACGGCCGTGGGGATGGGCATCGAGCCGAGGGGAATGAGGGCCAGGGCCAAGAGGGCCATGACAAGGGGGGCTGCAACCAGCGTGGTAGCCAGGCTCCAGGCAACAACTCGACCGATCAGCCAAGTTCCGGCCAGACCCGCCAAGCCCATCGCAAGGAGCATGGCTGAGAGGAGCGAGACGCTCACTCCGGTGGTATGCTCGAGGAACGGCCGCAGATAGGTGAACAGCGCGAACTGGCCCATGAACAGCAAGGCGATCGCGGCCATGCCGAAACGCGCCTTGGGCCGGCGCAGAACGCTGAGGGCGCTCTCTCTTGCCGAGGAGCGTACCGACGGCATCGATGGCAGAGTCAGCCATTGCCAGACGAACGTCGTCGCCGCGAGCGGAACGACAATCAAGAACGCACCTCGCCAGCCGATGTACTGGCCAAGGAAACTCCCGAGCGGTGCGGCGATGGTGGTGGCAAGCGCATTGCCGCCGTTAAGAAGCGCCAGCGCCTTAGGTACCTTATCCTGAGGCACCAGACGCATGACCGTGGCGGCGGACATCGACCAGAAGCCGCCGACGGATATGCCGAGCAACGCCCGGCCAGCCATCAGCATGAGGTAGGTCGGGGCATGCGCGACCATCAGTCCCGACACCAGCATCAGCGCGGTAAGACCGAGCAACAGCCGGCGGCGATCGATCCCGACCGCGAGCGAGGATATGCTGAGGCTGGTCAGGACCGCGAACAATCCCGACATGGAGATGGCCTGTCCGGCGGCACCTTCGGTGACCCCCAAATCAAACGCGATCGGGCTGAGGATGCTGACCGGCATGAACTCGGAAGCGATCAGAGTGGCGACGCACAAGGTCAATGCCAGAACCGCTCCCCAACTCCCGATCTGCGAAGCGGGTGCCGCAAGCGCGGGGCCTATCGATACTGTTTCGGTGGTGCTGGCCATAGTTAGTCCCGGGCTACGTGATTGAGCCTTCAGGGTTCTATATGGTCCAGGAGAGGCCTAGGATTAGCCGGTGTCTGGTTGATGGTGCGATGAGCCTAGCTCATCAATCCTATGTCAAAGTCCGAGCGGGCGCATCTCTCTGATGAGTTCGACCAGCAGGCGCAGAGCCGTCGGCAGCTGGCGACGTCCCGAATAGTAGATGTGGAATCCCGGCCCAATCGAAGCCCAATCGGCGAGGACGGTCCGCAACTCGCCGCCGGCGACCAGGGACGCCACCGAAGGCTCGGGAAGGTAGGCTAGGCCGGCGCCGCCCCTGACGAGGCTCAGTGCAAACTGGGTCTCGTCGAAGGTGATAGCGCCGGGCGCGTCGATCGCGAGTTCCTCGGCTTTCTTTTCGAACTCCCATTGGTAGATGCTGTCATCCCCAAGGCGGATGCGGAGGCAGCGATGCTCGAGCAGGTCGCGAGGGTGCACGGGCGTGCCGTGCTTCTCGAGGTAGGCAGGCGAGGCTACGACAACCCACCGGATG
This sequence comes from Sphingomonas sp. M1-B02, assembly GCF_026167525.1. Classification (NCBI taxonomy): domain Bacteria; kingdom Pseudomonadati; phylum Pseudomonadota; class Alphaproteobacteria; order Sphingomonadales; family Sphingomonadaceae; genus Sphingomonas; species Sphingomonas sp. M1-B02. The sequence goes on along the minus strand of NZ_CP110679.1, from coordinate 1,673,228 downwards.
TCGGGCGAGAGGCGCTGCGCGATCATGTCCTCGGGGACCGTCCCGCCATATCGGATACCGGCATCGGCCCCCTCGGCGATGACGTCGACCAAATGGTTGCTGACGGCGACATCGATCTGAATGTCGGGATAACGCTCTACGAAGGCCGGGAGGACAGGGCCGAGGAGTAAGGTTGCCGCGTGTTCCAGCACGTTCAGGCGAATGCGACCCGTGGGTTCGACCCGATAGCGGTTCAGCGCTTCGACGGCCGAGCCGATTGCATCAAACGGCTCGCCAATCTTGGCAACAAGCTCTTCGCCGGCGGCCGTGAGCGTGACGCTGCGGTTCGTCCGGTTCAGCAGGCGCACGCCGAGCCGGGTTTCCAGGCCCTTGAGAGAATGGCTCAGTGCGGACGCGCTGACACCGAGCTCAAGCCCGGCGCGCCGGAAGCTCCGATGCCTGGCGATCGCCAAAAAGTAGCTGAAGTCGGCAAGGTCTGTCCGGCTGATCTGCATCACAGCAAACTGCCCGCGCAGCTTCCAAATGACAACTCTGTTGAAGCCTGCTCAATATACATCGTGCCTGCCAGCGGCGGCCGCCTAGCGCGGATGGCGCCCGGTGGGTCCGCTTGTTTATTTGGTGCTGGTAACCGGACGATCGTCGACGGCCCCATTTGGTGGCCCGGGCAGCAAAGCGCCCAATTTCCGCCGCTCGGCTTCCGAGCTTCCGGTCCCGAAAGCTGCCTCGAGTTATCTGCCCGGTAGGCAACCCTAGATAGCTGGCTTGCGGCTTTGCAATCACCCGCTGGTGCGGTGGGCCGACAGACTATGTTTCAAGCCGGTCGCGGCGCATACGAACGGTTACTACTAGACCGCTTTTTTGCCAGTCATAGATCAGCTCCCCGCCGAGCTGGCCCGACACGCTGCGGGCGATTAGCTTGCTTCCGAAGCCTTCTAAAGCCTTGGCATCTGCGATTAAAGGTCCGCCCGTCTCCGTCCACGTTACCAAGATGTAATCGCCGTCCATTTTGCTCGAAACGTCGAGAAAGCCGGTTTCTGCGGACAACGACCCATATTTTACGGAATTAGTGGCCAGCTCGTGAATTACCATCGCAAGCGATGTCGCCGCCTTCTCCCCTACGCCCATCCTGGCAACTGCAACACGAATGCGACCGGAGAAAGCCGCCGTCTCGTCGTAAGGAGCGAGCAAGATCGACAAAAGATCGCCAAGCAGCGCAGCCTTGCCCTGCTCGTTCGGCAGCGGCCGCACAAAGTCATGTGCTCGCCCAAGCGCAGTCAGGCGCTGGGTCAGCTTTTTGGCCATTTCCTCGACTGATGTGGCTGAGCGGGCGGTAATCTGGGTCAGACCGGTGGCAATGGTCAGCAGGTTTTTGACCCGGTGGCTCATTTCCCCAGCAAGTAGTTCGCTGCCCTCCTCGGCTTGCTTGCGACCGGTAACATCAAGGAAAATACCGTGCATAACGCGGCCAAGAATGCCGTCGTCGGCACCCCTTCCTCGCGCTGCAATCCAGCGCACTTCGCCTTCCAGGCAGATGCGAAAGTCGATCTCGTAAGACCCCTCTATCGACCGAGTTGCGTTGAAGGCGGCGCGGACCCTGTCTCTGTCGACGGGATGGATGCGAACCGACAGCTCTTCGAAAGTAACTTCATCCGCCTGGGGCAACCCCCAGAGTTCGAAGGCGCGTTCATCCATCGAAAACTTGTCCGAATCGACGTGCCACGCCCACACAGCGACGCACGCTGCGTCAACAGCTACCTTCAGTCGCTCGTCCGGCTGAATCAACACTCTCGAATCATTGGCTACCAACCGTCTGCCCTCCCGCGCCAAACAACAAGGTAGTGTGCGATTGAATGATGGGGTGCAAGCCAAGCAAATTACGCGAGCACCGCGGAGAAGCGCTTCCGCCAGCTAGGCTTCCCACGCCATTAGCGCGCGGCTGAACCCAATTCACCCTGTTTCCTGGTCCGATGCGATGTCCTCGGCCTCGGCATATCCGCAGCAGACCCAATTCTAGGTAGGATATATACAACGCCGCAAGAGTGCGTTGCGACGAGAGCGCATCTTAAATGCTACCCGCGGGATGAAATGGACCCAAATTCATCCTCACGCGCTTTTACGAAGATTGCAAATGCGGGGGGCCTCGCACGAGCGTCGAGGACTGCGAAGCGCTCGGGCTCCGATTGTCTTGATCTCCCCTTCGCGTATTGACCCCTTCGATACGCGCAACTCTGCGAGTTTTAAGATGCTGAGTTTCCTTGTTGATGGCGGCCAAATGGGGGCAGCCATACGTGCCTATGACTGGAACAATACGCAGTTGGGACATCCTGCGGAATGGCCGACGCCACTTAAAACTCTCGTCGGGGTCGTGCTCGGCTCCAATCAGCCGATGTTTATAGCGTGGGGCAGTGAGCAAATCCTGTTCTACAACGATGCCTACGCTGCCATTCTGGCGAACAAACATCCCGGCGCGCTTGGTGGCTGCTTTCTTGAGGTATGGTCTGAAATCAAGGCGGACCTGGTCCCGATCGTGGCGCAGGCCTATGGCGGGGTGCCAGTCCATATGGACGACATTACCCTCATGATGAATCGGCGCGGCTATGTGGAGGAAGCGCATTTTGCCTTCTCCTACACGCCGATCAGAGGTGACGGCGGTGTGGTGGAGGGGCTCTTCTGCGCGTGCACCGAGATCACCGAGCAGGTCCTTGCGGATCGCCGCCGCGAGGCGGACACGCAACGCCAGCGGCAAATGTTCGAACAGGCACCGGGATTCATCACGATCCTGCATGGCCCCGAGCACGTATTCGAATTTGCCAATGCCACCTATCGCCGTCTGTTCGGCGACCGCGAATTCGTCGGGAAGACGGTGCGTGAGGCTTTTCCCGAGTTGAGCAGCCAAGGCTTTTACGAGCGGCTCGACCAAGTCTACCGAACGGGCGAACGCTTCGTTGCTACTCATGTCCGGGTTGTGCTCGATCGACACGGAGACGCGTCGAGAGAGCTTTTCCTCGATTTCATTTACGAACCCATCACTGACGACGCAAATGAAGTGATCGGTATCTTCGTCGAAGGTCATGACGCCACTGAGGCACGGCGTGCCCAAGCCGAGCTTCGCGAGAGTGAGGAGCGCTTTCGCCGAATCCTCGAGGGTGTGAAGGATTATTGTATCTTCACCGTCGATACCGAGAATAGGGTTCTCGATTGGACGCCCGGGGCCGAGACTGTTTTCGGGTGGCGAAGCGATGAGATGGCAGGCGCGACCGCTGACATCCTTTTTACGCCTGAAGACCGAGAGAATGGTGTTCCCACTCGCGAACTTGCAACCGCTAGAGACGCGGGTTGCGCCAACGACGAGCGGTGGCACATTCGCCGTGACGGCTCGCGGTTCTTCGCCAACGGGTCGGTTCGGCCGCTCCACGATGCGGACGGTGAGATTGCCGGCTTCATCAAAATTGCGAGAGACGAGACTGAGCGACGGGCGGCAGAAGCCGCATTGCGCGAAACCGAACAGCGCTATCGCCTCGCCGCCAAGGCGACAAACGACGCGATCTGGGACTGGGACCTGGCCACTAACCGTGTCGAGTGGAACGAGGCGGTGCAAGTGTTGTTCGGATACATTAACGATCAGGTCGAACCCACAGCGGCCTGGTGGATCGAGAACATTCACCCAGAAGACCGAGAACGGGTCAGCGTGGCAATCCATCAAGTAATCGACGGTGCGGGCGATCATTGGGCGGCGGAATATCGTTTTCGCCGCGGTGACGGCACGTATGCCGACGTCTTTGACCGGGGGCACGTCTTCAGGGACGAAGCGGGACCGGCCACTCGCATGATCGGCGCGATGCTCGATCTCACTGAGCGGAAACATGCAGAGAATGCGCTTCGAGATCTGAACGAGACACTTGAGATGCGGGTGTCGGAGCGCACGGCTGACCTGGTGGCTGCACAGGACGCCCTTCGCCAGGCGCAGAAAATGGAAGCTGTTGGTCAGCTCACTGGTGGCCTTGCTCATGACTTCAACAACCTGCTCACAGGCATTTCAGGCAGCCTTGAAATGATGCAGGTCCGGATCACGCAGGGTCGGACGGAGGATGTCGAGCGGTACATCGTCGCTGCGCAGGGGGCAGCTAAACGAGCTGCGGCCCTGACGCATCGTCTCCTCGCCTTCTCGCGCCGGCAGACTCTGGCCCCCAAGCCCACTAACGTAAACCAGCTCGTATCGGGAATGGCAGATCTGATCCAGCGCACGGTTGGCCCGTCCGTCGAATTAGAGACCGTGAATGCGGTGGGGCTCTGGCCAAGCCTTATTGATCCTAGCCAGCTCGAGAACGCGGTCCTGAATTTGTGCATTAACGCTCGCGACGCAATGCCCGAAGGAGGCAGGATCACCATCGAAACCAGCAATCGCTGGATGGATCAGAGGATGGCGGAGCAGCGCGGCCTAGATCCCGGCCAGTATATTTCACTCTGCGTCTCCGACACTGGTACGGGGATGCCCGCGGACGTAATCGCAAAGGCGTTCGACCCGTTCTTCACTACAAAGCCGATTGGAGAGGGAACCGGGCTTGGTCTTTCCATGATATATGGATTTGCCAAGCAGTCCGGCGGATCGGTGGCCATCTATTCTGAGCTTGGGCAAGGGGCCATGGTGTGCATCTACCTGCCTCGCCACCTCGGCGATGCTGAAGCAGATGGCGTCGAGCTCAATGTCGAGTCAGCACCGCGCGCAGAGGCAGGCGAGACGGTTCTAGTGGTGGATGACGAGCCGACCGTGCGGATGTTAGTCGCCGAGGTGCTCACGGACCTTGGCTATACGGCGATCGAAGCGGCGGACGGCGCTGCTGGCCTGAAGGTCATTAATTCAGATTTGCGAATAGACTTATTAGTTACAGATGTCGGCCTCCCGGGGGGGCTGAACGGGAGGCAGGTGGCCGATGCGGCTCGTGCCGTTCGGACCGGCTTGAAGGTTCTATTCATCACCGGATACGCTGAGAACGCGGTCCTTAGCCATGGTCATCTCGATCCCGGGATGCACGTTCTGACGAAACCATTCGCGATGGATGTGCTAGCAACCCGCATTAGGGAGCTAATTCAAGGGTAGAGTTCCTAACTGAACCGGCAGGACGTAGCCACGCGATAAGCACCGTGCTTCACCGAGTAGTCTGCCCATCCTTCCTATGGTGCTTCGCCGATCCATCTCCCGGTGAGCTGGGCACCAATGCCCACATCCGCCGTCGCTGACCTGCAGCAATTGAGGTTCGCTATCGAGATCTAGCCGTCCGAAGCTGCCCATTGGCAAGCGGCCCAGGAGCTGCAGGGCCGCTAAAAGAATGCTGGCTGTCGGCAACGCGCCCGAGTTTCAGACGTTCGCGGGCCGACGCGCGATGCCTCTAAGCGGAAGGAAGTCTCGCGGGGCGATTTTCTCACCGCCGGTGGCAGAATGTTTAAGTGCGGGCCAGACGTTTGAATGCGTCCATCACGTGCACGGGGTCGATCGGCTTGATCAGTATAACGCCGGGAGGCGCACACGGGTCGCAAGCCTCGGGGTTTCCGGTGATGAAAATGACTGGGATTTTGCCCAGTTCGGAGAGGATTGTCTCGACCGCATGGGGCCCGTGCCAGCAAAGAGGTTAACGTCTGAAAGAATGATGTCGGGAAGCCGCTCATGCGCGGACAGGACTGCCTCATCCTCTGTGCAAACGATTACGATCGACGTTCCGCCTGCTCGTTCTGCGAGGTATGAACGATAGTCTGCGATCAGCCATTCATCTTGGATTATGAGCACGTGGCACATGATCAGAGTACCAAGCGTGGCGAGATAGGGTCGGTCCCGCCATCGGTCCTGAGCGATGCGGCTATGGCCAGCAATATTTCGTAGGATCGCCACATTATGGGCATCGTTACGCCTTTACCTCAGGCGAGAGCACATCGACTCTCACCGCCGACGCCTGGGACGTGTGTACGGTGATCGTTTGCTAAGCGAATCTCAAGCTATCACCACAATGTACAACAATATTGGACAATAACATTCATCAATATGTCTGCAAGACATCATATGTTAGAGTGGCTTATGGCTAACTCGTTCGTCCAGAAGCTGAGTGGGTTGGCCAACTTGACGGAGGCCGATGCCGCGGCGCTCGAAGCCGCCACGGCCCGTCCTCGCCGGTACGTTGCTCGACAGGACCTTATCCGAGAAGGTGATGAGACCGGGCCCATGTTTGTGGTGCTGGAAGGGTGGGTGTGCCGCTATAAAATACTGCCAAGCGGCGCGCGCCAGATCATGGCATTCCTGATGCCAGGCGATGCTTGCGACCTGCACATCAAGTTGTTGGCCGAGATGGACCACAGCATCCAAGCCGTCACCACCGCAATGGTAGCTACGGTATCCCGATCGGAGATGGAGGCGTTAATGCGCGACCATCCGAATATCGCATCGGCGATGTATTTGGCCCAACTCGTGGACGAAGGCATCATGCGGGCCTGGATCGTCAGTATGGGAAGGCGCAGTTCCACCGAACGCCTGGCTCATCTAATCTGTGAACTTTACCTGCGGGCGCGCAACATCGGACTGGCTGGCGATGGTGAGTTTGCCTTGCCGCTCTCTCAGGTCGTCCTTGCAGACGCACTAGGCATGACTGCGGTCCACATCAACCGGGTGCTGAAGGAACTGCGGTTGGCGGGCGCAATGGCAATCAAGCGTGGCAGCGTCATCATTCTGAACCCGGTCAAGCTGGTCCAGATCGCCGGTTTCGACGAGAATTATCTCCACCGGCGTTTGCGTCACACGGGCTGATAGCCTGTCTCTCTGGTATCGTCCCTCGGGCCGAAGTCAGCCACCAACAAATCGTATCGAGCAGCGAATTCGGCATGGATCGCAGCAATCTGGGGATCCATGGATTGCTGTGCCTTAGCGTGCGACGCTGATGCACGAGCAACGTAGTAATCGTAGTGGTTTTTTGATTCGTGCATTTTGAAGCGCCCAAGGCGAAGCCGCGACCGATTTGGCTGAAGCCGCCCTTAACCCCAGCACGGAAACAATAGGCTCATGGCAGTGGCGGATTATTAACAAGCGTAAACAATCGGATGCAGAGGTAAAATTATTCTCCGGCCTCAGTCGAACCGCCTGCCCCCGGAGTTGCTAACGGTTACCCGGACCGCGCAACATGGCTCATGTGCCCGAAAGCAGTAGATCGAGACTGCTATCACGCTCTGACTTGACCGATTTGCACGGCGTCTGCGTCGCCATCAAACCCGATCGGGCCGATCGACCCAAGCAAATTCCGACTGGTAGGTTCGAATCCCTATCTCCCTTTCCCGGCCGGCGTGTCGATGCCTAACGAGATAATCGTAAAAAGTAGGATCTGATCCGCGTCCGTTACTTCGACTCGGAACTCCTCACCTGATCACACCAGCTGCGGCCTTTCCCGTAAGGTTTCGCCGGCGAACTGGACTGCCATAATCCGAGCATCGGAAATGTTCGCAAGTTCGACCCCCTCAAGGTCAGGATCATAAACGGCACCAGCCATGTTGAAAAAGAAAAGCATCCAGCACCCTTCCATATCGGAAGAGCGCCGTCTGTCTCTTAGCCGTCAGCCTCCGTTTCCCCGCTGACGATGAGTATTGGTAACATACTATATTTTCCTAGGAAGCGAGAATCGAGCCGCTCTAATGAATGAGAATCTCGAGGTCGCTAACGCAAATTCGTGCACAGTATCCGGAATTTCGCGAGCCCTGCCTGGAGATCGTCACCCAACAAAAATCGGGCCTGCTTAGGCCTTGTCCCATTTACCCACTTCGCCAATCGGAAACCGTGCGAAAACTCAACATAAATTATAGTCTCGGACTGATCATGGTCTTATGGTCGCATCTGATCCGAGGGCGTCCGCTTTACGGGCCTGGGGCTGGGCGTCTCTTACCGAGCGCTCAGCCCTACTTACAAAATACCCCCGGCAAACCGCGCCCTTCTGTCGCTATGTACTGCTCGCCAGGTGGATGGCATGGCCTCGACATCGGGCATCGCTGGGAAGTGAGCCTGCTGTGCGACTGGCGCTCTACGCTTGCGATCCTTCGTGGCCGACCAGCGGTTGCTTACCGAGTTCTGGAAGGTCCAACGATCGGGCCGCGGTACCCTTGGACTAGCTGCGACCTGCCTTAGCGGTAGAGCGCCCAGCGACTGGTCGATGCGGATGATACTGTGAAGGAGGCGAAATCGGCCAATTGGGGTTGATGGCGACGCCATCCATCGTCACCGTGCGAAGCGGCGGCATAGTTACCAGACATAATTTGGGCGAGCTACAAAGGGTGGCCGACTTTGAAAACGCCTTCATGATCTCAATGGCCCGTCTCCACGCCTTTCGAAAGCGGCATGATGCCAGCATAGCCTCGCACGGAGTTGGACGATGGCTCAATATCCCGCCGGTCGTGCCTTGTGAGGTAACACCGGTGGCCCTTCCGCGAGATGCATTGCGAGATCGCTCACCGCCCCGCTGACCCCGCGCCAACCCGTTGCTGCGGTCGAAAGCTTGCCACGGTCGGTAACAATAGAATTTAGAATGTCCGGATGAGCCGGACATTGATTTTCGGAGATCGGTCGTCCGTATCGTAGCGCGGGCCGGAGAGGGGAACCGCGACTTCGAGATTGGCGTCCATCTTGCGGGAGATGTCGGCGCGAAAGCCCCCGCCGCCCGACGCAAGCGAGCCGTCGCCGTACCCGTCGGCGAGATTGGTGACTTCGCCCCCATCGAAATACCCGTAGAGCTGAAGGTTGCGGAGTAACCTAAACGGCTTTGCCCAATCGTAGCGAAATTCCACCGAGCCCATGGCTCCCTGGTCGCCGCTGCGCTCACTCCAGTCATAGCCACGCACGAAAGCGGTGCCGCCGATGCCGATCTCCTCGGCGAAAAACAAGGGCTTGGATGAGAGCTGGCTCTGGACTGCGAGCCGCATGCTGAAATCGCCACCCAAGCTTCGCGTCCAGTCGGTCCAGGCGGAGAGAGTGGTGAAGCTGGCACCTGCATCGCGCCGTGACGACAGCGAATCGCCAAACTCAGAAGCGCCCAATATGCCGAGGCCCCGCGACACGGTGGCGTTGACGCGTAAGCGGCCCCCTGCGAATCTGCTGGCGCCGTACAAGGATATCCGCGCGGCCACGATCCGATCGTGCCGCACAAGATCGCCCCTGCGCCGCTGGGCGATATCGCGGACGCCGAGCGCGCCTTGCATCCACAGGCTCGCCGCGCGGCGGCGGGCCAGCGGCTGAAGCATCTCGATGCCAGCGAACCAGCTGCGGCTGCGGATGTCGAGATAGCCGATATAGGCACCGGGGTGAGCTAGGGAACTGGATCCGACGAGTGCAATCTCAGTGCCGTCGCGGCTGATGCGCTTGGAATAACGCGCGCGCGCATATTGCAGCTCGTTCGGCTGCAGGGGCGTCGTGGAATAGGTTACCGTGAATGCATCGTCGGACGCAAAAAGCGCATTCATGTCTACGTCGATGCGCATCTGAGCAGGTCCGATCGGCCGGCTTCCGTCGTTCGTTGCGACGATCCGTGCGGACAGTCTGTCGGTGAGCAGACGCACGACCAATATTCCCCGTCCACCCTCCCGCACATAGCGGCTCCCGGTGACCAGTACGCCATCAATATCCCCGGCGATCAGCAGGCGCCGTTCCACCTCCGATATGCGGGCGGGGCGTCCAGTGACGAGCGGCTTCAACGCCGCTTCCACCGCAGGTTGCTTCGGGCCATCGATCTGGATTTCGTCAATCTGGCCCTCATCAATCGAGATGGTCAATATGCCATTGGCGAGGGCCTGCGGCTCGATCCAGGCAGAACTGAAAGCCAGTCCACGCTCGCGCGCCCGCGCGCCGACTGCGCTTGCCAGTTCCGCTAGCTGCTCGGGGTCAAGCGTGCGCCCGATCCGGGTCGTGACGATGTCGGCGAAGTCGCCTGGCGTCAGCACTCGAAGACCGTGGACAAGGACGGCGCCCACCAGCACTGGCGGACCGACCGTGGCGACGGGCGCCGCAGGCGCCTCCACTTCCACACGCAGCTTGGGCGGCGGCGCGCTGTTCTCGAGCGGCAGCCGTTCGCGTGCGATAGCGGCGGGATCGACACGGTCGAGCACCTGTTGTCCCACCGCGGGCGTCGCCACCAGGCCACTCAGTATCGCGAGATAGAAAAGGCGCTGTGTGGCGCTACGCATCGATTGCTCCCTAACGCAGAGAGCTACGGGCCAAGCCGTTACGATTTCATCAAATTTTACGCCCATTAACTAGGCTCAGGAACATTATCGGAAGACCCTGTGGTTTATCCCGACCATAAGAATGGCGGGAATCTCATCATGAACTGGTTGTTTAAGCTGCCGAGCAGCATTCTGTGTTTACTCCTTGCGAACGCTGCGGTCGCCCAGACGGCAGATTGGAGCGTCAGCGAAGCGTCGGGGCAGGTCGTCGTCCGCGATGGCAAGGGAGATCGTGTCGCGAAGCGTGGGACGGTTGTGCCCGAAGGCGCCGTGATCTCCACCGGGCCAGATGCGCGGGCGGTCCTTGTTAAGGGTCGCGACTTCGTCACGGTTTCCGCCAACAGCCGCATCCGAGTTCCCGCCGCCGAACAGGCCCGCGGCGTGTTCCAGCTCCTTCAAGAGTGGGGCAATGCCGTTTTCAAGATCGAGAAAAAGCCAGACCCGCATTTCGGCGTCCGCACTCCTTATTTGGCGGCAGTGGTGAAGGGGACTACCTTTTCCATCACCGTGACCGGGCAGGGCGCATCACTCCAGGTTGTCGAAGGCGCGGTCGAGACGTCGACCAACGACGGCGGCGCGAGCGAACTGATCCGGCCGGGCATCGTTGCCAGCGTCATCGCCAACGATCTCTTCCGATTGACCGTACAGGGTCAGAACACGCGAACGATCGATTCGCCGCAACGGCCGATCGCTCCGGCGCAGGGACCGGTCCCCGCAGCACCACCTGGGTCAAGCGCGCCCAGCGACGGCCCGGAGGGAGCAGAGCCAACGCCGCCGCAAACCGCCGTCGAGGATCCGGCTCCCATCGGGAGCGAAATGGCCGTGGCAGCGACCGAGCCCGCAATCATCACTGAGGCGATCGTAGGCAAACCCGTTGACCTGGGCGAAGTCACCGGTGGCCTAGTGCGCGGCACCTCAGCCGTGCAACTCGCAAGCCTTGAGATAGCCACGACTGAATATACCGGCGGACCAGGGAGCAACGCCGTAAGCCCGACCCCTCCCGCTGAAGGCGTCGTAGAAACGCCACGGACCCCGATCGTAAGGGCTGCGACTTCGGACGGATCGTTCGTAGTCGAACTCACTGCTGCGGACAATGGCCCGGGTCGGCCCGAGGAGTTTCGCATGCTTCCCGGCTCCACGGGCTCTGAGAATGGGAGGCCGGCGGGGCCGGTGATCGCCGGCAAAGGCCCCAGGGACGACGTCGAGCTCGAAACGGCCGCGCCGGACGCGACGGACAAGCGCGCGCCGGATGCGCCGGACAAGCCCGCGAAGGACCCGGCCGACGCCGCGGACAAGAGCCCCAAGGACGAGGTCAAGCCCGAGACGGGCGCGCCGGACGCGAAGGAAAAGCCTGCGAAGGACCCGGCCGACGCCGCGGACAAGAGCCCTAAGGACGAGGTCAAGCCCGAGACGGGCGCGCCGGATGCGAAGGACAAGCCTGCGAAAGACGCGGCCGACGCCGTGGACAAGGGGGCGAAGAACGATCTCAAGCCCGAGACGGGCTCGCCGGACGCGAAGGACAAGCCCGCGAAGGACGCGGCCGACGCCGTGGACAAGGGGTCCAAGAATGACCTCAAGCCCGAGACGGGCTCGCCGGACGCGAAGGACAAGCCTGCAAAGGACGCTGCCGACGCCGTCTCGGACAGGACAACGAAGGACGCAAAGGAAGCCTCAGATAAGACGACAATGGACGAAGCCAGGGCGGCAAAAGATGCCGCTGCCGCCACAGACAAGGCAGCCAAGGATGCTGCCGACGCGATCGACAAGGCGGCGAAGGACGCAAAGGATACCGCAGACAAGGCAGCCATGGACGACGCTAAGGCGTCGAAGGACGCCGCCGACAAGGTTGCCAAGGAAGCCAGGGACGCAGCCGACAAGGCAGCGATGGAAGACGCCAAGGCTGTGAAGGACGCCGACAAGGTTGCCAAGGACGCAGCCGACAAGGCGGCGAAAGGTGATGACGACGATAAGGGCCATAGGGACGAGAGCAAGAGGGAAGGCGACGACGACGATTGAGCGTCCCTGAAGAAGCGGTAATTTCAGTGAGCCGTTGACGCCGCGTTAGGCGTGCGCGCGTAAGCCGATGCATTGATGGTGCATTCTTGGAATATCTTGGCGGGGAAGTTGAACCGCCACCGGCGCTTTATCGTGCTTGCATCGTGCTGCCTGGTCGGCATGCTTGCCGGCAGCAGCGGCATAGGCACCGGCCTCGAGCGGAGCCTTCGCCAAATCGGCTGGCAGGTGCGCGATCATGGTGCCAGCGGTCAGATCCACATTGTCGAGATCGATGCGCGGAGCATTGGCGCGATCAACCGCTGGCCATGGCCGCGGAGCAATTACGCACAACTAATTGACCGGCTCCGGGCAGCCGGGGCCGCCCAAATCGTCTTTGATGTGGATTTCTCATCAAGGTCGGATCCTGAACAGGATCGTGCTTTTGCTGCCAGTCTGCAGCGCGCGGGCGGCAAGGTGGTGCTTCCGACCTTCGGCCAGCAGGCGGGCGGTGGGCGTGAAGGTTGGACCGACTCGCTGCCGATTCCCGAGCTACGCGAACATGCCACGCTGGCTGCCGTCAGCATCGTTGCCGATGCTGATGGCCATGTGCGCCGCGCGCCGATTGGCACGATGACGGACGGCGTGCCCCGTCCATCGCTATCCGCCATGATGGCCAGCGTAAATGGTGCCGCCGAACAGGATTTCCCGATCGACTTCGCGATCGATCCCGCGACGATCCCGCGCCACAGCTTTATCGAAGTCCGCGACGGCACCTTCGATCACGCCGCTATCGCCGGCAAGATCGTGTTGATCGGCGCGACGGCCGTAGAGATGGGGGATCGCTATCCCGTGCCCAACCATGGCGTCGTCCCGGGCGTGGTCATCCAGGCGCTTGCTGCGGAGACCCTCGCGAGCGGCGTCCCGCACGAGGGGCGCTGGCAGCTCCCACTGTTGCTTTCGCTCGGGCTCTGCTGGTTCATCCTAGTTCAGTCGACGAGGCTCAAGCTGGGCGCCTGCATCGCCGCGGCACCCGTCATCCTCTTTGCCAGTACAACGCTCGCGGATGGCATGGGACATTGGTCGTTTCCCATCGTCCCCGCATTGTTGGCAATAGCGGTCGCCGCGCTGGCGGCCAGCGGCATGCGGATGATCGCTGCCGCCAAATATCGCCGCTCGCACGATACCGAAACAGGTCTGCCGAACCGCAACGCGCTGCGGGAAGCAATGCAGACCTATGGCGGCGCCGGCGTTGTGGCCGCGCGCATCGCGGACTTCGACAAGTTGGTGGCAGGCCTTGGTGACGCGGCGACGACCGAACTTGTTCGACGCATCCGCGATCGCATCTCGCTCGTGGCTGAAGGCAGCACGATCTACCGGATCGAAGACCGTGTGCTCGCATGGCGTTCTTATGACGAAGAGCAACTTGAGACGCGTCTCGGTCCGCTGCGGACGGCCATGCTGAGCCCGGTGGAGGTCAATGGGCGCCGTGTCGACGTGACCCTTGCGCTGGGCTTCGCTGCCGAGGCGCAGGAGAGTCGCATCGATCGGATCGTCGCCCATGCGACGCTTGCTGCTGATCGCGCGCTCGTCAACGGGACGGGTTGGCATTTCCATGATGCCGGCGAGGACGAGGCCGTTGATCGGGAGCTTTCACTTCTGGGCGAACTCGACGATGCCCTTGGCCGAGGCGAAATTCAGGTTCTCTATCAGCCAAAGCTCGACCTCAAGACCGACCGGATCACCAGCGTGGAAGCGTTGGTGCGGTGGCACCACCCCACTCGCGGCTTTCTTCGGCCCGATCTATTCATCCCGCTGGCCGAGCGCAATGATCGCATTGCCGGGCTGACACTGCACGTCCTGCAGCAGACGATCAGCGATCTTCAGCTCTGGAAGTCGTCCGGCCATAGCATCACCGGTGCAGTCAACCTTTCGGCCAAGCTTCTGATCTCGGCGGAGTTCATCGAGAAGCTGCGCGAACTTGTAGAGAGGAGCGGCATTGCGCCGGATGTCTTGACGTTCGAAATCACCGAATCAGCGGCGATGAGCGACCCGGCGGGCGCCGCCGAGGCTCTGGCTTCGTTCAAACAGCTCGGGATCGCAATCTCAATGGACGATTACGGCACGGGGCAGTCTACGCTCAACTACCTTAAGGAGCTGCCGCTCGACGAACTGAAGATCGACCGGAGTTTCGTCCAGTATGCTCACGAAAATCGAGGGGATGGCGTGCTCGTACGTTCTACCGTGAACCTTGCGCACGAGCTGGGTCTCAAAGTCGTCGCGGAAGGGGTCGAGGATGCGCCCTGCCTCGCATTCCTGCGGTCGATCGGGTGCGATATGGTTCAGGGCTATTTGGTCAGCAAGCCAGTGCCTGCTGGCGAACTCGTCGACCTTCTGACGCGATCTTTCCAAGACGCAGCGTAGGCGAAAAGCTAGTTCAGCGACCGCTTGCGTCGGACCGTTGGGACTTGGCGGGCACCTACCCGGCACTTTGGTCAAAAGCGGGCAGACAGCGGGCGGGCAAGGGCAGCTGCGCTGACTGAGCGTGGACCGGAGTCGACAATCGTGACTTGTCTCCTCGTTACGCCTTAAGCTGATCGCGGTCCCGTCCTGGGTCGGCAAGGTGGAGGAATCGTGACCTTACTGGCTGCCGTGCGTTTGGTTCACGCCACGGTTCGCCACGAACGACGCCCTATGTCCCGCTCGGTTTGGAACAGAAGTATTCTGAATCTTGAAACAGTTCTTGGCATCTTCCATGCACCAGGGTGACACGACTGCGGAGGAGAGCAGATTGCTCAGAGGAACCCTTGCTAGAACTTTAGAATAAAATTCTTGAGATAATCGCGAAGGGCGACGGGCTTGCCGATACCGCGACACGAAGGTGTCGGGAGGCGGAAAAATTGGTATCGGGCGCGATCAGCTCGGTGCTGACCGTCGACGGAGCCGGGGCTGCTCCATCCTCTTACCGGGCCGAGCCTTCCGGAGGGTTACTCCCAGGCGCTCGAAGACGTAGCCATTGGGCTTGCAACTGGCTCCTGCGGCACCGCTGCATATTTACGCGACGAGGTGACTGTCGCCGATATCGAAACTGACATTCGGTGGGCTGACTTGAAGGACCTTGCGCTGTCTCTCGGTCTAAGGGCTTGCTGGTCGAGCCCATACTGGATGCGTCCGGGGCGGCAATCGGAACCTTCGCCTTCTACTACCGCGAACAGCGAGGTCCAACCCAGGCGGAGCGGGAGATCGTCATCAGCGGTGCGAAGGCATCGGATCCGGCCGTGGGCTCCCACAAGTCGGTCCGATCCAAGTCGTAATAGTCTTTCGGCGCGCGCGAGCGGGACAGCTCGATTATTCAACGGTATATCGGCCAGGTTCAAACGCTTTCGCCGACCTGAGTCCAAGCGATCCGAGGCGCGGTTCAAGGACGCTCCTCGGATCCACCACAGGCCTGCGCGGTTTGCAAAATTCGATGAATTCGCATGTTGGCGATGGACTATCGGACCCCAGTGATGTCCGGCTACGCGGCGACGACCGGCGTTGGCGCAACATGGGGGCGCAATGAAGGGCTCATCCCCGCGATGAAAATGGCCGGCTGCTTTTTGTGAGACAGTCAGCCTTAGAACGGAGGTAGGTAAGGAGGATTGTACGTGGTCCATGATGGTGAGTAAGGGAAGTTCTAGATATAGAGAAACTTGGATTAGCCTCCAACATTGCATTATTGTTGTCCTAAACTCGGGCCTGTGTCCGTCAGGAAGGCCTTGTTCAAGCGGACAGGACAATGCCGGTTTTCGCGCGCGGCGAATGAACGATACAACCGCTGCACCGCCCAAAAGCTTGCAAGGACGCGCCGCGACGCAGGCGGAACTGATTGAATGTGCTAGGATTATTAGAAGGGCCCGCTTTGCGTAATAGACAATACCCCCAAGTCAGATGCTGGCGCCCAGGGCGAGAGACTAAATACAATGCGGCATGCCGCGCACCCTGTTCGGTCTTGTCTCGTGGTGAATCAGAGTCCCATTTAAAGACAGAGTCGATATCCTACACGGACTCGACGTTTTTTTTGATTCGACCGGGCATAGAAACGTCGCTAATTATCCGAACTGCACTTCAACATCTGTTGATCATCGTATTTGGGGCGAGAGTGGGGGAAGATCATGAAGGGCATCACTATATTGACGGGTAGTCTGGCGATCGCCGGGGCAATGTTCCTTTCGGTCCCCGCGGTGGCCGGTACCTTCGTTCTGACGTCGGGAAGCAACAGCTCGACCTCCGGAGCAGCCGGAAACAGCAAGGTTGTAGTGGCCGACGGCATCACCATGACAGCGACGGCTTGGTCGACCGACAATACTGGTGTCGCATTCCTGCCGGAAGCGGCCTACCTGGGCCGCTATACGACCGGCGTAGGCGTCACCAACAATAACGAAGGCAATGGCAGGGACGGAAATAGCCACGTTATCGATAATATCGGAAGCTATGACTTCGTCCGGCTAGTCTTCTCGGTACCAGTGGTACTTACCGGACTGTCCCGGACGGCCTTCGATGTGGTCGGCGGCTCGGCCGTTGACGATTGGGATGCGTGGGTCAGCTATGGAAGCACCGGGTTCGGTACCGCTGCGCTTTGGCAGGGCTACCTCAACCGGGGCGTGACCGTGCCAAACAACGGTTCGCTTTCGAACACAAATGCCGGGACAACGTGGCTGGTGGGCGCTGCCCGCAATGACAGCCAGGATCGCGACGACGGGTTCAAGTTGACCTCGGTGTCCGCGGTGTCCGCGGTGCCAGAGCCGACCACTTGGGCGATGATGCTCGTCGGTTTCGGCTTCATCGGCGCCGCGATGCGTCGCCGCGGCAGCAGCCACAGGGGCCTTCTTAGCGGGGCTTGACTACTTACTTTGAGAAAGGGGTCGGCAGTCTTTGCCGGCCCCTATTTTTCATTTTGACGTTCGGGGAGAGTGAATCGGCCTCGGAAAAGACCATCTATGTCCATCTGCGCCGATCGTGGAACACGCCATTCCGTCGCCGTTGTAACGATCTCGGCACGCGAGGATGGATAAGGTCCAAATGCCCAACACGACCCGGGTGCTATGGCCCAAAAGGCTGCGAATTGAAGATCTCACCGAGGATTCGTCCTGCCGGAGCTTCAAGGACGCGAAAATACCCGGCCGTATGGTCTCCGACCAGCGGAGTACCGAAGGACAGTCTCAAGGGTGCCTGTGCAAACTAAGCTACTGCTTAAGCAAATTATTCAAGGCAGCCGCGTATATAACAGCGAGCTTGCCTTGCCCGCCTATACCAGTTCCGCCGCCATCTGACGGATGCAGACCGTCCGGGTAGAGGTTACGATCACAAGCTGCGGCGTCCGGCCCCATAATGGGGTCAGCGGCGTAATCGATAACTGCGTCGATTTTTCCGCTTACGGCCGCGCGTATAGCGGAATTTGCGACCAGCCGGCGTTCGGTGTGCCTTCTGGTATAGTCAGCGAAAGAAGGGATGCAGATCGGCAGGACTGTGCCGACGGCAACTTTCGCGCCCAAAGCCTTCCATTTTGCCGTGTACGCCCATAATGCGTTTAGCCAGTCATCCGCGCTTTGGAAGGTGCCATCACCCAGATCGTTGGCACCTATTAGGATAGTTACGTATTCAGGCTTCAAAGCGGCATCGCTAGCGAAACGCGCCTCCAAACTATTTGAACCGTTCAAGATCGTGGAGCCGCCTACCGCTCGCCCAGAGAACCTCACGTTAGGATTCGCACCAGCATAGATGCCGGTGTGATTGCCATTCCAGAATACAGAGATGCTGTCTCCCTCAGAAAGCACGAACGGCTTGGAAGTTCGTGGCGTCGGGGACGGCGTAGGGACCGGCATGGGGATGGGCTCAGGTACGGAGGGCCCGATTGCAGGTCCCAGGACGACGACAGAACCAGGCTTCGCGGGTTTCATGTTGAAGAGACCCGGCCCGCTCGCCCAGGCCGTTCCTACGGTTGCAAGTGCGAGGACGCCAAAAAGCTTTATTGAATATGCCATGCCAAACCCGCCCAGTAAGATGTTCAAGGTATACTCTCGACCCCTCTAGATTCAGTTAACGGCTTAGGCTGGGGCTCGGCTGCAATCACCGACTTTCCGCGATGCTCCAAGCGCCGCCTCAAGCTGCCGCAGGGTTTCTCGATCATTTTATACATCACCGTCGCGTAGACGACCGAGGCGGCGATACCGAACAAAGCTGCGAAAGGGACGCCGAGGTACGTAAAGAGCGCGATTAGCGGAAAATGGGCTAGATATAGCGTGTAAGAAAGTAGAGCGACGCGGCGCGCTACCTCACAGTTGAGCAGCGTGTAGAAAAAGCCCCTCGCCTGGATCGCGGCGCTGAAGACAATGAACAGACACGCGCCTTGCAGCGTATACCGGAACGTCTCACGAAACACCGGATTTCGGACCGCAAAGCATATCAATAAGACCCCGATCGCCGAAAGCAGGTGTGCCCGAGATGGTTTCCACGGATTCTCATCCGCGACCGGGTTATTCCACAAAGCCAGACACGAGCCAAAAAGGATCGAGTCAATACGCGTATGCGACCAGTAATAGTTACTCGAATATTCATCCAACAGCGCCACATTTGCTATCCGGATGCAGAGCACGGCCGCGCAAAGCGATAGGCAAATTGTGGCAGACCGGCGGGGCTGCATTGACACGAACACGCGAGCAAACAGTAGAGAAAATCCGATATAGAAATGCTCCTCTACATTTAGTGACCACAGCGGGATAGGAACGTTGCTGTATGCGGCGATCTGCTGAGCATAGTTGCTCAGAAAAAAAGCATCCCAAACTAAAAATTGTGCGTGAACATCTTCCCCGAAAAGGCCCGCGACACCTATAGCAGCTACTAAGAACAGCGTGATATAGAATGGCGGAAATATCCTCAAGCTACGCCGGAGATAAAATGCCCTTAAATTTACTTTACCGGTCTGCGCCACCTCACGCCGCAACATCGTGGTGATCAAATAGCCGCTAAGGAAAAAAAAGATAGTGACGCCGAAACCGCCGGGGATGACTCTGCCCAGTCCAGCGTGGGAGACCATCACAATCAAAATGGCGATCGCTCTGAAGCCGTCGAGCGCTGGTATTTGCCCCACTTGCAAGCTCCCTGCGTTGCACTCTAGTCGCGTAGCTCGAGCGCGCAAACCCAACATGCCGGCATGGGCCAATCGCGGTCGTAGTCTCGCATTATCACCGGGCAAGAGAACGCCCCCAAATAGCGCTTTGCCAATCATGGCGGTAAAGCCGACACTTCTGTCATGCGCCTTGTGAGTAAAAGATTTCCATTTCGTTTAGTAGTTGTGCAGAGATCGCTAAGCCCCCACCCACCGCGATGAATTTTCGGCGTCACTGTTCATACATCCCTTGAAGTCTAGAAAGGCGCAAGCCCAGATAACGCAGCTGATCCTAGCCTGCGTGGAGTTTAAGTACTCCGGCCAAAGAATCCCGGGCTAATGAGCGCCCATCGAACCCCCAAGGATTGCCACAATAATCGCCGTGCCCAAGCGATCGGCCCAAAGCTCGAATGCGCCCCGCAAATGAAGGTGCTGTATAGGTCCTGTGGCGGCGATCCAAGCGATCGGCGTAGGTACTGTAGGATTCGGCGAGCTTTTCGAGGCCAGGTCGGGTTTGACAATCCACCCGTGATATCATGCGGCTTAGGACCGCTGCGCGAGAGCGTGCGCCCGCCGCGCCGTATCTGTCAGCTTCGGAATGATGGTAGAGCCGCTGGGCAACTCGGCCCCAGAACGAAGGGCTTGAGTCCGAGCCGAAGGCATTAGCCCCATGTTGACGATACATCACAAGGTCGCTGTTCACGAAGCCGACGCGCTTCTGGGCAAGGGCGAGCATGAAGTACCACCGGTCATGGCCGAGAATGTCGTCGCTGAAATGCTCTCGACTAAGTGGAAGCAGGTCGTCAAAATGGGTGAGTTCGCGTCGGAACGTCTGCAATAAGCCGCGGGCGAAGTGCCAAGGGGGAGGAACGTCGAGACTTAGAACCATCTGTTGTTTAACCGGCTCGCTAATAGGCCTCAGCGGACGCTCTTCAGCGTCTACAACTGTGGCATGATGGTAGGCGAGGAGCAGCTTTGGGTTGGCGATGAAGACTTGCTTCATGGTCGCTATCTTATGCGGAGACCAAGCGTCATCCTGATCGCAGAACATTATCAAGTCTGAAGCCGCGCGGCCCACCCCCTTAAAAAAATTGTGACGAAAATTTAGTCGCCTCTCGTTAATCTCCAGCCGCACAGGAAAAGGCGCGTTGACCGCGAAATCTCGAACAATCGAGACTGTATCGTCTATCGAGCAATCATCGCAAATAATCAACTCGCTAGGCAGGTCTGTCTGATCCGCGAGTGTTTGGAGCTGCCTCGAGAGAAACGAGGCACCATTATACGTCGCGAGTACGACAGAAACATCAGTCATTGAAATATCCAACGATATAGAGACCTGCAGAGGCGGGCGGAGGTAAACTATCTGAACGCATCTTAATTTTTTGCGAAACCCGACATAAGACATCCACACGACAATCAGAGGATCTTGTACCAAGACATATTGTGCGGCAGCAGTCACGGTTCTAGCATGCAGCAGCGACAAGATTATTAGTCGATGCCCCGAAATTATCTGTTCATACGTAGGGGAAAACCACTTCGTTCTAGCGTGAGCCGACGGCGAGCCTAAATTTGCACGCCTCCATTATCCGGTACTGGGGGATTACTTTGCACATTTATCGGGGGGGGCAAATCCAGCAATTGCTTGTGGATTAGTACAATAGCATCTGAGGACTTAGCAAATTTTCGGGCAAAAAAGGCACCGGAAGCGCGAATTTCTGGTATTTGTTCGGCAGTGAGTTCCATCGGATGAGCACCGCCGCCATTCCATTCGGCGAAGCGGTGATTATCAATGCAAACGGTGAGATCGGAAGAACTCATTATCATCGTCTGGTAGAAGCATTCATCAACCGTGGTTCGCTTGGCCAGATGCTTCATAAGAAAACGTCGCGTCAGACTATCTTTGCCTAACGCCTCGGCAGTTCGGGCATTCCCCATGAACCAATGATCACCATAATAGAAATTGAGCCGGCTGCTCCTTACGGGCCGACTAATCCACGGCCACCGGACAGTAAATCGGCCTATTCGCAGACGGGGCTTAAAACGCAAGATTGGGACCCACCATTCTGGCGAAAGGTAAAACCTTTGCTTCAACCGAAAGTTAGCTGCTGACCCAAAATGGTCGAGCGCCGGATTTAATGATCCAACGGTAGTGATCACCGAATCATTCTGGATGAGTAGCGGTCTAGCGTCAATGAACGTGTCGCATTCCGTCGAGGTTAAGAGATTACGAAGGCTGCTTGCACTGCTGACGGGATAGTCCGTGGCACTCAAAAGTACGAACCAATCTGGTCTAAAACGGTCGAACAACGCACTGATCGTGCGTAGGCCCGCCAGAACGACAGACATGCGAGCCCAACCAGTTTTAATTGGCCTAACAAATACGACGTTGTCAGGAAAGTGACCAACATCAATTGGGGACTGAGTTATGTCATGATGACAGGCAATCGGAGGAAAATTGTAGATCTCATTAAGGGTGTTAACGAGCTGTAAAAGTTGCAGCGCATCCTTGTGGGAGAGGATGCAAAAACCAATTGAGATGCCCGCGTCCATCAGATGCTGCGACGGGTCAAGGTCCGACGCAACCGGCGAACTGATGCAACCATGTCCCGCACTCCCCATAGCCGGTTGTAAATAGCGCCGGGTTCAATATCGCTACGCGATGGCCGTTGGTGACCAATCGGCGGCTGAGCGAAAACCGTCGTGACTTCGGGATGGGCGCGACGAAACCAAATATATGCGGCGTCGATTGGCGGGTGCTTGCCGTCGACATCCAGGTTTCGGAGATATTCTAGCACTAGCTGTGCTCCTTCACGACTGAAGCCCATCATATGCGAGCCAATGATGTCGCTATGCTGTAAATTATTGGGCTCAGCGGGCATGTAGCCGCCGTAGAAAATCTGCCAGCCTGAACCCAGAGAGATGCTGCCTGCATCAGGCGCGAGATCGCAATCATCCTCTAGGATAAGAACCGATGCTTTTTTTCGGACAGCTTCCTCGAGAATTTTAACGTGGCTCTGGTAACATCCCCGTGCGCCAATAGAAGAGAATGGCCCGGCGTCTGAAGGCCGTAGCGCATCAAAAAAAGCAATCCGTGGATCGCCGGCCAATCCGGCCCGAGCAATTTCGCTTTCCATCTCGCGGCGACGATCCCGACGCTGAGGCAGGCTGATTACCCGGAGAATTTCAAAGTCATCGAACATGTTCGGTCCCGTTGCTCGGAATGCGCTGAGTTGAAAAGGGTTATTATCTGCATCGCCTAAAACGCTGCATTGCGAAGCACCACCGTCCTGAAAGACAGTCGTTTCATTCAGTCGCGCTTTGGTCCCAGTAAGTGGCAACGGCGCTCCAATCTCGCGAGGCAGCTAGTCAAGATAATTGAACCGGGGGCAACGACAGGATGGAGGAGGCGTACCGCAAGTTAAGGCCTCAGACGAAGCCGCCGTCAAGGTCTATGGGCCGTCGACCACCAATTTCGCGCCGTACCCATCCAGTGCCGGGGCTTTCCGCCTTTCCGTATCGGGAAATGGGCAGCGGGATGTCTCAGGAGACTACCCCCCGCTTATGGGCGGGCGGCTGTGGATGCGCGCCATCAGATATCGAGCCGTAACTAAAAGCGCTACTAGCATAAGTACCCAAACCACGCGTGCATTATAGCGCTCGTGCGGCGTCGAAAGGACGCCACAAACGATATTATTCGCGATCCATCCAATCAGCACCACCGAGCTATATCCGGAGACCTTGCTAGCCTGGTGAAATGAAAGATCACCGACTAGAATTATCAAAGACAAAACTAATGTCGGCCAGAGCATCAATTCGACCGCGTTAACCGGCATCGTCCGCGCGTAGGCCCGGGTACGCTCAATTTCAACCATCACTTGGGCGGGCATGCGTTCTAGGTGGCCGGTGGGAGGATAATTAAACTCCATCAATCCTAACATCGAAAATTGCCGGCCTGCGGCCTGCATAGCTGAGGCCACGACATCAAAAGGACTTGAGATTGCGACCGCTGAAACGAACCGACCCTGCTCCGCAGCGAGCGAGCGCCGTTCCTCGAACGAAACTGCCGAGAATACGCCATCGCGAGGCGAGGGGCTCCAGAGGAAAGAGTCGCTTGGTAGTGGCAGCCGGTTGCGAAACTTGCACAGCAAAAAGCCAGACGCGGGGCAGTTCTGGTTCAGGTACGCGGTTCCCGGGCCGTCTTCGACTAGGCGTGCGGTGATAAAAGGGGGCCTGATCGGCGCCACACCGGTGACTTTTGCCACGGCTGCTCCGAAAGCGAACTCGCCAACAAGGCCCAAGGAGGCTGCCGCCGCGATCACCATGGCGGTACGCGCAATTCCACGGCCCCGGGTAAGCCCTGCCCAAGCAAGGGCGGAGAGAGCGATTGTAAGCAAAATGAGTATATTGGCGCTGTGCATCAATGCGGCGGCCACGATGACGACAAACCAGAGCGCGCGTCCCACTCCCGTCTCGCGCTTCCAACCTGCAATAAGCATTGCAGCCGCCAAAATGGCAATACCAGCCATGAAGTCGGGCATCAGTATCGTTAGAAAGAAGGGGAGTGTTCCAACTGCAAGGATTCCAAATGCGAGGGAACACGTCCAGGAAAACGCCTGTTGGGATGGATCGACGAAGTGCCGAACTACCCCGATTATCACGACGCCGCCGAGGAGGACCTGAACTAAAATGGTGAACCATTGTGAACCCAGCACGACACCGCCGAAAGGCAGTACACCGTAATAAACCGATCGGCCGAGCAGGATCGGGCGAGATACAACGCGAGACGCGGATTCCACGGTCCTGGCCTGTGGGTCGGTCGTCGTCGCTTTGACAGGAAGGACTGCACTATCAGTCCAAATACTGCGCCAGCCAATTGCACGATTTAGCGCGGCATCGACTCCCCGTATGTATGCCGTCGTATCGGGAAAATAGAATGCGCCTCCATTTACGGCCGCGGGCCACAGTAGAAAGAGTGACAGCAAGATCAGCAGGCGCTGGTGGGGGCGCAATCGCGTTATTTCGTTGCTCATCTTGCCACCATGGATTCGATCGCTTGCGGCATCGGCTTGGCTCGTCCCCGAGTGTGACGGCCATTTGGTATCTCGCTTCGCGCATTCAGGGTACGCTGGTAGTTGAGACCTGCCGACATTCCCAGTACTATAGCCAAAAGATATTGCGGCTCCTGTGTAATTAATACCCACTCGTATAGACTGTGAACGGTTACAATCGACGCCATGACGCTTATTCCAAGGCACAAATCAGCATATGGAAAAGCTCCTCGCCTGGTCCAGCCTAGGTTAAACGCAACGATAGCGCCTACAAAGAGTATACATGAAAAGGCGATAGCACCGAGATACCCGGTCTCCGCAGCAGTCAATAAGAATACATTGTGAACGTTTGCAGCCCTGCTCCCCATACTCCAAACGACTCCCGCTCGATCAGAATAGCCCTTTGTATTTGCAATGACGACATAGTTATTTGCGCCGACGCCAAACGGGTAATCGCTGATCATAGCCCTCGCTGCACGCTCGAAGTGGAGTCGTTCGTCGTACGTTCCATCTAAAGGGGCCTCTGCAAATCTATCGCTTAGTGTAATGTATGCGATTGGTGCGGCGGCGATAATTCCCAAGAAACCGACAGCCGCAACCTTCATTTTTGTCTTATTAGGCCGGCGAATGAGAGAAAGGAGGATGAGTACTCCAGCCCCTACTCCCGCAAATGCTAACGTGCCTCTAGAACCCGATAATACCACTACAACTAGGCTCGCGGCTAATCCCCATTTCAGTATCCACCGCTTATCGCCACAGAGCATGAGCCCTAGGCATCCGAGCAACGCAAAATGGGTCATCATGCCAAGCAGATTCTGATGACCCATAGTTCCGGACGCTTGGACGACGCCATTCAATCGTTGGCTGATGGAGAAACCAGCTTGGAACATAATTCCGACGGCGAAGCCGTATATAATATATCTCGCCCCGGAGGGGGAACTGGTGATGCAGGTGACGGCGACTATCAGAATTATCATTCTGAGAATCTGCCAGATATAGAAAAAAGACGACATCTCGTTCGTTGATGACAATAGAGAGGCTGTCAAGACCGCGGCGTATGCTATATAGGCGATTAACGCCGGCGAATAGATTTTCCCCTTCAAGGGAAGTGCGAGTATCACAGCCAGAGCAATTGCGTCTGGCGCGGCCACAAGCATGCCTTTGACATAGCCCGGCCACATCGCCCAAGAAATGATCGAGACATAAGCGTGCGCCCAGCCTCCCACAAAGGGTGCGGCACCCAAGGCCGCCCAGCAGATGTTGCGAGCCTTAGGGTTCGATTTGAGAATGTACGCCAATATGGGAATGGATAGGAAAAAAAGTGCTAAGCCAGCGAAGCGCATCTCTCACCTTGGTAATATGGTGCCCGATCGTCCGATGGGCATGGGTGCAACGGCCTTATGCCAGTTCTGACCAGCCTTCCACATTCCTCTGCAAACGACTCGGCCTCTCTCGCCATCTTCTACTATTTCGCGACCGACGATTTGAGTGCGATGTGGCGTCCGTCAAAGGAGCGACAGGCGCAAATTACCCCTTATCAGAAATTTCTTCTGGCGAGACACATACCAGAAAGCTCGCGGGGGCATCAGTGGGGCAGAAGCCCTTCGGCTCCGCTGCACTCGCCTGTAGCGTAGGGCGCCCGCCTCTCCCAGGCGCGGGCGCCCTCTTCCGGATTGGCAGAATCGTCTGTGCCATCCGCCCCAGTCGAAGTCCGGATGGAATGCGACAGGCGCAGCGCGTCGGAAGCTGATCCGTCGCTACGCAAAAAAAAGAAGCTCAAGTTCTCCGTTAAGGTCACTAGGTCGCGGCCAGGTTGGCAATGGGAGCGATCGCCACGAAGTCAGTTGCGTGGAGCACCGTCCCGCTCGCAAGCTGGGCAAAGAGCACTGCCGCTCCACTGCCATTGGCATCGGCGTCGTAATAAAGCCGTCCGATGGCCTGGTCGTAGAGGAGTCGGTCATCGGCATCCGTTGCCATCGTTCCCAGCCTGAACTCGCCTTCCGTGATGCCGCCGCCGGTCACTGCTTCAAATATATCCGACGCAAGGCCGATCTCGTCGCCCGCCGAAAAATCCTGAACGGTGTCCACGTTACCGCTGCCCAGCGCCGTGGTGAAGGCGAAGGTATCGTTGCCGTCGCGGCCGATCAAAATGTCGTTACCGCCGCGACCGTCAAGGACATTCACAGTGTCGTTGCCCACGACCGTCTGGTTGAATTCATTGCCTCGCAGAGTGAACCGTTCGTTCGGATCTCTCGAGGTCTGATCGGCCGCCGTGATGCCCTCGATCTCGGTACCGTCACGCAAATGATAGCTGACATTTGCCACAATCGTGTCGATGCCTTGGCCTACGGCTTCAATTACAACGTCGCTTTGAAGGAAAACCGCAAAGGTGTCGTTGCCATACAGGCCCATCACAGTATCGGCGTTTTTCTGGCCGTCGCCGGAACGGCCATTAATGATATTATCGCCGTAATTCCCGATAATTAATTGTGATGCCCCATTACCAACAAGGTAGAAGCTCTCGGTTCCGGCATGAAGTGAAGTAGATAATATTTCCACCGCTGCAGTAGAATACAGAAAAAAGCTGGTGCCACTTGTGTAAAGAGTGTCATTGCCACCGCTGTCATATATAATATCGCCGGTCGCGAAAACGCGATAAGTATCGTTTCCAAGCCCTCCATTGAGCGTGTCGGGGGCGTCTGGGCCGCCGGCACTTAGGATATTGTCGCCGTCATTGCCGTTGATTGTCTGTGATAGCCAGTTCCCAGTGATGTTTATCGGGGCGTCGCCCGCCTCGGCAGAGAGTGTCTCGACGTGGGAATTGCCCGTCAGCACAAAGTTTGACGCCGTCGCCGTAACGGTGAGTGTGTCCGTGCCGCCTTCGGGAGCCTCAATGACCATATCGAGCGAGTTGGCGACGTAATAGGTGTCATCTCCCGTGCCGCCGATCAGGGTGTCCATTCCGCCCCCCCCCGTGAGCGTGTCACTTCCACCATTGCCGGTCAGTACGTTCGGTGCCGAATTGCCCACAAGCAAATCATGTCCAGCTCCGCCTGCCGCATTGCTGATCAGGGTCCCCGCGGGAATCGTCACATTTCCGAAGACCCCTTGCGTGAAGCTGAGCGTGGCAGATCCATCTTGGAACCGGGCTGACCCCAATCGAAGATCAATGCTCAAGCTGTTACTCCCAGCATATTCGATTTGATATGTGCCGCCGGATAACGAGATCGAAGGAAGTGCAATCCCTCCGTTCGGGGGCGTGCCTGGCGTCGGAGTGGGGGCTGGGTTAGGTGTCGGTGTCGGTGTCGGTGTCGGTGTCGGTGTCGGCGTTGGTGACGGTGTCGGCGTGGGCGTCGGGGTAACCGGCGCGATGTGCAGCACATTCGATCCCGGCGCAGTCTCCTGGAGCGCGAACGCGCCATTTTCGATTACAAGGGTGCTGTCGGCTACCCTGTCCCCGTTGTAATCGACCTCAATCAGCGTCTTGCCGCCAGTCGAGGCAGCGCGATATTGCCCGGCGGTTCCCGTGAATGCCTGATCGCCTATATAATGGGGTGCCGGCTTTCCCTCATAATTGAACTGGAAATCCAAGCTGTCATCCGGGTCGAAATCGAGGATGTGCGTACCATTCAAGCTGTCGAGTGCGTATGTAAAATCCCAGACGTCCGCACCGCCGCCGCCGCGGAGATAGTCGGTGCCCCCCGAGAATTCGCTGATTGCGACGAAGGTATCGTTCCCGGTCGAGCCGTAAATCGTCTGACTGGCCTCATCGTTAATGAAGGCCGTCGGCACGTTCGATCTCGACGCATCGACGACACCGCCCCATATCGTGAGCGATTCGACGCCCGTCATTGTAGTAGCAACGGTCCCATCGGGGCCGATTGACGTTATCAGTGCCGAGGCAACTGTTCCGCTTACCTCGACGCGGCGTCCCGCCAGGTTCGCCTGGACGCGATCGTCTCCGGCGCCGGCGTCAATCTGGTTGTTCAGCGCACCAACCACCAGAAAATCGCTTCCGGCACCTGTAGTGGCAAAGATACGGGCGGCGGTGTAGTTGATCGTCATGGCGATGCTCACGCCGCCCGCAAGGACGGTCAAACGCTCCAGCGATGGGTTTGCCGAGCCTCCATCTTCAATTTGAATATGCTCAATGTTGAAGTATTGAGTATCGAGCGTGGCAACGTCGCTGAATGTTCGATTATTCTCGACTGTGATGGTTCGGATGGTTGCCGCGGACGTACCATCGTTCGCCGTCACGATGAGAATGTCGTCACCGCTGCCGCCGTCGACAGTATCCTCTCCGCTGCTCGCGTAGATCACGTCATCTCCGCCGAGGCCGACATAACTATCGGCGGCCCCGGTTCCCATCAAAGTGTCGTTGATGCCGCTACCAAGAATATTCGCCATATCACGGATGTCTCTCTAGGATTAAAAAAGGAACGCTATGCAGACAAAGAGAGCATGGCCGCCAGTAAGGCGGACCAGAGGAGCAGCGAAGCGCCGACAATGATTATCATTCTTGTCCTGAATGGAAATCTGGCGTCTGCCTGGTCAGCGGTGTGATTGCTTCCCAAACGCTCGGGAAAGATGGTGCTCATGGCTCCGGCCCCGCTTGAGGCCGTAATTCCGTCTAGGAAGTTTGAGGGTAGACTGGGCGTGAATCGGCATCCGAAGCTATCGCCGCGCTGCCGGACCACCGTCGCGCGGCGCATGCCGAGACCGGAGATGCCTACAGAGATACTATCGCCAACTCGAAGTGCGAGAGGCGTGCTTGTGCGAAATCCCGACAGCGAGATTTCATCGATCTCAATGTCGATCGGAATCCCGTCGCTGCTCCGTAGCGTGCCATCAAGCGCTACCTCGGTCCGTTCGCCGCTTCGAGCGTCGATAAATAGCTGTGCCGCAATGCCCACGATTGGCGCCCTCCAGTGGGGATAGCGCTACCCTGGAATGGTTGAGGAAGGGTGAAATCGGCAGGGCAATAAGTACATATGCGCGCATCGCGTCGACGGGCTTTCGGACGCTCGGATCGGTTAGGCGGCACTGAATTGGCAAAATTGCGAGCGAACAGTCAAGCACGGCTTCTATGAAGCAACCGATGCCCGACTGCCACGCGTCACCAAATTCTCGATTTCAATTGGAGAGCTTGTTGCGGAAATAGGAAATAGTTCGATCGAGGCCTTCACTAAGTTGCACATTTGGCTCCCAGCCATGCAATAGCTTCTGTGCCAAGCTGATGTCAGGCCGCCGCTGCATTGGATCGTCCTGGGGAAGGGGTCGTGTCACGAGGGTGGAGCGCGCGCCCGTCATCTCGATCACCAGCTCCGCGAGCTGTCGGATGGTGAATTCGTGCGGATTGCCGATGTTGACCGGTCCGTGAACGTCAGGTCCGGAATCCATCAGTCGCAGGATGGCTTCGATCAGATCGTCGACGTAGCAAAATGAGCGACTCTGCGCTCCATCGCCGTAGATCGTGATGTCTTCGCCCCTGAGCGCTTGGACTATGAAGTTGGATACCACCCTCCCGTCAGCCACGTGCATGCGCGGACCATAGGTGTTGAAGATACGAGCCACTTTCACATCGACACCATGCTGACGCTGATAGTCGAAAAATAAGGTCTCCGCGCAACGCTTGCCCTCGTCATAGCACGAGCGGATTCCGATCGGATTGACGTTGCCCCAATAGGATTCGACCTGCGGATGGATGGCCGGATCACCGTAGACTTCGCTAGTCGATGCCTGAAAAATGCGACACTTCAATCGCTTGGCAAGGCCGAGCATGTTGATTGCGCCGTGGACGCTCGTCTTCGTGGTTTGCACGGGGTCGTGTTGATAATGGATCGGCGAGGCCGGGCACGCCAGATTGTAAATCGCGTCTACCTCGACGTGCAACGGAAAGCACACGTCATGGCGCATAAATTCGAAGCGTGGGTTTCCCACCAGATGGTCAACATTGCTTTTGTCCCCCGTGAACAAGTTATCCACGCAAAGAACTTCCTCGCCACGAGAAAGCAATCGATCGATAAGATGCGATCCTAGGAATCCGGCGCCGCCCGTGACCAGGGATCTTCTTCGGTGAGAGTATTGAGACAAAGACGGGTCCTTTTTGTTCGAAATTGAAACCAAGCGTCGCTGGCCTTCACGTGGCTAATGCCTCTGCCCCGTCGCATGTGTTGCTGGTTGAGCGGGCATGTCTGCAGAGGCATCCACTTCACTAACGGTGCGCCCCCCCGTATCCGATACTTTCACAACGAATCGTTCCCTGCCGCAGGAAACGACGTATGTCGCGGGCCCGGTAGCGTCGATGTCATACTGGATCGCAGTAGGCTCGGCACAGCGCGGTCCGATTGTGATCGCAAGTTCCTGTCCGCTTAAGCGGTGCGGCACCGAAGGATTTTTTGACGTGCCCATGCCGGCGCTGACATCATTCCCCACTTCATGACTATCGATTCCGGTCCCGCATGCAACCGTAGCGAAGGCGAGGCCGACGATGCAAAATCGGCAGAATCCATTTGGCTCTGACTTGATCACTGTTCCCCCGCGCCGACTGACGATAACGCACAGTCCGTAAATGGTCCAATTCAATGAAATAACCGTTCGGGCCACGTAGTAATCTACGCCTCAAAAAAAAAGCGCTCAAACTTCGCGATTGCTGGCACAGGAGTGACAAAGCTGCAACTTGTGAGCTCCTCGCGCGCTCGACGGCCGCACCGGCCCGGTTGACGCTAAGGCCGCGATCCGCCACGCGTATGATCTGACAATCTCCACGGGGCGCAGCGCGCCACATGATGATCTGGGGAGAACGCGTCCGTAGGAGTGACCATGGAAACGGTTTGGGATTGGACAACGTTGTTCTGTTTTGCGGGCCTGATCACCATCTTTCTGCACCGCTCCAATCTTGAGAATCCACCAGATAGCCTGTGGCAATATGGGCCGCCTGCCCTTGGCTGCGCTGTCGCCAACTATCTCGGGAACGAGGGCGTGCCGATCGCGGCGGCCGCAGTTCTCGGCGGCGCCGTGTGCTACGTCTACTTCGTGCTAAAATTCCCGAGATTCTGAGAACTGGTCCGACTCCACCAGCGGGCAGTGGCAGCGCTTACTAGCGTCCGGGACTGATCCATCCTGGTACGGACATCATGTTGCCCGATCAAACCAGTAAGGCTATTTGTACCTGCCATCTGGTATCGTGGCCGATCTCGAAAAACTTGAGCTACGCTAGGACATAAGGATGGATCAGTTGCGGCCCGGCGAGCAGATCAATTGTACACTAGACCCAGTGAACAGCGCCCCGCTATGGACGGCACAAAGTCGACGGCTGTTTCTCTATGGGAGCTCGCTGCTTTTGGACACCGCCGCGGTTGCAGGGAGCTTTTTTGCGACCGATGTGGTCATGCAGGATTACTGGTTGCCGGTCCCCGGGTTCGCTGTTCTCGGCTCAATATTGTCGCTGTTCGTTATGTTCTCGATCAGCAAAGAATCGCAGTCAATCGAAACCCTGAAAAATCCCTATCTTGGACTCCAGCGTTCGACCGGCGCTCTCGTCGCAGCGTTTCTGGTGGAAGTCATCCTTATTTTCATTACCCAGCTCGGCGGCGCGATCTCTCGGCTCGGGTTTGCAATGTTCTTCGTGCTTTCGATCCTGTTTGTGAGCGTAAGCCGACTGGTGACACAAATTGCCACCAAAGCGCTCCTGGGGAGCGGTGTTGAAGCAACCGTATTGCTGCTTGATGGTCCAGCTATCGCCGGCGAACGCGGTATGAAGGTGATCGACGTCGGCAAAATGAACCTTTGGCCCGACCTCGCCGAACCCACGACTATTGCCCGTCTTGCGAACATGATCGCCGGCTATGATCGAATTATCGTCGCCTGCAACGAAGACCGGCGCGTCGCCTGGTCGATTTTCCTACAGGGAACCGGGGCAGGGGGCGAGATCGTGGCGGGCCTCGAGCAATCGCTCGGCGCGGTGGGGATCGGGCGCTGCTCGTTGCGCGACACCCTCATCCTGTCGCGCGGGCCGCTTAGCTTTTCCAACCGGATTATGAAGCGTTCGTTCGATTTGTGCGTGGGCATCCCTGTGACGATTTTCCTGGCCCCGCTGCTGATCGCCGTGGCGATTGCCGTGAAGCTCGACTCGCCGGGGCCGGTCTTTTTTCGGCAGGAACGTATCGGCGAGGGAAACCGCAATTTCCGGATCTTCAAGTTTCGTTCGATGTGCGAGGAGGTCAGCGACGCCGCTGGCAGCAGATCGACCAGCCGGGACGATCACCGGATCAGCCGGGTCGGAAGGATCATTCGTCGAACCAGCATCGACGAGCTGCCGCAGCTTTTCAACGTTCTTCTGGGGAATATGAGCTTGGTCGGCCCCCGGCCTCATGCGCTTGGGTCGCTGGCCGGCAGCCGTCTCTTTTGGGACGTCGATCCACGGTACTGGCTTCGCCATTCCTTGCGCCCGGGCATCACCGGGTTGGCGCAGGTCCGCGGCTTTCGTGGCGCCACCGATAACGCCACGGATCTGGAGGACCGGCTCCGCTGCGATCTGGAATATCTCGGCAGCTGGAGCATGCGGCTCGATATCCAGATCCTCCTCGCAACCTTCCGCGTCCTGGTGCACGACAAGGCTTATTGAGGCTGGGATTTGGGGCCGCTGTCGCCAACCAGGGCGATTAGAGGTGTGAGACTGAGTATCCCGTAAGCTGTTGCTGTGGGCGCTCCCTTCCGGCGAAACGCAAATTGTTTGCGACAAAGCCAATTGGGCTCCCTGCTGTGGCGGGTGCGGCGCAGATGCGGCTGCGCGCGAGCGACCAAGACGAAGCAGCGCGAGCTCTGGGCGGGGTTGCCGTCGGCGAGGTGCGTGGACGGTCGACCCTCGATGTCCTGGATGCTCGGTGCGCTATTTTGGATGCGCGGCCATCTCGAGAGTCGCCGCGCCTGTCGATCTTCGCAATCGCGGCGATGCGTTCCCACCGTCCGATCGACTCCCGACGTGAGAAGCCGACCCGGAGACATTCGGGTCGGCTTTACATTTCTCAAGAAGAGTGTTGGCGCGCTAGGCTAAAGGCTGGGTATCGGCACGACGCGTGGGTTGGCGTTCCACGTAAAGCTCTCGCGCTCCTTCATTTGCCATCCATTGCCCAAGTCGCCGCCCGAGCAATTCAGCAGCTTGTCGACGCAGTTTTCGGTCCACGCCTTCATTACATTGTCGTCCCATGCTCCGAACCAATCGGAGTGAAAGGTCGAGCCGGGGCGCATCGGGGGCATGCCCGCCATCTCATCGGATGAAAGATGCCACGTGGACGTCCTCGTTGTCCAGGTGCCCGAACGATCGAGGTTCTGATCCGTGGTGTACCAGACGCCCATTGTAAACGTCGGAATGATGTACGGATGGGTGCTAGGGCACTTGAGATAACCCCAATCGCCATAGCCCGAGTAAGCAACGTGGCTGCGATGGTCGGGACTGTCTAGATCTTTGCCATTCCAGCAGTCCGGCGCGTTGATCACAGCTCCTAACCGGTTACCCGTAGGACAGTTTGCGGCGGCGGAAACGATATCCGGGTAATGCCCCGGAGTAGCGGTGGCCCCATCGCAATTGAAGTAAGCCGCGCCAGTTGGGCTATCCTTGGGATTCGACATATTGAATCCGAACACGAATCGCAGACCACGGGGCAGCCCCACGCAGACGGCGCCTTGGCGCGCGCAATTCGGATCATTCGCCGGCATACGCTTGTAATAAACCGATACATAATCTGGCACGACGACGCTGCCCTTGCCGTCCAGCATGGCAGGCATCCAGTAAGCTGACCTATTGAGAATGTTGCCGCAGGTACTATCGCCCGTCGACCGCAGGCTCTCGTATGTAGAGTGGGCGTCAGCCTTCGTGTTGCCGAAGAACTGGTGGAGATGAGACTGGCCGGATTGACCGGGGTATACGATTGGGTCGTCTTTCGCCAAGTGGCTGGCGTTGCAAATAAAACGAAACGCGCCAACAACGTCCGGTTTCGCGCTCGAAGGTGTAGCCCCCGTACCCCAAGACGGAACTAACAAGGCGCTGACATTGAAATTGCTGACGACCGCAGCCAGTTCGCCTTTGCCAACCTCCGTAGGAAGAGCGGGGGGAACGGTGGGCGTTGCGACCGGACCTGGCTCCGGCATATGATGCGCCTCGGAGGGGGGAGGGATAAACACGACCGAGCCCGGCTTTACCGGTTTCAGAAATGAGCCTCCGCCAGCAGCTAGCGCAGCAGAAGTCGCAATGCTGAATACTGCAATGGCCAGAGCTTTAGCAGATAGCCTCTTACGAAAAGTGGCCGCGATCTTCATGATTTAAGTTTCCCAGAGAGCACTTGAAAGGAGGAATACCATTCGCTTCGATAATTCTCGGTATCCGTGCTTGGTTAAAAATCAGTGTTCCAGGGCTCAGCCGTGGCCGCCTGCGCAACCTTAATGGGTATGAAAGGCAAAACTGGCATTTGAACCGAGACATCGCTGGACTTCGGAATCGACGGCGTGGATGGGGACGGCGGCGCGTGTTGAGGGCGGCGCATAGTGGCACGGAGCGGAGCAACAATTTGTCGAGTATGGTTGCGATTGTCGGCGCGTCGGGGGGGCGCCGCGAACTGGCGTCTCCGGGAGACGTTCGGGCCTGCGGATCCTCGAATGTCGCATTGCGGCTGCGGGCGGCTCGCTCCTTCGCGCGATTGAGATGAGCATGCTCACGGCTTTGAAGGCCCGACTGAACCTGAACATGTTGGGCGGCTGGCACGCCGTCGCGCTCGCGCAAGCGGGCTGGGTTTCCGTGTCCTTTGCCGGTCAGCAGATCCTGCGGTTGTTCACAAACATCGTCCTTGCCCGCCTGCTCGATCCGCAACTGCTGGGGATGATGGTCGTCATCAACTCGCTCAGAACCGGTGGCGAGTTGCTGACCGACGTTGGGGTCGGGCAGAGCATCGTCAACAATCCGAAAGGCGCGGAACGTCCGTTCTACAGCACGGCCTGGACCATCCAGATCATGCGAGGGGTCTTGCTGTTTGCCGTATCCCTCATCCTTACCCTGCCGATATCCAACCTCTATGAGAATCCCGCGCTAATTCATTTGCTTCCTGTTGCAGCACTAACGTTCCTGATATCCGGCTTTACGTCGCCATCGCAATTTCTGCTGCAGAAGCATGGCCATATCAAAAAATTCGCGACATTCGAGCTGCTCACCTCGCTCGGCTCTGCGATCATTCATATCGCGCTGGCATTTTATGCCCCGTCCGTATGGGCTCTGATTCTTGGACTGGTATTTTCTACCGGCTTCACCGTGGTCTGCAGCTTCTTCATCTACAAGGGCGTGCGGCCTGATCTGGCTCTCGAGCGAAACTACGCGCGCGAAGTTTTCTCTTTCGGGAAGTGGGTATTTTTCGCCACGCTGATCTATTTCGTCTCCACCAATTTTGATCGGCTCTATTTCGCCGGGGCAATACCATTCGCGCTGCTCGGGCTTTATGGCATCGCACGGACTTTCGCGGATGCCGCTTCCCTTTTAATGCAAAGAGTGGCCAATCTGGTCATATTCCCGCGCGTGGCCTCGTCCGGCCGGCAGGGGCATGAGCTCCGACAGACGATCGCGAAGACAAGATTTGCAGCCATGATGCTCGTCGCGGTCGTCTTGGCGGTCGGCCTGGCCCTGAGCGAGCCAGTCATTCACCTGCTGTACGACGAGCGGTATCGCGTGGCCGGCCTCATGCTGCCGATCATGATCCTGGGCGTGTGGTTTGCTATTCTCGCATCCGTCACGGACGCAATATTATTGGGGATCGGCCGGCCGAAATCCATCGCCGTCGGAAACTTCGCCAAGCTGGTTTGGATCGTCCTATGCCTGCCGCCGATGCTGGCGCACTACGGAATATTCGCTGCGCTGATCGTATTGGCTTTAGGTGACGGGGTTCGATATATCGCTTTGAGCGCTCTGCAAATTCGCGCGCACCTCTCCTTCATTCGTCAGGACCTTACGTGCACCTTCGCGTTCTTCGCCCTGGCCGCTTTGATGCGTTTTGTCGTGTTCCAATTGGGCCTTGTCGAAAGCTTCCCGCTTTGGCCGCATTTCCGATGAGATCCGGTGGCTGACGCGAGTTCCACAGGGCGTGTCGTGGCCGTGGTCATCGGCCGCAACGAGGGGGAGCGGCTGCGCAGGTGCCTGCTGTCGCTCGCCGCGCAACAGCTCGCCATCGTCTATGTCGATAGTGGGTCGTCCGATGGCAGCGTCGAGCTTGCCGCCGTGCATGGCGCGGAGGTGGTCGCGTTGGATCCAGCCACGCCTTTCGGCGCTGCCCGCGCGCGAAATGAGGGCGCTTGGAAGGCCGCGTTGGTGCAGCCCGGATGCAAGTTCATTCAATTCGTGGACGGCGATTGCGAGGTCGATCGCGATTGGATCGCGACGGCAGCGAGGTTCCTGGATGCGAGGCCCGACGTTGCCATTGCCTGCGGCCGGCGGCGCGAGCGATTTCCAGATGCGAGTTTCTACAACAAGGTCTGCGATCAGGAGTGGGACACCCCGATCGGGGAAGCGCGGGCGTGCGGCGGGGATTTCTTGGTGAGGCGAAGCGTGTTCGATACTGCCGGTGGGTTCGACACCTCCTTGATGGCGGGCGAGGAGCCTGAAATGTGCGCGCGCATCCGCGGGCTGGGCTGGAAGGTGTGGCGCCTGGACTCGCCGATGACGACTCACGACGCGGCAATGATGAGCTTCGGGCAGTGGTGGAAGCGCGCGACACGAAGTGGGATCGGCTATGCGCAGGCGTGGCACGCTTCGTCCGATCGTGACGAGCGCCTCTATGCGTCGGAATTGCGACGCGCGCTCTTCTGGGCCGGGCTGGTCCCGATCGGGGGGATCTTCCTGGCGGCGTTCGCCCACCCGCTCTGGCTGTTCCTGGCGCCGGCCGCATGGCTGCTTCAAATCGCTCGACTTTCGCGATCGCTGGGTTGGCGAAAAGCAGCATTGTTCACTGTTGGCAAGGGGGCGGAATTGGCCGGCCTGATGATCTGGCTGTTCAGGTCCGCTCGGGGCGTCCAGCGGCACGCGGTAACCTATAAATGACGCGGATAACCTACGTCGTCAGTGAATATCCCGCGCCTTCTCACACGTTCATCCGGCGCGAGATTGCCGCTTTGCGCCGCCGTGGCATTTCGATCGAGACGGTTTCCATCCGCGCAACTGATTCGTTGAACGACAGCCAGATCGACCTTGAGGAACG
This sequence comes from Sphingomonas sp. M1-B02, assembly GCF_026167525.1. Classification (NCBI taxonomy): domain Bacteria; kingdom Pseudomonadati; phylum Pseudomonadota; class Alphaproteobacteria; order Sphingomonadales; family Sphingomonadaceae; genus Sphingomonas; species Sphingomonas sp. M1-B02. The sequence goes on along the minus strand of NZ_CP110679.1, from coordinate 1,635,570 downwards.
CCGCGTGACAAGGGTCGTCCAGGCTACACCCTTCGTTCAGATTGGCGCTGAATGTGTCCGGGCGATTTTCCTCAATCCAATCCGGTTTTCGAAGTCGCTGCGCCTCGCGCTTAGTCACCGCGTACCGGGGTTGCGGTCGTTTTTCTGGGCGCTTTTTCATCTGGTCGAAGCCATCATATTGGCGGGCCATGTCCGCAAGGCGGGATCGACCCACATCCATAGCCATTTCGCAAATAGCGGAGCGACGGTCGGGCTCCTCGCAGCCAAGTTTCTCGGAATATCCTGGAGCTTCACCGTCCACGGTATCTCGGAGACAGACTATCCGGCCGGCGCATTGCTTGGCGACAAGGTGAGGCAGGCGAGCTTCGTGTCTTGCGCGTCCTGGTTTATGAAGGCCCAGGCAATGCGAATGGTGCAACCCGATCAGTGGGAGAAGATCTTCGTCACGCGATGCGGGCTCGAATTTGCGCAGCTGCCAACGGCGAAGCAACTAAGCCCCGCGGGTCCATTGTCGATTATCTGCGTAGGTCGGTTATCGCCCGAAAAGGGCCATGCAGGCCTCTTGAGTGCATTTCGCCGGATCGTCGCAGAAGGCATCGACGCCAAGCTGGTCCTTGTGGGCGACGGCCCTGAAGGCCCTGCTCTAGCACGCACCGTGCGTGACTACGACTTGGTCGAACGCGTCGAGCTCACGGGCCGCCTCGACGAGTTGGAGACGCTGACGCGGATTGCCGAGGCTGACGTTCTAGTTCTGCCAAGCCTCATGGAGGGACTGCCCATGGTCCTCATCGAGGCGTTGGGTTTAGGAAAGCCAGTTGTATCGAGCTGGGTCGCTGGAATACCGGAACTCGTGGAACCTAATGGAACGGGTATTCTTTTTGCGCCGGGCGATTGGGAACGTCTCGCGGACGCGCTTCGCCGCATCTGTGTCGATGAAAGTTTGCGAAACCGTCTCGCTCGCGGCGCGAAGCAGCGGGTTGCGGTCGAATTTGACATTGACCACGCAGTCAGGCCACTTTTCGAGCGCTTCACTTCGAGACAGGTTATGTCTGCACCGGATTTGATAACCTTCGAAGAATGAGCTTACGCGCCTACATATTGGTAGGTCCCTGCGCTCAGGCTCGATCGTTCTGTCCCGAAAAGGGAAACGTCTGCAGATTAGCGTAATAAGAGGTCGACTCATCCTACTGAGAGCGCTAACGAAAAATTAACGGGCGTTCCGAGGCGAGTCGTCACATCCGTTTTTTTGGTTTCTATTAACGTGGATTAGTGAGCCCGGTTTGCCGGGTTTTACTGCTTGGGAGATAAGGGAATGAAGAGGGTATTCGTACTGGGCGCGGCAATTGCAGCCGCCATCGCATCGCCTGCTAACGCCGGCGAGTTCTTGGTCGAGGTTGGTGCGCCGTTGCAGTCGCCCAACGGCGGCGGCAATGACGATACTCCGAAGTTCCGCGTGGTAAACACCACGCCGGGTTCGGCGACAACTCCGTATTTGCTCTCACTTGTACTCTCGCTTGACGCAACCACGTCGTCGACGATCACAGCGCTCTCGAACTTCGGCGGCGGAAGCTTCAATCCCGGAGTCGACAATCAGCCCAGCATGTCCGCTCCGAGCGTATCCTTCTCGAGCAAGCTCGCGACGCTGACCTACGACGCTACCGACTTTGATCCGGGCGCCTACTCAACGTTCACGGTGAACTTCGGCCCCGGCAGCAGCGCGGACTTCCGTACCGCATTGTTCAACGGCACGAACACGCTGACCGCAATGTTCAGCGACAACACCACGGCACAGGTTACCTTCAACGGCAGCCCGACTTCGAACGCTGACTCGTTCGGCTTCTCATCGACTTCGGTTGCTGCCGTTCCTGAGCCTGCAACGTGGGCGATGATGCTGCTGGGCTTCGGTGTGATCGGTGGCTTTATGCGCCGTCGTAGCCCGACTGCAGCTCGCGGGCGTATCGCGTTCAACTAATTGCATGATCAATGCAGAAGAAAACCGGGGCAATCCAATTGCCCCGGTTTTTTTGCGTCCGGAATGCTTCGCTGACATCCGCGTCCGCCGCGCGGGCAGGCCGCGCCAACCCGCGGCGATTACATCGCCCCGATCGCTTTCAGTTCACGCCGAGAGTATCGCCGCGTTCTAATAATATTTGCGATAGGCCTGCGAATAGCCACTGTAGCCGTACGGATCCGTCACTCCGCCTTGGTAGCGATTGAGTACGGTTCCGAGAAGCGGCGTTGGCTCGAACATCGCGCGGCTCTCGATGACCTGCCGACGCGTCGTCTTGCTGCCATCGACGACGAGCAGATAGGCATCCAATTGCTGGATCACGATCATCGCATCGTCATTGGCAAAGGCAGGGGGCAGATCGCAGATGACGATCCCTTGCCCGTCATGCGCCCGGATCGTGTCGATCAAGCTGCGAAAATGCGGTCCAGAAAGTAATTCGGCGTTGTTCCTGACGGGATGAACCGTCGGGAAGACCGCCAAATTGGTCGCTTCTACGCGCCAGCCGAGCGCCGACAGCGAATCGACTTCGCCGCTCAGATAGTCGGACAAACCGAACTCCGGCGTCATGCCCATGTAACGGGCCACCGATGCGCGCGTCAGATCGAGATCGAGCAAATATACCGGCTGATCCCCGACGCGCGCCATCGAAGCCGCCAGATTCAGCGACACGAATGACTTGCCCGCGGCCGGTTCAGCGGACGTCACGCCGATGACCGACCAGCCATTCGCCGTGCATTTCTTCGAAACCTGCGTCCTCAGCAGGTTGAACGGGCGAGAATCCGCGTTGCGGGTTTCGAAGCCGATGATGTGGCGACGATTGATCGTCTCCAGTTCGGGCGAGAATATCGGAAGGCTGCTGAGGGCGGGGAGGCCGCCGGTGGCCGGGTGATTAATCATCGAGGGGCGTTCCTTGGCCACGACCGTGGCGCTTACGCTTGAGGAGCCTACCGAACCATCCGCGCTGGCCGCGGCGCCGCGCGGACGCCGATTTCGAACGGATGATCGGAATCGCCGCCAGTGGCGCTTCGCCCAGAATTGCGCTGAGCATCTGGGGACTCCGCACAGGACGAAGTATCATTTCAACGGCAAAGGCGAGCAGCAGGCCCAGCAGAATACCGCCCCCGGCACCCAGGCCACCTAGCAATAACCGGTTCGGCGAATGCGGCGTATCGGGAATGATCGGGGGCTCGACGATCGACAGACGCTGACCCATCTGCTCGTCGTCGGCGCGAACGCCCGCCCTCGCCGCCAGAAGCCGGCCCGAAACCGACTTCATCTGTTCGTTCAAGCCGGTAAGCCGCTGCTGGAGCTGCGCGATCTGCTGCTCGGCCAGTGGGCCCCTGGATTGCGCCTCCAAAGCGGTGGCAATCTGAGCGCTCTCTCTGCCGCGCGACGCCTGCAACGCGGCGATCTGCGACTCGTTAAAAGCGATCTGCTGCTCGATCTGATTTGATATCGAGGCCTTCGGCTTCGTGCGGGCCTGCGCCTTGGCTTCCTCGATACGCTGGCGGGCAGCGATCACGTCGGGATGTTGATCTGAATAGATTGCGCGAACCGCCGAATATTGTGCTTCCGCTGCAGCGACACCGGGATCGCGATCATCGACGATGGATGCGGCCTGACGCTGCGCACGCAGCTGGGCGTTTTCCCGCTGCAGCGTAGAAATTTGTACTTCCAATCCCCCGGAATTGGTCATCACCGGAGCGCCGCCGGACAAAGCACGCCCATTCCGCGCGCTGATCGATGCGATCTGTCCTTCGAGGGCGCTGATCTGGCGCTGAAGTTCGTTGGACTGGTCGGATAGAAACTGGACGGTGCTCGCCGCCTGCGTCGAATTCTGGCTGGCGTCGAGCTCGAGTATCTGCGTCACCAGATCCTGAGCAACCGCTTGGGCCTGCGCCGGTTGCGGATAGTCGAAGGACAGTTCGAATGAGATCGTCTTGTCGCTGGATCCTTCGCCCGTTGCGCTCGCAGCCGGGGTCAACACGATCGCCGACCGCATCTTCTCGACGATTTCGGAAAGGGGCTGGCGGGCGCGCTCTCCTGGATAGAGGCCGTGCGTGTCGATCAGGGCGAGCAGGTCGGGCCGGCTGGTGATCTGTTCACGAATCCGCGCGACGCGACGATCCACATTGTCCGGCTGACTGGCGCCGACGAGGTCACCGGGGAGCTTGGGCGACTGGACCAGGATCACCGCGCTCGAGCGATAGATTGTGGGCAGGAGATATATGGCTGCGGCGGCCGCCGCTATTCCCAGCAGGATCGAGAAAATCATCCACCACTTGCGCTGCCACAAGATCGACGGAATCTGCCCGATAAAATTCTCTCCAGCCTCCGAAGCTCCTTCGTTCTCGCCAAAGCCTACGCTGTTCATTCAGTCGATCCCACTCGAAGTCGGAAGCCCGCCCGCACCTGAACGTTTGCCTTCCGCGACACTAGGTCCTCATATATGTCGGCATAGGTTGCCGAACCGAAAACGGAAATCCGGGGACTGATCTGGCGCGAAATGTCGACCGTACCGCCCAAGAAGGACGCAGCGCCGATCGTCGTCGGCCCAGCGCCTTCGCCGCTGCGCGTATAATTGGCGCTGAGCCGCAAACGATCCTTAATTCCAACCTGGCGACTCAGCGAAAGCGAGACATTGTCCATCGTGCGCAACCCGCCCAAGGCAGTAGGCTGGACGCCCCGATCGGCATTAAAGCAAATCTCTGTTCGTTCCCCGGTGTTACAGAGGCTTCCCCGTGCCGCGAATGCAGTCGTTTCGGACATAGATCCGGTGGGAAGTCTCGAGCGCGAGTAGGTTAAACCCACGTTGAGCGACGCTTTTAGGCCGGACGACAACTGCATCTCGCCGCCCAACATAGGCGTGACGCTGAAGCCATCCCCGGCTTCCCCACGCAGATAATCCACCTCGCTAAATGCCAGCATGAAGCTCAGCCACATGCGCTCGGACACCGAGCGGGAATATGCGAAGTTCTGGGAAGCGAAATTATACTCCGCCAGATTATTGGTGTCGAAGCGCGCAGCGGACGCCGAAATATCAACACTCGCCATATCACGTGGACCGGGTCGGTAAGTCGCGCCGGCACGAACCGCGATCGTCGTCGTCCTAGCTGCTTGTCCGATAAAGGTCACGTCGTTGATTTGCGGCGCTTCTGCGCCCCCAGGAGTATTGAGACTCCGGTTCGAAAACAGGGCGTCCAATGCACTTGAGCGATTGGTATTGGCGCTCGCGCCAGCGCGGATCGCAAATCGCTCGGACTGCTTGCGAGTCAAGTCAAGGTCGATGCCAGCGACGGCATCCGTAGTGTAGCGCCGTGCATAGGGTTCTATCCGGAAGATCCCGCTCAGGCGAAACGTCGAAATTTCGCTCTCCTCGGAAATCCGGGGCGCCACTTCCACGAATGCGGACGCCCCGCTCGTTTCGTCGCCCGACGAGAGGAATGGATTCGTCGCGAACGAAGCGCCGGCCGACACGTCCGCAGATACGTTGCGCTGCGCCAGGCAATCGGACGCATGAAAGCCTCCGAACAAGACCACGACCGCGAACGCGGCGCTTTCACCGCGCTTCAACATTACCGTCATTTTCACTGCCCCCCAAGATGCCCGGTTAAGGCACGATGACCGTATCACCCGGCTCAATCGCAATCACGGCGGATCGATCGAGATCGCCGCTGCTGACGCCGGTGCGGAAAAGCGGCGCAAGGCGCGCACGAAGCGGCACGAGCTGCGTACCCCGCTTGCGCAGGATCACCACATTGTCGAGGCTGGCGAACTCGGTCGGCCCCCCGGCAAGGCTCAACGCTTCCAGAATATTAACATAGCGGCCCGGCGCGAAGGCGCCCGGGGACTTCACCCGTCCCATTACCGAAAACTGAAGGCCGTCGGCGGCTTTCACAGAGACGGTGATCTTGGGAACCTGGCCCCGATATTGTTCGCGCAGTCGCTCGCTCAGGATCGCCTCGATATCGATCGGCAACTTGCCGAGCGCGCTGACCTGTCCGACCAGCGGAAACGCGAAGGAGCCGTCCGGAAGAACGCGGACGTCGCGCTGGAGGCGATCTTCGCCCCAGACGTAGATATTGAGTTCGTCTCCGGCATTGACCCGATATCCTGGGGTCGCAGTGCCCGCGGAGGCCGTTGCTTGCGACCGCGCCGCGCCATTCGAGGCGGGGATCACGGCGCCCGGGGCTGCCGCATCTTGGGCATAGGCCGAGACGCTGGAAAGCTGCCCTGCCAGGGCAACTACTACCCACAAAGCGATATACTTTCCGGAGACATTCATACTTGGACCCTCTACACCATCGACTTGTTATACTCCACTGATATACGCGAAAGATGGAAACGCGCCAGCCGCATACCCGTCGTCGTCTCTTGGGCCGTGTCGCACTTTGGATCATCCCGGTCCTGCTCGCCGGGTGCAGCAGCCGAGATACCAGGTCGCGCGAACTGGCGATCCAGGCAGAATCACAATTGCAGTCGGGCGCACTGGATGGGGCACGGGCGAGCATAAACGCGGCCATCGCCGAGCGCGATGATGTGCCGGAATTTTACATTCTCAAGGGGCGTGTGGCGCTTGCACGCGACTCCCTGGATGAAGCCTTCGACGCCTATTCGAACGCAAGCAGCCTGGCCGCGACCAACATGGAGGCGCTGCAAGCCATCTCGCAACTCGGCATCAGCGTGGGACGGTGGCAGGAGGCCGAGCGGGCGGCCAATCGTGTTCTGACCATCGATCCCGGCGATCCGAATGCGACATTCACCATCGGTCTCCTCAAGCTTACGCAGCATAAGGCGGATGAGGGAATCGAGCGCGCAAACAAGATATTGGCCCAGGATCCGCGCGATGTTCGCGGGCTGATCCTCAAGTCGCGCGCACTGTTCCAGCAGGGAAATACTGCCGATGCGTTGAGGGTACTGGACGATGGAAGCGCCGGGTCCGATCCGCCCGACATCATCCTCCTGACCTATCTCGAACTCCATCGCGAGCGTTCGGACGCTGCTGCGATGCTGACCTATTTCCGCAAGCTCGCGCCGTTGCGCCCGCGCGACATCCCGTTGCGCCTTGACGAAGCGAATCTGCGCTACAAGACCGGTGATGTTGCCGGAGCCCGCATCTTGGTCACTGCGCTGCTTGCGCGTCCGGACCTGTCTCGCTCGTCGATGGAGCGGATCGTTTCTCTGTGGCAGCAATATGATGTCGAGCCGGTGGCACTGCTTCGGTCAGATCGTCAGCAAGCCTTCGGCACTCCCTTCTCGAGGATCGAGACGGCACGCTACTATCTCGACATCGGGAAAGCTGGAAGCGCCCTCGCGACGCTCGGTTCCGCAACTTCGGTCGAGGCGAAGGCACTGCGCGCGCGCGTGGAGCTCTCCGTCGGGCCGGATGCGCGAGCCATGACGGACATCGCCGAGGTGCTCTCCGCCGATGTCACGCAATGCGATGCGCTGATCGGGCGGGCTAATGCCGCGAACCGGCGCGGCGCAACCCGTGCTGCAATTACCGATGCACAGCGCGCAATCGCCGAATGCCCCCAAAATTCAGGCGGGTACATTCAGCTGGCCAATGCCTGGCGCGCGTCGAAGGATTGGGAAGGGGAGAGCCGCGCCTATGACGCGGCCCTCGCGGCCAAGCCACAGGATTTTCTGATCGCCCGCGCTTATTCCGCCCGCGCGTTCCAAGCCGGCGACAAAGGTCGGGCGATTGCGGTCGCACGCATGATCACGCGGGCCGCGCCTTCGGCGACGATGGGATGGAAGATGCTTGTCGATGCCTGCGCGCGGATCGCGGAAGAACAATGCAAGCCGGACGCCGAGCGCCGTCTTGAGATGGCCGCCAGCGCCTATGTGCTCGATCCATTGCCCGGTGAGCGGCCTCGCAACCTGCTCGGGAGGTTGCAGCGGTGACGGTGCACGTTGCGCCCGGCGAGGGCAGCGCGCCGGATTCCCGCCGGTTTCTGGGCTTTGATTTCACGACATTGAGCGAACATCGAATACTCGAGCGTATCCGGCAGTTGGCCGACGCACCGACATTCGCCTATGTCGTGACGCCCAATGTCGATCACGCCATCAAGCTCGAAGCGGCTCGAAGCGACGCGGGGGGAGATGCGCTGGTAGACGCCTATGCAGGCGCCGCGCTGACCGTGTGCGATAGCCGCATTTTGCTGAAACTGGCCGCGGTCTCGGGAATCAAGCTTTCGCTGCTCCCGGGGAGCGACATGACCCGGCTGCTCCTCGAGACGTGGACCCGTCCGGGCGACAGGGTAGCGGTCATCGGCGGGACCCTGGAGCAGGTCGATTCACTGGCGGACCGCTGGCCCCACATCCGTTTCTTTCATCACGAGCCGCCGATGCATGTCCTGCGCGACGTCAATGCGCAGGATGCGATCGCGGACTTCGTCGAAGCCCAGAAGTGCAACTTCAATTTCTTCGCGATCGGGGCACCACAGAGCGAGATCGTCGCCCACCGGATAGAGCAGCGCGGACGGGCAGGCGGCGTCGCGCTGTGTGTCGGCGCGTCGATCGAATTCATGACCGGTGTCAAACGGCGTGCGCCGCGCTGGATTCAGCGCACATCGCTCGAATGGGCCTATCGCCTGGGGCAGGAGCCACGCCGATTGTGGCGTCGCTATTTGCTCGAAGGCCCCCGGATTTTCGCAATCTGGTGGCGGCAGCGCTAGCCAGCGCCGTCAGGGCCGCCTGCGCGTGCGGATCCACTGGGGTGGGCGGGTCCGCAGCATGTTCAGATACATCGGTATCTTCCACAAAAGGTAGCGGGGTGCGAGCAGCAAGGCGCGAGTCGTGAGAGTTGCCCGGCCCTCTCGAGCCCAGGCGACCAACGTCACGAGCGAGGCAAGTGCCATCAGGCCGATCAGCGCGAGCACGGGTCCCATTCCTTGTCCGGCCACGGCAAGGACGAGCAACAGAAAGATGCCCGCAAACGCCGCGAGAAACAGGCTGACGAGCGGCGGCACCATCAGGTGAAGGCCCAATATCAAGGACGCCCGGGACGGCGTGGATATGCCGTGGGCCAGCGTCGGCAGCGCCCATCGCCTTGCGGTCTGGAAAAAGCCTTGTTCCCACCGCCTGCGTTGATCGAGCAGATCATCGACATGCGCCGAGGCGCTTCGCACCGACGCGTCGGAAACCAGCCCGACGCGATATCCCCGCCGGACCAGCTCGATGCCGAGCGCCAAATCCTCGACGATGTTGCCGGTGGCCAGTTCCGATCCCCGAAACACTGCCCAGGGAAACGCCATGCCTGTGCCCGTGAGCAGCGCGGTGCCTCCAAGGCGCCGCATGCCCCGCGCGCGGACGACATTCTTGACGAGCAGAGCGAAGCTAGAAATCTGGACCAGCGGCGGTGCATCCCGATCGGGTTCGAGCACGTTCACGCACTGCACGGGTTGCTGGGACTTGTGTGCGGCCGCGGCCAGCTTTTCGACCGTTCCCGGCGTTATCCGGCAGTCTGCGTCGATGACGAGCACCACGTCCGGCGGAGTGGCGGTCAGATAATCCCGCCCGAAGCTGAGAGCGTGCCCCTTGCCCCTGCGCTCGGTGTCATGTCGTTCGACGACGGTCGCGCCGGCCCGCCGCGCTTCGCTTGCGGTATCATCGCTGCAATTGTCCGCGATCACGACCAAGCGCGCGGAAGCGGGCGCCGATTTCGTCAACTCCACCAGCATCGCATAAATCCCGGCCGCCTCGTTATGCGCGGGTATCAGAATCGCAACGCTGGCGGGGGGGGGTGAATCTCCAGCCTTCGAAGGGCGCGCCCGCCGCAGCCCCGCGATCATCTCTGTCGAATAGATCGTCAGCGGGGCACCGAGCAGGACCGCAACGGCCCATCCGACCGAGGCGATCAGCATCCCCCGACGATCCCGGAGAGGAAGCGATGATATTGCTCCGCTATCTGGGGCCAATAGAAGCGGGCGACACGATCATCCGGGGATCCTTTTTCTAGGCTCAGCGCGCGCTCCAGAGCTTGATGTAGCGCATCCGGACTCTCGGTGTCGCAGAGTTGCTCCCGGTCGCCGACGATCCAGCGAAGTCGGGGCGTGTCATGTCCCACGATCGGCAGTCCGCACGCCATGGCTTCGACGAAGACATTCCCGAAAGATTCCAACAGAGACATGTGCAGGAAGACATCCGCGCTGTTGTAGAGCGCCGGCATTTCAGCTGCGGACACGGTGAGGCGCGTGAAGCGCCCCGGCAAATGCTGGTTCGCTTCCTCGGAGACACGATTCCGCAACGCGCCATCGCCCGCGACGACCAGATGCGCGCCTGGAACGCGAGCGACCGCGTGAATCCCCTCGATCACGCGCTTGCTGTCGATCAGCGCGCTCACCATGAGTATGAGCGGCGGTCCTTCGGGCAGGCCAAACCGAGCACGATCCGAAGGTGCCGGAGAAAAGGCCCCGGGAGATACCCCGTTGGGGATCAGCGCGCAGTTCCATCGCGCCCTGCTGCGCTCGAAGAAATCGGGGTTCGTGCAGATCAGTCCATCGCAGCGAAACGTTCGATACTCAGCCGATTCGCTGGTTGCTGGCCAGTCGCCATTCTGGGTGACGAAGATTTGCGCCGGTTTGCTGCGGGCAGGTCGCCGCAACGCCCAGTGGGTGAACGGAAAGGAGCAGGTCACCACCGCGTCGAAATCTTCGGGACGGTATGATCGCAGCAGCGACAACGCGAATGTCGCGTCTTCCCACGCAACATCGCTTCGCAACGGCGGGATGCGCGGGAATCGTTCGAACCGTTCGCGCCGCAGCGAGGGCACCTGCTTGAACGCATAGGGCGTATCGGGACGGGGAGGGCCGGAGCCCATGACCGTCACGACATTGCCCGTACGCGCCAATTCGCGCGCCACGGCCAGCAGCGCCACTTCGGCTCCTCGTTCGAAACGATGGAAGCCGGGCAAGGCAAACAGGATCCTCATGGCGTCACAGGCATAGCGTCATGATACGCCCGTGGGATCGTCACCTGGGCGGTGCCGCGGGCGTCGCAGGCGATGCGGCCGGCGCCGCGGGTGATGCCGCCTTTTTCGCAGCACTCGGCTTGGCAGGTGCGAAACCGGTTTGATATTCGATCTTCGCGGCCGACGTGGCTGCCTTGAGGCGCCCTTCGATAGCCTTGGCCAGTTCCTCTTCGCGCACGGCATTGGCGGCGACCGGCTTGGCGCCGTCGCCGGCCAACGGCACGGCGCGCCGCGCGGTCACGACTGCAGCGGTCGCGCTGCGCCCCTGGGGCAGGATGAACGGCTCCCCGCTGGGGAGGGCGTTGATCTGACTCAGAATCGCCGGAGGGGTTCTCGCCGTGTCAAGTTCCGCGGGCGCACGCGAGAATTGAATGTTAAGTTGTCTAAGCGTCGCTTCCACCTGATCCATGTTCCGCGCCGCCTGGAGCGGCTTCAGCGTGGTTGGATCCGCCGGCACCGCGAACTGGATTCTGTCTAGGGTCAGGATCTCCCGTCCACCGAACATCGCCGGGCTTTTCTTGATATACTCGTCCAGCTTAGCCGCTTCGGGAATCCGAATGGTCGCGCCGATCTTTTTTGCGAGCATCTGCGCCAGCAGATTGTCGTCCAATGCCCGACGGCGGATCAGATACTCTCCGTCCTTGTCGAGCCCTTCTTCCTTGGCGACTTGGGCCAGCAGACGCCGTTCGATGATGCGTTGCAATGCCTGCTGGCGGATAGCATCCTTGTCGACCGACTTCGGAAGATCGACGGCTCCGACCTCGGAATTGACTTCCTGAATCGTGATCTCCTCACCATTCACGACAGCCGCAACCTGGCCTTCGGCCTTCTTCTGGCAACCGCCCAACACAAGTGCGAGAGCTATCCCACCAATCATCGCTACGTTTTTCACGTGACATTCCTCATGCTTTGGCCCGCCTCATGCTTTTGCCCGTCCATGAGGCGCGCTCTGATTATTTCCGAACAGAATTTTCTTGAGTGGCCCGGGTGCATCCCGATCCAGTTCCGCGATGAACTTTCGGGCGACCGACAAGCCGTCCTCATGATCGTTATCCAGCAACGATACGCGCGCCAAGAGCCCATCGGGCGATGAGTGGTCGAGATTGGCGCGAACGACCGCCATACGCTGCTCGATCCAGCTCTGCGGGAAGATATCGCCGATCCGAGTCCAATATAAAACCTGTTCGGTTCTGGCCGATGCTGTGGCGACGAATGCGTTACCGCCGACCTTCGAACCCGAGGCCTGGACGATATCGATCTGTTCGGTAGGGCTGAGATCGAACCCGCCGGCGGTGTAACAGAATTCGGGGCGGTGCACCTGGAGCAGGCCGTCCTGAACATTGCTGTAGGCAATGAGCAGCATGATCGGCGGCTGCTTTGGCGAGGTGTATACGCGCGTGACGAGATTATCGTACAGCCGATCCGACAGGGCATCGGGTGGCGGCAACACGACGCCGCTCGCCCCAGCGACCGACCAGTCTCCCACGCGGTTCGGCACCAGCGCCTCCAGCGTGCCGGCAGCGAGCCGACTCGTCGGGCGTGGCGGTATACGCGCATAACCGACCGCCGAGATCGCCGCGAGCAGCCCGCCAAAAACGAGATGCCGACGCTTGAACAAGCCCGGATTATCCTCGGTCAGCAACGCCCTGATCCTCTCGCCCAGCCGTCACAGTTCCCTGACGCGCATCCGTCTTGCGATAGCGCGTCCAGACCCGCAGGGCGACGGCATCGACCAGCAGCACTGCGCCCAGTGCGGTTGCAAAGGTCAGCAGTCCCGCAAAATCGTGTAGAAATCCTTGAGCAGGGGCATCGCCTGCATAATAAGTCAGGAGGATCAGCGTCAGCACCCGCACGAAATTGGCGATCAGCGCGATCGGCACTACCGTCAGCGCCAGGAGCAGCGAATAAAGCGGATTCGCCTGATGGCGCACATAGACATAGAAAAGCGCGAGCGCCGACAAGGTTATGATCGAGTTCAGCCCAGAACAGGCGGCCGCTACCAGCAATTCATACTGGCCGATGACGATCATGACTCCGGCGCCGCCGATCGGATAGCCGAGCGCTGCAAGCAGCGCGATGGCCGCCTGAGACACCATCGCCTTCATGGGCATGGTGATAAACGCGACGACCGTGTCGGGCGGCGGAAACACAAATCCCAGATAGATCAACGGAAACCAGAGTCGCCGCATCGCGGGCCCACCGATTACGCTGTAAAGCGCGATGAGCAGCATCGCGTACATGGCATAGCCCTCCACCTCGACGATCTGCGAGATGCGCGCGACCAGATAGACGGGAATGATGAGGGCGAAAAGCACGAGCGGCCGCCACAAGGGCGGCGCCTGGAAAAGCGAGCGCGCCGAGGGGAATAATTGCCAGAGCAACCATAGACCGGTCGCCAGCACGATCGGCCCGTGCCCCCCCTGTTCGGTCACCCATGTCGATTGCGCCACATAGATCAGGGTCGGGATGCTCAGCGCCAGGCTGCCCAATATGAGCATGACCAACGGCGGCGATAAACGCCTCAGCGACCTAAAGTCGCGCCCGCGGCTTTGACTCATTTCTTCGCCGAGCGATATTTCGGGAGGCATTTTTCTGGAAGTCTCTAATCTTCGAATGTCGGCCATCGACTGCCCGTTTATCGGACACATCCGACGATAGCAATCGAACTAAACCCTTGAGGAGCGTCCGAAGATGGAGCAATCCGTCCCCCTCGAAGCGGCGTTTTGATAGCCATCGAGCCGAAAAAATGACTGGGCCCGAAGACCGTGAGCAAACCGGCATCTACGCAACAGAAGCGCATATGGATCGTCACGGCGGGAATAGCTGGGCTTGCGGTAGCGATCCCGTTCGTCGCCAACTTGCCTTGGAAGCAGGGTGACATTACCAGATCGTCACAGGCGCCGAGGACGCAAGTCGAACGAAGGGCGCTGGATGCCATCCCGCCAGCGGCGCCGCTTAACCTCTACAAACCCTTGACGCCCACGGATGCCGTCGCCGAGAATTCGGCAGTGCCCATAGTGCAGGGCGCGCTCGAAAAGGCGTTGCCGTTCATCCTACAGCAAGCGCAGATCGACGCGGGCGCGGTTGATGCTGCGCGTGAATGCATGACGGCCGCGATCTATTATGAGGCCGCGGGTCAGCCGATTTCAGGGCAGCGTGCGGTCGGCCAAGTGATCCTTAATCGGCTTCGTCATCCGGCTTATCCAAAGACGATATGCGGCGTCATATATCAGGGGTCTGAACTTTCGACTGGGTGTCAGTTCAGCTTTACCTGCGACGGAAGCCTGGGCCGAAGGCCCAGCGCGCGTGGGTGGGAAGTTGCACGCAAAGTCGCCCTTTCCACCTTGTCGGGGGACGTTGAGCCGTCTGTCGGCATGGCGACCAATTATCATGCCGATTATGTAGTGCCCTATTGGTCCTCGTCGCTCCAAAAGATTGCGTCGATCGGTAATCACATCTTTTATCGCTATGCTGGGTCCTGGGGACGGCGCGCTGCATTCAGGGGCGTTTATGCCGGCGACGCGGCAAAAGTAGCGGAGGCGACGATTGTGTCCCCGCAAATTACGGCCGAGGCAATGCCAGTTGAGGAAAGCGGATCCTTGCCGCCGCGGAAGTATCTTCAGGCGGACGATGTAGCTCGCCTCGAGGCGCCCCGCTCTTCCTTCCCGTCGGGCGGCATATCACCAGCCTTGCGAGCGGATGAGGAAAAGGGTGAGTTGATCGTTCGCGAGGGCAGGCGCTAGATCAGGTCTTTTCCGGCTAGAACGGGACCTCGCCTTCATAATTGCCAGCGTCGCTATAGCGACAGACCAGAATATCTTCGGCTCTTCCCTTGGCCATCGCGCACCCGACTTGACCAGTGTCGCGCCATACCACTTGGGTGTAGTGACCGATATCGGCCACTCTGCCGGTGACGCTGTTGTTCGGAAACTTCCCTCGCTTGAAATAGCGCTTTTCCCGGATCCAGGCGTCCACCATCGCCTCGGCCGAATAATGGTCCTTCGTCCCGGCCCAGAGGTTTTCGCCTTCAGGCGTAGTTGGGTTCTCCGGTGCATGCTCGAAGCGGCTTGCGGCCGCCAGATGCTCCGCCCATGCCTTCGCGGAAGCTGCGAGCCCGGCATCCCACCGCAGGGGCGGCGTGCCCGTGGCCGCGCGCTCGCGATTATGCGCGGCCAGCACGCGCTGATCGAGATTTGTCGTAAGTCCGGTGCTTCCCATCAGCAGCGGAGTTGCCGTCGCGGTCAGCAGGCGCAGAATCCGATGATTTGACCATCTAAGGAACACGGCAAGAGCACCTCGCAACTCTGCCAGATGGTTAGCCGCACAGCCGTGTTCACCGCGCTAAGAGGTTCGGTTAGCGAGAGTTAACGATGTCGATATTGCTTCGCCGCGACAGCCGCACGATTGTCAGGCGACGGAGCCGACTATCGCGACGAGGTCTCCGCGGCTCACCTGATCGTAGAGAAGGCGCGCAAAAGCGAGCGGAATCCCGATGCAACCATGGGTGGCGAAACCGGTCCG
Organism: Sphingomonas sp. M1-B02; assembly: GCF_026167525.1. Taxonomy (NCBI): domain Bacteria; kingdom Pseudomonadati; phylum Pseudomonadota; class Alphaproteobacteria; order Sphingomonadales; family Sphingomonadaceae; genus Sphingomonas; species Sphingomonas sp. M1-B02. The sequence goes on along the minus strand of NZ_CP110679.1, from coordinate 1,620,064 downwards.
GACATTGCTCGCGTGAATGGCGATGCCGTCATTGGTCAGTCGCAGCATGAACGGCATATCTGCATCATAGATTGTCGAGCGATGCTGCTTCGCTCTCTCGATGATCGGGAACGTACCGACGGGCGTAGGCTTTCCTCCGGTCCCATACAGGATCACGGTCGTTCCAATCTCGTGGCCGGCGCGAAAAACCGAAAGCGTCTGGCGGCTGAGGTCGACGCGAACCCAAACGTCGCCCTGCGGAACATCGTCGCTTTTCCAAACATATCCACCGAACCGAAGCGGCTTCCTGACTTTCAACAGGCTGCGGACCAGGCGCGTCTGGCCTCCTGGAAGCGAGAGCGTGGGGAATTTTTCCTGCGGGAATAGGATGCGCGCCGTGCTCTGCGGTTTTGGCCCTGGAAAAGCGATGGCCACAGGAGCAGGTGGTGCCACGGGCACGGGCGCCCGGACGAACGCGATCAGCAAGCACGCCACTAGAATGCCGACGCCGGCGAGCAATAAGAAGGAGACGGCTCGACCGGGTCTAAGCATTGCTCAATGCCCTCCGAGGCTCTGCGGTCGCCTGGTTAGAGAGGCTGACGCCGGCGAACCGAAAAGCGACGCCTGCGCATCGCACCTCCGATTACGAAGAAGCCAATCATCATCGTCAGCCAGGTCGTCGGCTCCGGAACCGCGGACACCGGCGGCGCGATGGGTCCGGTGGGGAATGTGGGCGTCGCCGTCGGCATGGGTCCTGGCAAAACGCCTGCGACCGCGGGGCCGCCCGCCGACGGGATAACTGATGCTCCGCCCAGGCCCGGTCCCGTGAGGATAGCTTCCTGCAGCGGGATCTCGATCAGGCCGGTCTCAGTTGAGCCGGGCGCCATTATATCGGGCCCTTGCTCCTCTCGGAAGCTTAGCTCATCGACAAAGGGGTTCGATCCCGCATCAACGCCTTCGGGCTGGAGCTGGGCGGCAGGTCGACGACGGATGTTCGCCAAAACGCGTTCGCCGGTCGGGCGCTGGATGCCGCCAGTGAGCATTGCCGGGAGAAGCTTCGACGGCTTGGTGGAATATATCGCGCCATCCGCGCGTCCGCCCGGCGAACGCCGCGCCAATTCCGCCAACGGGTCGGGCGCACCCGCCGTTGGGCCTGTTTCCCTTGCAGCCATGATCATGGTGCTCGCCGAAGTTAATGCGAGCGCCGCGAACCCGGCCGCGATCTTAAGGAAACGTGATGCTCTCACAGCTTATGCTCTCGATATACCCGCCCGCACGCTTGGGCCTACTCATCGATCTGTATAACACTTAGTGTCGGTCTAAAGTTGCGCAATCTATATCGAATCGACGGCACGTAATCCCACTGTGAGACGCGCTGTAAAGCCATTAACTATGCACATAAATCTTTTCTGCGGCAAGAATGAAGTTAACGTGCTTTGAAGCGACCAGACTGAGCGTATTAGAGGGCGGCAGGCTGCTTCGAGGAAGCCCCCGTCCGACTCGGACAAAACCCAATGCGAGTCTGCTAGCAACAGCGTCCTCAACACGCCAAAAAGCCGCCGGCCCGTGAGCCGGCGGCCTCAACATCACATTCCTGCGACGATCTCAGGCGAAAGCAGCCTTCACGCGCACCTTTCGGCGACGCATCGCCGAGCCAACAACTCCAAAGCCCAGGAGCATCATGGCCCATGTGGTCGGCTCGGGAACCGCGCTGGTCGGCGCGGCAACGCTAAAGCTTCCGAGACGCTCCGACCCGTAGGAAGCGCCTCCGGCAACGCTATAGCTGAGGCTCTGCGACAGGTTCAGGCGCACATTCTGTGGCGTATAGCCGCCGGAGAAATAGCCTGCCGACGCGGCACCCGCAATGAAGTCGCGGAAAACGCTGTTCGCGATCGAGAATTCGGTCGTGGTCAAGCCCGCCAGCGTCACGACCGAATAATTGATCGCTGAGCTGATGTCGAAATAGTTGGATGTGCCCGCGACGAAACCGCGCCCGTTGGTGACTTCGATACCCAGTTCGGAGCCACCGCTACCGGTGACGGGGTCGATGTCGAAATAAAGGTTGGCGAAAGAGCCCGCGGTGGTCCCGCCGGTTTGCGTAATCGCGCCAAAAAGCGTGTCATTCGCGCTGGCCAGGCGGATGTCGTAGCCCGCGGTCGCGCTGTTGCCTGGGGCGCCGAAGTTGGACGTCGGCGCGGCGGAGTCGGTGGCGACGGTTGCCGTCGGTGACCCATATTCGCCGGCGCTGACGGCACCATCGACAGTTGGATCGGCGAGTGCGGGTGTGGACGCAAAAATAATCGCCGCACACACGGCAGAGGGGAGTTGCCCACGCATATCAGATACTCCAAGATTGCCCCGGAGCGATCTGCCCGGCGACTGGCATTATTATTAATTATGCGTTACGGTCAAGTACTTATGGCACGCTGCTCTTAGTCTCATAACGATACATTTGCTTTGGTGGTTTGAGTTGCCCCGAAGCGAAGTGAAGCGCGATGACTGATCCCGAGTTACATATCGCTGGGAGGCGATCAACGCCGTCGCGAAGGGCGACCGCGAGAGTATATGGATCGAGCCATCATCGAAGAGTAGTAGGGGGCATGATGATTCGTTGTCTTCTGGTTGCACTCGGCTGCCTGGTCAGCCCTGTTGCAGCGGCTCAGGATAGCTGTCCCGCCATCGCTTCCACGACGATGGTCACCGTCAGCTTTCCACACCTTGTCGCGGATGATGTCTGTTCTGCAGGCCCGGTAGATCGCGATCGGTTGCCACCTGACCCTCGGCGAGACGGAGCGGTGCTGCAGTCGACGACGATCTCGCAGCTTGCGTCCCAGGCACCGGGCGTTCCCAGCGTGGGCCTGCCACGGATTGCCAGCAATTTTCCGACGAAACCCTTGCTCGTTCCGGCGTGGGGCACGGGCGCCGTGCCCGCCAGCGCCGCGCCGGACGTGGTCGGCGCATTCCGGCTAATCTGTACCGCTGGTCATGTGAGCGCCGACGACCCGATCGTCTATCCGGGCCAGCCCGGCAAATCGCATTTACATCAATTTTATGGAAACACGCAGGCTAATGCATCCTCAACCTATGAGAGCCTGCGAAGATCAGGCGACAGCACGTGCGAGAACAAACTCAATCGCTCGGCCTATTGGCAGCCGGCCATGCTCAACGGCAAGGGTAGTGTCGTCCGACCTGATTTCGTGACGATCTATTATAAGCGGCTTCCTGCGAACGATCCGAACTGTAAGCGCCAGGGGATAGCCTGCGTGGGGCTGCCGCGCGGCCTGCGCTTCATCTTTGGATACGACATGCTCTCGGACACCGCGCCAACCGGCTCGTTCGTCTATACCTGCGTCGGTGAAAACGGCCAAAAGGCCTTGAACCCGAATTCGCCAGATATTTCGACTGCGATCAAGGGGTGCCCGCCCGACTACCAATTGGAGGTCCGGGGGCAGGCGCCGGATTGCTGGAACGGCATCGATCTCGACAGTCAGAACCACCGAGACCATGTGGCGTACGGCAGCTATGGGGATTGGGGCTATCTTAAGTGCCCATCGACGCATCCCTATATAATCCCGGCTTTCACGATTGCATCCTTTTATACAACGGATGCCAGCCTTCCTGGATGGCACCTTTCTTCGGACATCATGCCGGGACATTCGATGACGCCGGGCAGCACATTCCATGCCGATTGGTTTGGGGCGTGGGACGACGAGACTATGATGATGTGGGAGACAAACTGCATCAACAAGATGCTTAACTGCTCGGGCGGTGATCTTGGAAATGGGAAGCAGATGAAGCGCGCGCTGGATTTTTCCTGGAAAGCCAAGCCACGCCTGGTGCCGGCGCCCCCCCCAAACTGAGGTTTGCGGAGATTCCGGATCTCTTGGCCGGTATTTGGTTGATTTCATGCGTCGGCAATCTCAGTCGCCTCGATCGCGGTAAACACTAGGTCGTGAACCCATAAACGGGATTCCCAGGACAGCGCATTTCTGATTCAGGGTCGGCATGAGCCGATACGACCTGACCGATTTCGAGTGGCGCGTGATGGAGCCACTGTTGCCCAACAAGCCGAGAGGCGTGCCGCGTGTCGACGATCGCCGGGTGTTGAACGGCATCTTCTGGGTGCTGCGATCGGGCGCGCCATGGCGCGATTTGCCCGAGCGTTATGGGCCGCGCACCACCTGCTACAATCGCTTCAGCCGATGGCGCAAAGCCGGTGTATGGGACCGCCTGATGGATGCCATCACCGCGGCGTACGACGGCGATATCCAGATGATCGACAGCACTTCCATCCGGGCGCACCAGCAGGCTGCGACGGCAAAAAGGGGGATCGAGATCATTGTCTCGGTCGCTCCCGCGGCGGCCTCACGACAAAGATCCACGCCGTCGTCGATGCCCAAGGTCTCCCGGTCAGGCTCGGCCTGACAGCCGGCCAGGCCCACGACGGACCCGCTGCGCTCGGCCTGCTCGATCGCCTCAATCCGCGCACCATCGTTCTGGCCGACAAGGCCTATGATGACGGCATCCGCAATCTGGTCGAGGCGCAAGGTGCGGTGCCCAACATCCCGGCGAAGTCCAACCGCAAATGGAAACCCTGCTTCAGCAAGGCGCTCTACCGCGAACGCAACTTGGTCAAACGCTTCTTCAGCAAGCTCAAGCACTTCCGTCGCATCGCCACCCGCTACGATAAGCTCGCCGAGAACTTCCTCGCGATGGTCCAGCTCGCCTCAATGCGCCTCTGGCTCCGCGCTTATGAGTCTACGCCCTAATATGGTGAGAGCGGCGGGGGTGTTTGCGCTATTCGGTGCTGCCGAGAGACCTTGGCTATCCTCGCCTCCAGACAAATATATACTCATTGACATATGGCTGCTCACCAATGATCTGACAGGTAACCTCTCGAGTGGAGAAGCGTAAATGTCTGGTTTCCCAGACGAGCGTCAGACTAATCGTTGCGCAACCTCGGTTCTTGCTACGCTTGAGCGTCAGCATCGGGATCCCATGAGGGTTTTCCTGGTGGATGTGGGAGCGCTGGGTTGCCGACTCGAAACGACCGAACGGCTGAGCATTGGAACCTTTGTTAGCGTAGTAGTTCCAGGTCTCCATCTTCTCGAAGGGTGGGTCGCTTGGAGCTCAGCAACAGAAGCCGGAGTCTCGTTCGCGCCTCAGCCTCCGACGGGAACCATCGAAACAATTCGTAAGGGCTAGTTCACCCTGGAAGGTCAGAAGGCCTTCGCACTGCGTAAAATGCCCTGAAATTCTACAAGTAGCAGTTTGCGCCGATTGCGGCCCTGCCTATGCGAGGCGCCCCACCATGGTGGAAAGTGGTGGAATGAAAGCATTTATAACTGTGCTGGACGGGCGGCGATAAGGCTAGGGCTGTCAGTACATTTCGACGTCGGAGGGGGAGGCATAGGCCCCGTTAGACACTAGCCTCCCCCTCCGGCGACCTCGTTTCACCAGCTCAGGTGACCGGGCAAAGGCGTCTACGCTTCCGCCGAAGATTAGGGATGGGAAAATGCAGCCTTCTGCGGACGGCGCCGCCTCAGTGCTCCCCCGACCATGCCGAAGCCAACGACCATCATGGCCCAGGTTGTGGGTTCGGGGACTGCCGAGACCGAGGTGCCGGAGAAGCGGAAGTTTGCATCGCAGACACCACCGCCCGAACAGATTCCGGTGAGCCCACTATTCGCAATGATTGAGCCGCCGGCATAGGCATCCGGGCCGACTGCAGCGCCAGTGCTCAAGTTGATGTTCGGTCCATACACAAGGCCATAGCGATTGTTGCTGCCGGTGAGGAGCGCCGTGTATGTCTGTCCCACCTCAAGCGATGTGCCGGAAAGATCAAAGTCGAGCCAGGTCGGCGTGCGAGTCGAAGCTGGGATACCGACGGCCGTTATGGTTCGAGTCGCAAGCGTCGTGCCGTTGAAGCCGCCGCCGGACAACAAGGTGAGGGTGATCGGATCGTTTGACTGACTACCATTCAGAGTTTGCACCTGAAACCCGAAGGAAAGCAGGCTAGTGTCCACGGCCGTGAATATCTGACCTAGCGGGTCATTCGCCCCTATCCCAAGCGACCGCTGACCGGAGCCCGAGGTGACCACCACAGTCGCACCTTGCGCGCCCGCGGCCGGCAGAGCCAACGCGGTGGCCATAACAAACAGCTTTAAATTCATGGTGCTACCCTTTTCTTTTAAGTCGTCGAGACCCCGCTCGTGTCTGTGGGCGCTATGGTAAACGTGTGACGAAACCGAGACTCAGTGGAACTTTTGACTGCCTCGAGATGGAGAACTGACGGGCGGCGTTTGCATTGCCTCGTGAGTCTAGCTGTCCCATTCGGGACTCACTTGCATTAGGGAGCCAATTGGAACCTGCGATCGCTTTGGGATGCTCGCAATCCCTCTTCGAGCGGGACTGCACGGTGGTGGCTTCCACCAATCGCTCCTCTCGACCGCTACAGCACAGCCTTCGTCGTGAACAATTTTTGTCCTGGCCGTTTAGCCGTTCGCGGCACCGGGGCGGCGGGCCACGTGGCCCGCGTCTCCAATCAGGCGGCACCGGCGTCATCAATGTGCGGAGGATCGTGTTGCGCCAGTTACGGTGTGTGACGTGTCGCCGTTAACGCGCCTGGTCCCCGGATACCTTCGCTGATCGCAGGGCGGGGGCCCGTCGGGCCAGATGGTTCACCCTGCTCCATCACCTCGGTCCGCATACCATCGTGTGGGCGGACAAGGCGCGTGCCTCCGATAATCTCCGTGAGTATCCAGAGGCAGGATGCCATGCCCAACACCTCGCTCCAGAATTCCGCAAGGGGGGTCCCTACCTCAGAAAGCGGCTCTATTTTGGCGCAACTTGGCTGGCGGCCAAACGAAGATTGCGTAAGCATGCGCGAAATGCACGGGCTGTGCCTTGAGCTGGCCTCTAACCCGGAACTCTTGGAGCGCGCTAAGAGCGCGACCTCATCAGGTGATGGGCGCGGGCGGTATGTTCGATGCCGGCTTGTGGAGCGGGAATAGTAACTTGCAAGGGTCAAGTTAAGGGAGTAGTTTTGTCTCTTCCGATTCTCCCTCGTTGAAGGCAGTTTCGGGCAGTTGCGTCTAGTAGCGTCCGACAGTTCGCGACATCATTTGGTGTCTCAGCTTCGGGCGGAGTCGTTTGGCGATCTCCTCGCACGACCCGATGAACGTTTTTGACCCCATGGGTGTCAAACCGTGAGTTGTGCAAGCAAATCGCAACAGCAGGTTGCTTCCCTAGGAAGCTGCCTACTCGCGTCACTACGGGGCGTGGCCCAGTGTAGGCCGGCCAATTTTTCCACAACCTAAACCTGCTCGCTCGCGGCGTTGCCGCGGCGCGCACTCATTTGGAGGTGACAATGGCTTACACGACCATTCAAGATGTTGCTGCAGACGGCGTTTCGGCCGCGCTGCAAAATGCCCTGGATTCCGGCCTCGATCCTTTCGACGCGATCCTGGCAAGCTTCGGATCACATGATCTGTTCGCACCAGTCAGCTTTGCTGATCCCGATACCGAGGGTCAGGACGAGAATGACGAGGGCAATGAGAACAACGAGGGCAACGAGGACAACGAGAGCGACGAGGACGACGAGAACGACGAGGGCAATGAGAGCAACGAGGGCGACGAGAGCAACGAGGGCGACGAGAGCGACGAGAACGACGAGAACGATGAGGGCAACGAGGCCGACGAAGGCGACGAGGCCGACGAAAACGATGAGAACAACGAGGACGACGAAGGCAACGAGGCCGACGAGGGCGATGAGAACGACGAGGACGATGAGGGCGACGAGGCCGACGAGGGCGACGAGAACACCTTGGACGACGGCGACGAGAACGACGAGGATAACGAGAACAACGAGGGCGACGAGGATAACGAGAATAACGAGGACAACGAGAACGACGAGGGCGACGAGAACAACGAGAACGACGAGGCCGACGAGACTAACGAGGATAATGAGAGCGACGAGAACGACGAGAACGACGAGAATAACGAGGGCGACGAGGCCAACGAGAACGACGAGGGCGACGAGGACGACGAGAGCGACGAGGACAACGAGCACGACGAGGGCGACGAGGCCAACGAGGGCGATGAGTTCGACGAGGGCGGCGCCGGCGGCAACAATGAAGACGACGAAAATAACGAGGACGACGAGGACAACGAGGACGACGAGGCCGACGAGGGCGACGAGTCCGATGAAGGCAACGAGAATGATGAGGGCGACGAGGCCGGCGGCAATGACGAGGGCGACGAGGACAATGAAGGCGACGAAGGTGACGAGGACGACGAGGCCGACGAGGGCGACGAGGGCGACGAGGGCAACGAGGGCGACGAGGGCAACGAGGACGATGAGGGCGACGAGGCCGACAACCAGGGCGATGAGGACGATGAGGCTGACGAGAACGACGAGGCCGATGAGGACGACGAGGGCGACGAGAGCGACGAGGGCGACGAGAATAACGAGGATGACGAGGGCAACGAGGCCGATGAGGGCGACGAGGGAGTCGAGGGCGACGAAGGCGACGAGTCCGACAACGGCGATGAGGACAACGAGGACGACGAGGCGGACGAGGACGACGAGGGCGACGAAGGCGACGAGGCCGATGAAGGCGACGAAGGCGACGAGGACGACGAGAATGACGAGGACGATGAGGGCAACGAGCAAGACGAGAACGACGAGGGCGACGAGGGCAACGAGGCCGACGAGGGCAACGAGTAATCGGCGTCCGAACTTGTGAAGGTGCGACCGGCGACCTGTCGGTCGCACCAAACAAGGGAGAGGCCGATAGCCGGCCTTCTCCAGGTTTCGAGAGAACCCCCAGCTTCGGCTGGGGGTTTTTTTTCTGATCTGTCGACGTCAATGAGGCGCCGCCCAAGCCGCGTTCCTTCTATGGCAACATAAGGGCAGGCATTCCTTCGCTTCTCAGAAGCGTGGCGCTGGTGAGATTTCCTGAGCCGGTCGAGTTCAAGCCCTGCTATCGTTTGAGCGATGAGAGGAGCGCCATAAGAAATGCCGACGCCAACGTACGGAAGGCCACTCGACTGGGCTTGTGGGCGGCTCGAGGCCGCAGTTCGATCGATGTACTCCAAAGCTAAGCGCCGATAACCAGCGTTTGACCGCGAGCCGGGGACGGTCCTCTCTCGAGGAGGTCGACGTTACCGCATGCGCTATTCAGCAAACCGGATAGTCTGGCGAAGCTCGGGGTTCCGTGAGGGCGGCAAGGTCACTTTCGCGACTCCCGCGCTTGCCCTTCCGTTGATGACGCTGCGATCGCCCCCCTCTCCGCGATTTAGATACCTGAACCGCGTCTCAAAGATTGGATTCAAAGCGTCTTTGAGGCTAATCGTCGGTTGGAGGAGTTGCGGGAATTGAGGTTCTCTGTGGGCCAGTAGACGGACAGCGCCGAGGGTTCCCCGCCAGGCTTTTGACGACCAGCTCTTATCCCCTAGGGATTTGAAGCATTGCAGGAACTGGCTTGCGCGGGTTAGGGCGATGAGGAGCAACGCCCAGCAGCATTCTGCTCAATCGCGAAAGGCCTTGGCGAAAAAGTCCGTGATCGGTCTAATGACATAGCTCGCGGGCGAGCGGCTTTCTGTCTTGAGAAAGGCATCGACCGGCATTCCTGGAAGCAGTTCGACATTTCCAAGCTTCTGCATCTCGCTTTCCAGGAGACTGACGTCGACGAAATAATAAAATGCTTGCGTTTTTTCATCGCGAAATGCATCGGCCGAAATGGCCGTTACTCGGCCATCTATGATAGGCGTTGATCTTTTATTGAACGTGGTGAACCTGAGTCCTGTTTCCTGACCGACCTGGACCTGCTCGATATCCGTCGCGTCGACGCGGACTACCACTAAGCCCGGTTTGTCGTTCGGCACGATGTACATGATCGGCTTAGCCGCTTCTACAACCGATAGTGGTCCAAGCAGCTTTGAATCAAAAACCCTTCCGCCCACGGGCGCGCGCACATCCAATTTACTAAGTTTGTAAACGAGCGCGTTCCGGTTCTCAATCAGTCGCTTTGACTGCTGACGTAACAAGTTAAGTCTGTCCGCACTGACCTCCCTGATATCCAACGGTGCCGCGTAGGTCTTCACGGATTGCTCGGCGACCTTTCCGTTCAGCTCAGCCTTCTTTGCAGCCAAGCTACCTAACTCGCCCCTAGCTTTTATGGTGTCTCTCTGCAGGTTCGACACCACTGTTCTTGTAACATATCCATTTTGTAAGTTCTGCTTCGCTTGGGAGAGCTCGTCTTCTAGAAGCGCGAGCTCTTCACGCTTGGCCGTGAGGGCGGACTGAACGCCGATGGCCTCATCCGAAATCTGGCTTCTTTGTCTATGCAGAAGGGAAACCTGCGTGCCGACGGAACGAAAATGAGCGTCGAGTTGGCGTTGCTGCTGTTTCAATAGAGATTCCACCCCAGGGTTGTTCTGGCGGGCCTCTTGCAGAAGGGGGTGGGGCGCAAGGGTCGCGCGGTTCTCTAGCTCGGCTTCAAGTCGAGCCTCGTTGGCGAGCAGTTCGAACAGCTCGCTGTCGATCGTGGCCAGTTCCGAGCGAAGCGATGAGTCGTCAAGTTTCACAACGACGTCCCCGCTTTTTACTTTGTCCCCGCTATTCACCAAAATCTTTGCCACTACGCCCCCAATCGGGTGCTGAACGGCAATCCGGTTGACCGACGCCTGAACCTGCCCCTTGCCGATGACGGCGCCGGAAATATTGAAAGTCGAAGCCCACACGAAGACAAAGCCAAACAGGCCAATCAAAGCCGCCAAACCGATTCCTAGGGGTTTTCGAATAGTCCACGAGCGCCGGCCGCGCTTTTCTTGCGATGGCATGCAAACATCCCCCCTCTCGAACGGAACCTCCGGCAAGCTCGGCCAGACTAATAGCCGAACTGCTAGCTATCCCACTATATGCCGCTTGTAGCGCCGACGCTCGAATGGCGCACCGCATCAAATCTATCGCCGGCAAATCCGCTGTAACTGGCTTGGCGGTTGATGGGGGCACCCAGACGCCGAATCGATCGCTCCAAACGCCTTATCTTAGTATAATCGACGAAATGATCACTTGGCCTAAGCCAATAGTCAATAGCGCAGGTGATGCTTCGCGTCCGCTAGAAGCGACGTCCTTCATCAGCCCAATCGTCTATCGTGGGGGGTTTGCCCGAAGCTCACCCACGTACCGAGGCCCCTAATCAAAGCTTACTCAAATGCGGCGAAGAGTCTCGGATCTGTTCCATAGGGGGCGGATCTGTTGTGCCCGTCGTGATTGACTCTCGACCATCAAATGTGTTTAATAGGAGCGACCGTTTGAGTCGGAAATGTTTTGGTATCCGGCGCTCAGGCGGCCAGGGGCAAATCCCAAATAATAGTATTCGTCAGGCGTTGTCTGTTTCGTGCGATCCGTAAGTGCCATTTGACCCCCAGTGGTGTTGGAGCATCGATCGTACAGCAAAGCGCGACAGTAGGGTGTTCCCCGCGGGAACGGTCTACTTTTAGTGACTACTATGCTCGGCCCATAGTAGGCCGGCATTGCTTTGCTAGAGGCATTTGACCTGCTCGCGTCTGGCGCCCCAGACTTGCTTGCGTTCAATGCTCGAATAGCATCTCAACCTGATGGAGAGAGAGCATGTCGATAGTTCATCCAGACGTTGTAGAACAAGAAATTGCGTCCGAGGAATTCGTGGGCTTCGAAGCGAAAACGGTATTTGCGAAGTCGGCTGATTTTGGCAAAAGAGTTGGTTCGAACCGGGCCGACGATATCAATACGCGGGCCTTAATCAAGAAGGCCTCCCCTTCTGAAGCGTTCGTTCGCAACAACTACTTTCCAACAATGGTATATCAGTATGACGTGGTTAACTGCGCCGAGATCAACAAAAGGCTTCTAGAGTTGACTTACGCCGAGCGCGAAAGCGGCGTCGCTGTGAACAAGTCGAATACCGCGGAGCTTGGAAGTTGGCATAGCGCTACGATGCTGCACAAGAATCCGGCCTATCAGCCGATCCTTACGGAGATTGATGCAGCACTAGGCCGGATCTCTGACGAGCTGAACTATGCGACTGATCAAGTACTCAAGATTACGACGATGTGGTCGATCATCAACCCGCCCGGCAATGGCAATCGTGCCCATGTACACCCCAACAGCCTTTGGAGCGGAGTCTATTATGTCCAAGCTCCAGAGAATGCTGGTAAGATTGAATTCATTGACCCGCGGACGGTCCTAATAATGAATCAACCGAAATACGAAACTAAGAAAAAGCGCCCCCGCGACTGCTGGACGAAGGTCAACTTCAAACCGGTTCCGGGCAGGATGATAATTTTTCCGGCGTGGCTTTACCATGGGGTAGATATCAATACGAGCAAAGAAAAGGGCAGGGCCGCGGACAGGATCATCATATCCTTCAATATTAACCAAGTAAAAAGATAACGGTTGTTTGGTGATAGGGCGATCAGTGTTCATAAAAAGGGGGCGGTGACCGATGGCTGTCGTCAAGGAGGCAAATGTACTGAGGAATGCTTTTGGTGGTGTCCGCAGTATCACGTTTTTTGCCGTTATTCTAAGCATCTTCTATGGTCTGCTGAAGCTTGCCGGCCCTCTTTTTATGATTCTTGTTTTCGACCGGATCTTACCCTCGAGGTCGGAGGCTACCTTGGCGGTTTTGCTCATCCTTCTCCTCATCGTGCTCGGGGCGATGACTCTATTAGATTATTCTCGTCGACGCATTTTAGCGCGTATCGGGGCTCAGTTCCAAGAACGTATTGAGGACTACATTTTTAACGCCACGGCGCGCGATGCGTACGCCGCTAGAGTCGGAAGCAAGCCGGCAGCTGGGCTAAACGAAGCTGATCAGTTGCGGGGATTCTTTCACTCCGGTTCGTTGGTAGTCATATTGGACTTTTTTTGGTCGCCAGTGTTCCTGGCTGTATTGTTTATAATAGATCCGTTAGTTGGATGGGTAGTCGTAGTCGGACTCGCGTTACTTGTCGTCATCAACTTCTGGAGGATGTCGTTTACGAAGGCCCGCGAGGAGCTTCGTATCCGTTCCGCCGACAAGGTCGGGGAATTGAAGGATACACTTCAGGTGTCGCGTCACGTGATCGAATCACAGCAAATGACGGCCGCCTACAATACGCAGTGGATGGTGGCGCGACGCCGGTCACGCGACACGGCCGTGGAAATCAAGGACGGGACTGCATGGTTCTCGACTCTGTCATCGCATACCACCCTCCTGATCCAGTACACGGCTCTAGCCGCTGCCGCTTATCTGACGATCAAGGGCGAGTTGACGGTGGGTGCCATGGTAGCCAGCATGTACCTTGCTCGCCATGTCTTCAATCCAGCGGAGCGGTTCCTGAGACAGGTGCCAAGCATCCGTGAGGCAAGGGAAAACTGGAGACGACTCGACAAGATTTTGAGCGTAGTTAGAACCCCAACGGCAACGGCCGAAGTGCCGGCCGCTTTGCGGCTCTTCCAGGTCGCAGCGCGCTGCCCGATCACGCGCGATCAATTGCTCCGCAACATCACCTTCGAGGTTTCGCCCGGTTCGGCGGTCGAAATCGTTGGCGGTGGCGGGTCCGGCAAGACCGTTCTGGCCGAGGTGTTGATCGGCCGTTTCCCGCGGTCGGGCGGCAAGGTCCTGCTTGGGAACGTCGCTATCGAACGATTGTCGATTACCGATGCAGCCCGAACTATCGGCTACGTACCACAAAGGGTCGATTTTCTTGGCGGTACCATCGAGGAGAACATCGTCGGTCTGGACCCTGAGCCGGACGGGGACCGGCTTGTTCGCGCGACGCGCCTGGCTCAGGTGCACGACAAGATAGTCTCCCTTCCGGAGGGATATCTGACCCGCATAGATGCGGTCGGTAGCATCTTCTCGAAGAGTGAACGTCATAGACTTGCCCTCGCGCGAGCCCTCTATCCAGATCCCTATCTGTTGATCATCGACGAGCCTGATGCGACCTTCAGAGACGCGTTGTCCAAAGGCCTCAAGCGCGACATGGCTGAATTCTTCACTCGAGGGGGTATTTTGATCGTCCTCACTCGCCTCGCACTAAAGCGGTATGATGCGAATCTACGCTTCGTTTTGGATAACGGTACTCTTAGAAAGCCTGAAGATGTTCACGTCACAGATCTGAAGGTAGTCTCAATATAAAGTACGTAATATGCTGCGAAGCGATTTAGATGATAATTTTTGGCTATTACGGATCTACTATAACATCGATGGTAATAATTTGGGAGGATTATAACATGGCTGAAGGAAACAAGCCTGACTTTGATGTGTTCGCGATCAGAGAGCGTGATGGCGAAGGTAAAGATATCTTCATCAAGGTCGGTGTGGCGTTCAAGCGACGGAATGCCGAGGGCGTGTCAATCCTGCTTGATGCGTTGCCGCTCGGTAGGAAGCTGGCGGTGCTGCCACCTGAGAAACACTGAAAAGCGATCGGTCCTTGGTCCATACTTGGATGAGGCGACCTCAGGAGCCATCGAAGGCGATGCACCCAACGCCTCGGAAGGAATCGGGGAGATTGGCGGTCCGTTTCCGTCGGCAACTGAGCTGCCGGATTGCTGCCGCAACGTGTCGCGTACGGACCCCCGTCTTTGTCCCGCAGGACGGGGGGGCCGGCGGGCAAGCTCCCGACACCGCTCAGAACGGGGCCCTCGTCTCACCAAGCCCGCCAGTGGAAACCCTTCAGAACGCGTTGGTTCGAACCTATCAGACGAACCCTACATTGATGGCGCAACGTGCTGCACTTCGTGCGATCGACAACGGCGCCGCGCTGGCGCGAGCTGAAGGACGTCCGTTTATCGCCACCAGCGCTAGGTTCAATGAGGATGTGTACACCACCCGAAAAGTCGGAACAGTGGGCCGAGATTTTACCGCTTCCGCCGACCTGGAGCAGGTTCTGTTCGCGGGTGGACGGATCCGTAATTCTGTGAAGGCCGCCGATACCCGCGTGATCGCAGGACGTGCGGACTTGCGTGCTATGGAAGGCGACGTGCTTGTGGAGGCAATTGGCGCTTACGCGGACCTCTTGCGTGATCGCCAGATCCGGAATTTTACCTTGGACCAAGTCAGAGTGTTGGAGGTGAACCCTCTTTCCACGCAATCGCGCCTCCGAGTGGGCGACCTCACGCGGACCGACGTGTCCCAGTCCGAAGCCCGCCTCGCGTTGGCGCAGAGTAGCCTGGCCTCGGCAGAGGGCCGTCTGCAGTCCTCGGAAGAGAATTTTGATCGCGTGGTTGGCTCCCGCGCGGGCATACTCAAACCTCTGCCGGCGTTGCCACCGATGCCCAGCACGGCTGAACAGGCCGTCGAAATTGCCTTGGCCGACAATGCAGACGTGGCTTCGTTCGTGGCGCGTGCACGCGCCGCAGGATATGTAGTGGCCGCAGCGAAAGCCGAGCGATATCCAACTATTTCGGCGGTGGGCTCAACGGCCTACAGTAATGCGCTCGGCACGGCAGACCTATCGAACGGTCTTCCAAGAGGCACTTTGCCCAATAGTGCGACGAACATCGGGGCTGGCCTAACGCTGCGGCTCCCTTTATTCCAAGCCGGTGCGGCAAGCGCCCGTGTGCGGCAGGCTGAAGAAGCGAGAGCCGCGCTGGTGAAGGAGGCAGTTTTTGCCGAGCGGCTCTCGATCGCGAGCGCGCGGGCTGCTTTCGCAACGTGGCGCAGCTCTTTAACGGCCATTACAGCAAATGAATCGGCGGTTGCATCGAACGAAGTGGCGCTGCGAAGCGTTAAGACCGAGCAAACCGTCGGTTCGCGCAGCATTTTAGATGTGCTGAATGCCGACCAAGAACTTCTCGCTAGCCGAATTGCGCTCTCTAACACGACGCGTGACGCCTATGTTGCAGCATTCGCGCTTCTTAATGCGATGGGCGCAGCCGAAGCCGTCGACTTGGGCCTTGGGTTGGACATGCTTTATGACCCACGAGCGTACTATCGGCGATATGTACGTATTTGGTCGGACTGGGCCGATGGACAGCGACGTCCACCCGCCTCGACTCGCACGGTCCCTGAGGGCGTGGACAGCCCGTTGACCCGACTAAACGCAGGTCGACCGAACACAGTAGAATTGCGTCCCTGATAACGCAGAACACATAAATCGAGCGGGAAGAAAATGAATAAAGCTCTTATCGCAGTCGTGATTATCGGTGGGGCAATCACGCTCCGCGGCGTGCATTCTTCAATGGAAGCTACTTCATCTGTGTCAGATCCGCCCGCGCTTTATCGATCATCCGTCGTCGGGACCGACTTCGACTTCATTACGGAAAGTGACCCTGATTCATTCCAACGTCTAGAATACAAGGGTTTTGACGAGTTCGAAATGCCCGACAAGCGAGGTACCGAACAAGCACTCGTCCAAAATGCGTATATATTTAACGCATACTTCACAGACGGCACGATGATAGGTGTCGCCTTAAGCAAAAATTTCGGCAGCAGGGAAGCTGCAGAGAGGGAGGTGAAGCGCTATATACCAAGAATCGGAAAATTACCTCCTCTGTACCGTCAGAAAATCAAGCATATTGTCGTGCACAAGGGTGGCGCCGATACCACGGCCTTTGCAGAGGACAAAGGCAATTTCTTTGTCATATACTCGGACAACGCGACTAAGCGCATCGGTACTCACGATCTCGAAGAGACCTTTTTCCATGAAGGTACGCATGCCTCTATTCAAGAGGATTATCTCGAAGGGGCAGCGTGGGAAAAGGCAAAGTCGCTAGACGGCGCCTACATAACGGATTACGCAAAGACAGAAGATCAGGAAGACTTCGCAGAGTCAGCCCTCTTCGCATATACTATAATATATCATCCGGATCGTTTTCCCTCAGTAGAACGAGATAGAATAGTCAAGCAAATTCCAAATCGCATAGCGTTTTTTAAAAACTTATATACAGGCCGTGAAGGACCGCTTAAGTAGCAAGTGATGCTAAGAAAAGCACGCCTGACTCCATGGAAAGAGCATCCCGGTTGTCCCACCCGTTGATTATGAAGGATCGGGGACGCCCTGTAATTATGACGACATTAGATGCTGCCGATCCATGCACACGAAATTCCACCAAGAGCATTAAGAATGTGATCGCTGACGTGTCTCCCGTCTTTCGTCCACCGGCACGGCAAACAGAGACCGGTCGTTGTTGTTGCGCAGAGGCGCGGACGAAGCAACGGGGCGAGCTTAAACCCGCCCGTTGCTGTTTGAGTCCCGCGGCGACCGCCGCCGGTGTAGCGTAGCCGAGCGATGAATGCGGCCGCTCGGTCTTGTAGTCTCATATCCGGTGCCGTCGGCGCAGATCCGTCACCTCCGCGCCAGCTTCGGCTTCCGTCAGGATGCCGACGATCTGGTCTTCCGAACACTGTTTCCGCTTCATCTGGCCAACCCCTTCCCGGGTCGGACTCTAGCTCCAATTGGAAGACAAAACGCGGGTCATGTCATCGCACATAAAGCGAAGCTGAGTGATTCCCTAGTTCGCAAGCTCGGATATACGAACGTCGATACGGCGAGTTGGCTAAACTGCGGTGGCTAGGAAAAAACTTTCGTATTGAAACATCCCGCTTTCCTTCCGCCTGCTGCCGGCCCGCAAAAAATGAAGACGGAATCTTTTCTATCATTCGTCGATCCGATATCTAGTCGAAGCGACTTCTGCAAGCTGATGATACGGTTCGCCTAGGGAGCGTCCGTCCGAGTTTTGGAGGTGGGGCATTATCGCCCGCCTTACTAAAAAACCAATTTAGATGATTGAAAATATTGAGATAGCTTAGTTGCCTTTGGCTGTCCTGTCATGAATAGGTCGGACGCAGCAGAGCATCAGTTCCGCTTGCTGTCTACGGCGAGAATCCAACACGCTGACCCGCGGGGACGGACGTTAATGCACTCATGGTTTCCCAAAACGGGATTCCGTTCCGGTATGATTAATAGTCGGTCGACTCCCGGCTGCGGAAAGGATAAATACGGCCAACGCGGTGACGAGTCGATTCGAAGTTCGTTTATTGTGATTCTCGCTTGCGTACAGTGTGTGGCTCGGGTCGTCCGAGTCGGGCTGCTAGGGAGGTAGAGAATGAAGCGGATATTTGTACTAGGAGCGGCTATCGTAGCCGTCGTCGCGTCGCCTGCGAATGCGGGCGAATTCTTGGTGGATGTTGGGGCACCTTTGCAGTTTCCTGATGGGGGCGGGACAGATGACCGTCCTGTGTTCCGCGTCGTGAATACTACCCCGGGGTCCGCAACGTCGCCATTCATCACGTCTCTGCTGCTTGCTCTTGATTCGAGTACGCCGGCGACCATAACTGCAGTAAACAACGCTGTGGGGTTTGGGGACTTTCCCCCTGGAACTGACAACGGGACCCCTGTGGGGAACCCGACTGTTTCCTTCATTACGAACAAGCTGGTTTCGCTGACTTACGGCGTGTCTCGGTTCGACCCAGGCGCCTATTCGTCTTTCAGGGTGAATTTCGGCCCTGGTGTAACCGACTTCCGGACGGCATTGTTCAACGGTTCCAACACGCTGACGGCGATGTTTAGCGACAATAGTACTGCTCAAGTGACCTTTATCGGGAGCCCGACGTCGAACGCCGACACCTTCGGCTTTTCATCGACCGCTGTTGCTGCGGTTCCGGAGCCGGCGACCTGGGCGATGATGCTGCTCGGGTTTGGCGTGATCGGTGGCTCCATGCGACGTCGTGGCCTGACGGGAGTTCAAAGGCGCACGGCTTTCGGCTAAAAGCATAAGAGGTTCAGAAGGAGCTGGGGCAATAGCGATTGCCCCGGCTTTCCTTACTTGGCCCGCGCACTGCTCCGTTACCTTATCTATCGTCGCTTTGTATGGGTTCAGTTTCTGTGACGCAAAGAGTCGACTAAGGCGGTCTCGGACATCTCTCGGACCGCGTTCCCAGCATACTGGCCAGGTCAGAGACGTGAAAGGATGGATCGGCTCCAGTTCGGATAGAAATTTTCGTGGGGATGCCCAATATCGGGGTCCTCTGTCACCGGATGATCGATAATCAATTGCCGAAATCTGGGCGCAAATCAATCGCCCAAGTACTTGCCCTTGGCGCGGTCATGGAACAACGAGAGAGTTAGCGCTCGTGGAGGCGGCGACCCCTAGGGAGCAAATGAAGGGCTTGTCTCTTGGTGCGATGTTATTCTCGGCTGCCCCGCCAGGATGGGGTCGGTTTAGTGCGTCTATAACTGTTCCCCCCAAGAGACCTGCTAAGATTCACCGCAGATAGGATATCACCGAGCATGCTGCGAAAGGCGAGCGTGCGGTGCTGCTCAGAATGAGTATCTCTATTCGTCGCAATTGCGTGCACGAATGTCGTTCTGTGATGGCGATGAGATAGGCGAGGCATATGCTCATGAACCGATTGACCATGCTTTACTTGGCATACCGCCGGTTCCTTCTGGCCGGGCTTTCGGGGCACTTTTCTTTCTGGCTTTTCAGGGCTCAAGTAGTCGCTGCGGCACCATGCGATCGCCGCGGAATAGATTCGGGTGCTGAGAGTGTCCTGCCCTCACACTATCTATACATGAATATGCAGCCGCGATGAACAACCTCCCCGGAGACTCGCAGAGTAGGCAGCATTGCCTTTCGGACTGGCTCGCGGTGCACGAGCTTGACTCGGTGACATGTCGTCGAATTCTCGACGCTTTGCCCTGGGACGCCGGCGGTACATCAGCGACAGACGAGAGGTTGGACTTTGCGTATCAAGAACCCAATCTTGAGGCAGTCTGGTTTACAATCGCCGCCGCAATGGGCAATTTTTTATCGGATCAGCGAGGTATCGTCGACGATATTTTCGAAAAAACTGTCAAGATCTGTGTAGATCATCCGGATAAATCGCGCAAAGCGCTCACACTCGACAATGGATCGACAGCATATCCGACAATTATTTTCAGCTATCGTAGTGATCGGTCCGATCCCCTGGTTATGGCGCATGAATTTGGCCATGCCCTGCAGATCAGGGCCAGCCGCGGAAAGTTCGTTCCTCCGATTATAAGGGAAGTCTGCGCATTTCTCGGCGAGGGCGCGCTGTTGTCTCATACCTTGCGTGGCAATGCGTCGCAACATGCGCACTTATCCCAAGTCTGGCGTGAGGATACCATCAGGTATTTCGGCCCACAGCGAGATCGACTGCGGGGGGCTCTTTTAGAACCCAATGCACCTTACAAATACTTCTGGAACTACCCGATCGCTCGCTTTCTCGCGATACAGATATCTAAACAGTGTTCTCAGGAATGGGTTTGGAGCATTTTCGAGGGTAAATCATCGGTTCGAGCAGTTTTGCGGGAGTTGGATTTTTCGGTGAGCCAGTAGACTAATGCGCGCCGAAGGTTGCCCCGCCTGGCCTTAGGCGGGCCCACTTTTGTTGATCGGAGCTTGGGCCATTTGAGGCAGGCGGTCGCTTAATGCTAACCATTGGCAGCAGCCAGCCCAATGAGCAGGCGACAAATCGAGATGCCATGCCTTCTTCAGCTTGTGAGAGGCGAGGCTGACGCCGGCAAGACGGGTCTCCGTCAGTAAAAAATAATCTCGAGAACCGGGGAGATGCAAGCTCTGGGTTGACGTAGGAACAGGGAGCCGCGTGGCCGCTGTGGATGTCAATAACACAACGGGTCTAGGCCGAGAGAAGCATTTTAATTAACGAGCGTTCTGCATGGAATGACTGCTTATCTCCATTCCCTGCGCGCAAATGCGGTCGGCCGCGGCCGCCTCAAGAACGCGTGGAAGAGGGCCATTAGAAACATGAAAGCCTCGTTGAAGTCGCCCACGTAACGAGCTGGTCCCGGTCCTGAATGGTGTCGGCGCCGCTTCGCGCCATAATGGTTCGGTCTCTGAGCTTCTTGGGAGTCCGGTTCACGCATATGCTAGTGAAACCCGTAGCGTCGGCAGGCCGTTTGGAGGGTGAAAATTGCGCTGATCTCCCTTCGATCAAGGCGGATCGCGAAATGAGTCATCCACGAACGCCTGCATTGAGCGATGCTGCGAGTCTGAGCGGGACATAACCTCCGGGCCAAAACGGGGACGCAAGTTTAACAGACCATCAGCGCTCGCAGGGGCTGCTGGGGATAGACTACGCCTCTACGGTCGAGCCTCATGACATGATTGAAGCGCTAGGGGTTGAAGGCCGGTAACTATGGAATCGTCCGGCTGACGCTAACAACACAAGAACTGTGCCTAGAAGCGTGAAGAGCGGCTGACCGCCCTTGTTCGCTATGGGGAGCCTCCTACGAGGCTCTTCGACTAAACAGTGTCGAACTAGGTCGTGAACCCATAAACGGGATTCCCAGGACGGCGCATTTCTGATTCAGGGTCGGCATGAGCCGATACGACCTGACTGATTTCGAGTGGCGCGTGATGGAGCCACTGTTGCCCAACAAGCCGAGAGGCGTGCCGCGTGTCGACGATCGCCGGGTGTTGAACGGCATCTTCTGGGTGCTGCGATCGGGCGCGCCATGGCGCGATTTGCCCGAGCGTTATGGGCCGCGCACCACCTGCTACAATCGCTTCAGCCGATGGCGCAAAGCCGGTGTATGGGACCGCCTGATGGATGCCATTACCGCGGCGTACGACGGCGATATCCAGATGATCGACAGCACTTCCATCCGGGCGCACCAGCAGGCTGCGACGGCAAAAAGGGGGATCGAGATCATTGTCTCGGTCGCTCCCGCGGCGGCCTCACGACAAAGATCCACGCCGTCGTCGATGCCCAAGGTCTCCCGGTCAGGCTCGGCCTGACAGCCGGCCAGGCCCACGACGGACCCGCTGCGCTCGGCCTGCTCGATCGCCTCAATCCGCGCACCATCGTTCTGGCCGACAAGGCCTATGATGCCGACGGCATCCGCAATCTGATCGAGGCGCAAGGTGCGGTGCCCAACATCCCGGCGAAGTCCAACCGCAAATGGAAACCCTGCTTCAGCAAGGCGCTCTACCGCGAACGCAACTTGGTTGAACGCTTCTTCAGCAAGCTCAAGCACTTCCGTCGCATCGCCACCTGCTACGATAAGCTCGCCGAGAACTTCCTCGCGATGGTCCAGCTCGCCTCAATGCGCCTCTGGCTCCGCGCTTATGAGTCTACGCCCTAGCTTAAATTGGAAGATCCCGTAGTATTAATGGCGAAAAGCCGAAGGCGGCACTGTCACACTGACCCGCAACTCATCACCGAACAAGCAAGCTCCGGCCTGTCGCTTAACAATCTCCGACGGACCTAAGCTTTAGAATACGAGTATCCTAGATGCTCCGGCAGTACATGTCCTGCCGATAGAAATGGAAGATAGCACCAGACAAGCTAGAAAAGATAAATCATGGTACGCGTTCCATTGTCGGAAGAGCTCGGGGCCTCTTAACCACCGACACCCGCGGGCCGTTGGCGGTAAGCTTGGATAATATAGATTTTACGGATTTAGATAACTAAGATAGTGAGTTAGCCGTCAATCTTGTTTGCGGACCGGAAAGCAACGTTAAGGACGCTTATCACCCAAGAACGGATATCCGCTTTTCTCTTGCGTCGAGTAGCACTCGCATTAAAAAGTAGAGCCGGTCGCAAAGGAAATTCCATGCCTAAATCAGAAGATCATATTAGCACCGTCGAGTTGGCAACGGAGTTGACGATCGCTTGGCTTCGCAACCCCAATACCCGCGCCTCAACAGACGATGTCCCCGCCTTCCTTGCCAAGATGCATGAGTCTGTCGGAGCGCTTGGCTCTACCGCCCCGGCACCGGCGGTCGAGGAGACGGGGCAACGGAACTTTGCTCCCGCCGTGTCAGTTCGGAAGTCTCTGGCCTCGCGTGATTTCATTATCAGCCTCTTAGATGGGAAGCCATACAAGATGCTTACTCGGCATTTATCGACGCATGGCCTTACGCCAGCAGGGTACCGGGCTCGATTCGGCTTGAAAGCAGATTATCCGATGACGGCACCAGCATACTCAGAGCGGCGTCGCGAGTTGGCGAAGAAGGCCGGTTTGGGCCGGAAGCCCAGTCAAAAGCGCGGCAGAGCCATTACCAAGGTCTAATTGAGCTCACAATGAATGCATCGTTCATTTTGCTCTTTTATGTTCTAAAACTAGGGGTGGGCCGATTTGACACCGGGTTGATCGCTTCTCGTGAAGCCGCGGGCGCAGCGCGATTCGGGCCGAATTGGTCTCGCCCTCCGACCTGGTACCATCATCCGCGGTCTGCCGCCGAGCCAGCACGTTTCGCACCATTTTGGAGCGCCGCCGTACCGAGCAACGTGGCGGCCGGCGCAGACCAAGCCGACGCAGCGCGGGCCACGGACGACGAATCGGCTCGTTGGCCTGCTATGGAATGATAGACAGCGGTGGCATTCTGGACTCGGCCTCGCTAGAGTTTTTCGGTTTAACGCGCCGGTAACTCAGAACGGCACCGACCTAAAACGCCTCGGTCGGCGCTCGCGGAGCTATCCCTCTGCGAATCACGATCGACGGGGCCGCCCTGTCGGACGGCCAGACCGATCGCTAGCCCGACGATACGACAATTCAAATTGCCCCTACAACCTCGGCGTGGAAGTTGCGGTTTTCGTGCTTGAGGCGTGCCGCGACTGGACAGAGGACTATCCGACCGGGCCCAGCTTGTCGCTGACTCGTAGCTATGAGGGCTGCTGCCAAGTGGGACCGCTATAGACAGGCCGGGCGGTGGAAAAGGGAGTTAACACCGCCCGGCGAGGCCCCGTAAGGCGGCGCCCTCGGGACTAAGGACATCAACGAACTATTGCAGATATGGTTCATGCTGTCTTTAGCGCCTGATTCCAAGCACGATAAAAAGCATGGTCGGCCAGAACACCGTGTTTGAGAAGTCGCTGAACGTGTCGGCCATCACGTACCCATGGCCGAATTAATCCATGATCTCGTTCGCGGCCTCGGCGAGGTACACGATAGCGAGCGGCACCGGGGTGGCCAAGGAGCGTCCGGAAATGACCCTCGCGAGAAGCAGGACGGCCATGCCGGCGTGGATATGGAGCATGGCGTCGCTCGCCCCGACGCCGTCTCCGATCCAGGCCGCCAATTTCACGTAGATTTCGGAAGGGGTCGTCGAGAGATCCGGCTCTTTGGGCCACCGCCTACTTCCCTCCCTCACGCAATATGGCTTCGCTCACGGTCCTGCCACTCACGCCGCATCCACAAAGTCCAATGCGCGATCATCTGACGGCCGCGGGGTCGTAATCTGCATCTCCATCGGCCCGTCACAGAGGCGCGCAAGCGCAGCGGTTTCCTCCGCGCTGCTATCGAGCGACTTGTCCCGCTCGTCGCGCTTAAGAACCACCGGTATGGCTTCGGATCGATCGGCGCGACGATCGCATCCAGCACGTAGGTCGTGAACGCATTATGCAAGACGCGCTCGGCCTCGCGCCAGATGCCGGCGAACACCCGACGCGTTGACCGGGGAGGCAGAGCCAGGCCTGCTTCGGCAGGTCCTTGTCGTCCTCGGGACGCGGTTCGGCGAACTGTGTGAGCGGCACCACGTAGCGGCTCGCCAGATTGCACGCGTTGATCACTCCGCGATCAGGACCTGCGGGATCCGAGCTCTACGCGACCCTTCGACCGTCCGTTCCACCTTTCACAATAACGAATCGTTGAGTCCTGTTCTTATTTATTCCTTCGGCTCCTATCGGTGCGAACCTAAGGCGATGGTTGGGAGACGTGACCCATCATACGATAGACCGTCCGGTAGCGTACCGAAGGGAACCTGAAAGGCGGTGCAGGTATTATTGGTGCTCAGGACTGGGCGCTCCTCGCCGAACGCTCAGTCCTGAGCCTTTTTCCGACACTTGAGCACTTCAACCCCTTACAGCCTGTCGGCAACGCGCCCTTTTTCCGGCCTTTCGACGTTGCTTTGCGACGTTAAAACTGACTTTCAAACGCAACGCTGACTGTCGTACCAGACGCCGCGTCACCGGCAAAGTTGATGAACTCGACCCGCGGGATGATGCTTGAGATTGATGCGGTGGCGCTTGAGACCTCGACACGGGACCCGGTGCCCGCAGGCTGGTTGGGCGACGCGTGACCCTAGAGGGTTGGCGAAGCGGGGTTGACCGACTGGATGTCCAGCTAATCGGCCCGCCAGATCCAGGGCTACTCTGGGCAGCTGAACCGCCGGGGCAGATCTGCCCCAGCCGCTGGCAATTGTACTATTGCGGCTTGTGGATCGCCTGACCCTTCGCAGGGCGCACTGCTATGGCGCGAAGATTGAAAGCGTCCGGACACACTAAGCTGGGGCGGCATGCAAGGCGGTGACAATGAACCGGAGCGACTCATCAGTCGAAGTCAAGACGGGGTCATCAAGCTCGGAGACTTAATCAAGCCGAGGAAGCGGGGGGGCTGCAAGGTACGCGCGGTACAACGAGATTATCTCCGATTTTGAAAGACTGGGATTCCCTGCCACATTGCCCACGACGCTGGCGAAGTCGAGCATTGCCATAATGGCTTCGACATTGCCCCGGATGAAATAATGCGATGACGGACTTGCGGTAAAATCGCAGTGTACACGACCCGCCCGCGCACCAACGCGTTGGATGGCGAAATCAGCGTGGTTCGAGGTGGTAAATTCAAAATCCGGATGTTGGGTTTCGACGAGCCGTAGCGCGCGTGGTTCGCGGCGGCGCTCCCAGATTTGGAATACTGCTGGAACGTCATATGGCTTTGAACGGAACAGAAATGCGTCGCGGGGTACCGTCTCCTCGCGCAGCAAGTGAAAGGCTGGGTCAATTCGATTTTCAATCGATGCCTTCCGAAACGTCCTAGGAAGGATAAGTGCGATAACGCTCGCCTGGCGAGCCGCACGGTTGAAAACGCGGACGGCCATGCTGGCATTTTTTCCAAAAGGGGGATTGCCAATGACTGCGATTTCACGGTCGCTTTCGATCTCGACGGTAAGGAAGTCAGCCGTTTTGATGCCGGGATATTTCGGCTCCACATCGAATCCGAGGCTACCGTCAGGCAACAACTGGTAAAACGATCCCGTGCCAGCGGTTGGTTCCACCATCAGATATAGGGCCGGGTCGAAATGCTGCCCGAAAATCCCGTAGCAGTCTGCCGCGACGTCTTGCCGGGTATAGTATTGGTCGAGCTGAATATCCCACGCGTGATTGTCGTTGAGTGCCCCCCGCATGACCCTGACCTGCGGCGGGGACTCTATCACCTCAGCCGCGACGACCCCGGGGATCTGCGGATAGTTCGGTGACGGGATGAGCGTCGGGACCTGGGGTGGACTCTCTCCGTGGGCCGCGCCGTGCTCAATCCGGCCGAGAATGCTGACGAGCGGAATTGGGCTGACGCTGCTCAGGCCGCGCTTAGTCCTCTTTGGCGTTTCGGTGTTTCTTTGAGTCTTCACATAAACCTCCCTTGTTTGCGATATAGTCCTATCAAGAATCAGACATAAATCGCTCCTATTGAGCTACGCGTCAAGCGGTTTCTGTGCGACCGTAGATAAGACTTCTTGCTAATAGTGGATGCTCGGCTACCATGGCAGCCATGGAACGCGCCTACGACCGAGCATCCCGACGCTTTGACCGCCTGCCCGCGGAGTTACCCGCGGCGGAGCGCGATTTATGGGTGCAACTAACTCCGGAGCTTCGCGAGCAGGCGGTCAAGCGTCTAGGCGCCATTCGCAAATGGCTCGACGCCCGGCGGGGGGGCGCGCGCTCGCCCCGCGGCCTCACCGACCGCTTGGCGGCGGAAGCCGGAGTCTCGCGTAAGCGCTTCTACGAGCTGCTTTCCGCCTGCGATCCTGAGCCCACCCTCGCGGGCCTCGGGGTCCGTGCTTCCGCGCCTCTGCGCCGTCGCTCCACGATTGCCGGCGACGGGCGGCAGCGGGTAGAGGAGGTGATCCGTAGATGCTTCTTCGAGGATCCAGAGATGGCTACGGAGAAGGTCGTTAAGCGGGTGGGAGAACTCGATCTCGAACGGAGTCCCGCGCGTACGAGCGTATTGCGCTGGCTGACAGATGCGAGAAGGCTCGCGAGGCCGCTACGCGCTTTCGGCGAGCATGTGGCGCTGGACGTCGCATGGCTCGCAATGTGTGACACGGACGGGCAAGCTCACACGCTGGCCGTGGTCATCGATGAAGGGACTGGCTTCGTCCTGGGCTGGGAGGTGGCGGGGCGCGCCGATGGGCTCGCTGCGTATCGAACCGCCTTGGCGCGCGCAGGCAAAAGCCTCGTTCGGATGGCGGTCGGAGGAGCGCCAGCGCCGCGGCGCGACCTCAACCTCGTCGTGTTCATGCTCGACGAATGGGACCCTGTAGACCGCCTGCGCTTTACAAGCCATCTTCCCGAGGGCGTTCCCCAACGGAGTATCGAGCGGGGGAGGGCGGTGCGGCCGCTGCTTCGCCATTTCAGCGGCCGCCTCGACAGGATCCCGCTCCAGCCGCAGCCCCCGCTCTCTGTGGAAGGTCTGCCGGTGGCATCGCGCGCAGATGCGCGCCGATTGGCGTGCAAGACAATCGATGCCCACAATCAGGCGATACTGGTTCGGATCGCTGGACCTGAGGACGAGGCGAGGTGCAAGCGCCGGATGTCGCTGGCGTCGTTACTCAAGGACGCCGCTCGACGCCGCCACTGAGACCTCTCGCTGTTGGGCTGAACTTCGGAGCATCGAGCGCGCGCAGTGCTATCGCAATGCAGAGGTCAGAGGTTCGATTTCCCTCAGCTCTACCAGCCGCCATTGATTCCATTAGATTATATCCGCCTTCTGGCGATCGGTCATAAGATCAGCCATAATGTTTGAAAAAGGCTTGCGGCGAATGGCAGCGAGCACGCACGGGCATTCTATGAGATACGACCGCGAGCGACGCCGTGATGGACGACTGTCATATCTGCGTAATCAGGTCTTGAGCGGACAACTGCATCCCCACGCGTCATCGCTCGCCCAGTCTGCGTCTTGAGGCTGACGCTCGATATTTGGTAGTCGCTAGACTTGCCCTGAAGCCCCGACGCGTAATCGATGCCGGCGGCAACCGCGAAGGGCAAGCCGCCGTTTTCTAAATGCATTGTCGATCCCATCAACAACCGCTGGCGCCGAAACAGCGACCTGTTGAGCGCGTGGCTGGTCGCTTTCGGCACCGAGAGCGCAAAATATCGCCCGCAATCGAAGCTCACAAGCTAGGTGCTGACGGGATCTGGCTTTCTGGCGTGAGCTGCTTTCGCGACACCGCATCCTACGCGCGGCCGGCGATGTTCAATTGACAAAATGATTTATTTAAGAGACGCTGACAGTAGTTTGCGGATGGTGGCGCGAGCCGACCCGAGACGACCAAGTAGGGCTGCGCCCTTCGAAATTGCCTGGAGAGGCTGCACCGAAAGGGAACACCGCATGCGCACGATTCTTATCGCCACCCTGCTGGGGTCGCTGCCGGTCACAGCACTGGCGCAAACGGCACCCGCCCAGCGCGACGACAAGGTCTATACCGGCGCGATCAGTACGCAGTGGGGCAAGGCGGTCACGCCTGAAAATGCCTGGCGCAGCTATCCCCGGCCGCAGCTCCAGCGCGAAAAGTGGCTGAACCTCAACGGGCTGTGGGACTATGCGATCGCCAAGGCGGGGACGCCGCGGCCGCAGGCGATGGACGGCAAGATATTGGTGCCGTTCGCAGTCGAATCGCGCCTCTCCGGCGTCGCACGCAAGGTCACACCCGAAGACCGCATCTGGTATCGCCGCGAGTTCGCCGTGCCCGCCGATTGGGCGGGGCAGAATGTGAAGCTCAATTTCGGCGCGGTCGATTATGAAGCGGTGGTCTGGGTCAACGGTGCCGTGGTCGGCGCGCACAAGGGCGGGTCCGACGCCTTCGGTTTCGATATCACGGCGGCACTGAAACCCGGGGCCAATGAGATCGTCGTCCAGGTCGCCGATCCGACCAGTGCCGGCAGCCAGCCGCGCGGCAAGCAGATCCTCGAGCCCGACGGCATCTGGTACACGGCGTCGAGCGGCATCTGGCAGACGGTGTGGCTCGAGCCGGTGTCCGCGCTCCATATCGCCGACGTTCGCGCGACGCCCGACATCGACACCGGCCGGATCGAAGTCGATGTCGCGCTGAGCGCATGGGCCAACGACACCGATGCCGTCCGGCTGACGGTGCGCTCCGCGGGCCAGCCGATCGCCACGACGATCCTGCGCGCCAATCGCCATGCGAGCATCGCGATCCCCGATGCGCATCTCTGGTCGCCCGAGGACCCGTTCTTGTACGATCTCGTCGCCGAACTGGTGACGGTGAAGGATCCCTATGCCGGCAGGCCCGAGCGCAACCGGGTCGCTTATGATGCGCGCTTCACCAGTGCTGAGATCGATACCTATGCCGCGGCGGAAATCGTCGGCGCGGCGCGCGACCGGGCGAACGCTTATTTCGCGATGCGCAAAATCTCGGTGGGGCCGGGGACGGTGCATGGCCAGCCGATGCTGCTGCTCAACAACAAGCCCTATTTCCAGAACGGCACGCTCGATCAGGGCTGGTGGCCCGACGGGCTGCTGACGCCGCCGTCGGAAGAGGCGATGCGCTATGATCTGGAGTTCCTGAAGAAAGCCGGATTCAACATGGTCCGCAAGCACATCAAGATCGAGCCGGCGCGCTATTATCACGATGCCGATCGGATGGGGATGCTGGTGTGGCAGGACATGCCCTCGGGCGGCGGCGAGGACCAGTTCCTGGCGGGCACCAGCCAGAGCCAGGCCGTGTTCTCATCGGACGTGATGACCGATCACCAGACCGAGCTGGCGCAGATGATCGGCGATCTGCGCGCCTTCCCCTCGATCGTGATGTGGGTGGTGAACAATGAGGGCTGGGGGCAATATGACTCCGCCACGCTGACTCGGCTGGTGAAAGGGATGGACCCGAGCCGGCTGGTCAATGCCGACAGCGGCTGGCTCGACGTCGCGTCGCGCGATTCGGACGTGCTCGATATCCACACCTATGAAGACGTGCCCAAGGTGCCGGCGCGGCAGGCCGAGCGCGCGATCGTGATCGGCGAATATGGTGGGGTGGGGCGGCCGATCGACAATCATCTCTGGCGCGCGGGCAAGCGCAACTGGAGCTATCAGGTTGCCAAGGACGCCGACGATTATCTCGCGCGCTATCGCCGCAAGTTCGAGGAGATCGTGCGTCAGGCGAAGGTGCATGGCCTGAGCGCGTCGGTCTATACGCAGACGACCGATGTCGAAGGCGAGATCAACGGGCTGCTCACCTATGACCGCGCAGTTTCCAAGGCGCCGGCCGAGGCATTTGCCGCGATGGCCAGGCCGCTCTGGGAGAAAGATCGCGCGCCGGCTGCCGCGCCGGTGGCGCGCTAGGATGGACTGCGGGCAGCGTTACGACATGACGACCTCAGGGGGAGAGTGAAGTTGAAGGCATTGGCTCGATCACTCCGCGGCGGCGCGGCGTTGCTGGCTTGCGTCGGGCTTTGCCTGCCCGCGCCTATCCTGGGCGGCGCTGCATTTGCGCAGAGCGCGCAGCGGGAGGCACTGGTCGATCTTGTGAACCCGCTGATGGGTACCGATTCCAGCTTCGAGCTGTCGTACGGCAACACTTATCCGGCGGTCGCGGTGCCGTGGGGGATGAACTTCTGGACCCCGGTCACCGGCGAAATGGGCAATGGCTGGGGCTATACCTATGACGCGCACAAGATCAGCGGCATCAAGCAGACGCACCAGCCCAGCCCGTGGATGAACGACTATGCCGCGTTCGAGCTGATGGCGATGACCGGCCCGGTGCGGATCAAGCAGAAGGAGCGCGCCTCCTGGTTCAGCCACAAGGCCGAGGAGAGCAAGGCCTACAAATATAAAGTCTATCTGGCCGACCATGACGTGACGGCCGAAGTGGTGCCGACCAGCCGCGCCGCGCAGTTCCGCTTCACCTTCCCCGACAGCGACGATGCGCACATCATCCTCGATGCCTATAACGAAGGATCGATGGTGCAGGTGGACAAGCAGCGCCGCCGCATCACCGGCTATGTCCGCAACAATAGCGGCGGGGTGCCGGAGAATTTCCACAATTATTTCGTGCTCGAGTTCGATCGCGACTTCACCGTCTCGCGCACCTGGGACGAGAATTGGCAGCTTCACGATCGGCCGAAGAGCGAGGGCGCGCATGTCGGCGCGGTGGTCAGCTTCAAGACCAGGAAGGGCGAGCAGGTCGGCGTCAAGGTCGCTTCCTCGTTCATCAGCCTAGACCAGGCCGAGCGCAACCTGGCGCGCGAAGTGGGGCGCGACAGCTTCGCCCAGACCGAAGCCAAGGCACGCCAGATTTGGGAGAAGGAGCTTTCGCGGATCCGCGTGAGCGATCCTGATATCGACAATCGGCGCACCTTCTATTCGGCACTGTATCGAATGCTGCAATTCCCGCGCACCTTCCATGAGGTCGATGCGAAGGGCGCGGAGGTCCATTACAGCCCCTATGACGGCAAGGTGCATCCCGGGCCGATGTTCACCGACAATGGCTTCTGGGATACGTGGCGCGCGGTCTTCCCCTTCTTCGCGCTGATGTATCCCGAGCTGGACGGCGAGATCATGCAGGGGCTGGTCAACACCTATAAGGAATCCGGCTGGCTGCCCGAATGGGCGAGCCCGGGGCATCGCAACGTGATGATCGGATCCAACTCGGCGATCCTGATTGCCGACGCCTATCTGAACGGCGTGCGCGGCTTCGATGTCGAGACGCTGTACGAGGCGATGGTCAAGAATGCGACGACGTCCGAGGGCCGCCCGCGCGACAAAAGCGGCAAGGTGCTGACTGCGGTGGGGCGTGAGGGCGTCGAACAGTATAACCGGCTCGGCTATGTGCCCTATGACGTCGGCATCAACGAGAGCGCGGCGCGCAGCCTGGAATATGCCACCGCCGACTTCGCGCTGTCACGCTTGGCGGCGGCGCTGGGCAGACCCGACGATGCCCGGAAATATGCCGCGCAGGCGCAGAATTACCGCAAGCTTTTCGACAAGCAATCGGGCTGGATGCGCGGGCGCAACCAGGACGGCAGCTGGGCGACGCCGTTCAACCCGCTCAAATGGGGCGATGCGTTCACCGAGGGCAATTCGCTCCATTATAGCTGGTCGGTGATGCAGGACGTACAGGGGCTGGCGGACCTGATGGGCGGCGACAAAGCGTTCGTCGAGCGGCTGGACTCGATCTTCTCGACCGCACCCTTGTTCGACGACAGCTATTATGGCCAGACGATCCACGAGATTCGCGAGATGCAGATCGTCAATATGGGGCAATATGCCCATGGCAATCAGCCGATCCAGCACATGATCTATCTGTACGACTGGGCCGGGGCGCCGTGGAAGACGCAATTCCATGTGCGCAACGTGATGGCGAAACTATATTCGTCAGCGCCCGACGGCTATCCGGGCGATGAGGATAATGGGCAGACATCGGCCTGGTATGTCTTTTCGGCGCTGGGATTCTATCCGGTGACGCCGACGGTGGGCGAATATGCGATCGGTAGCCCGCTGTTCCAAAATGTCGAGCTTACGATGCCCAACGGGAAGGTGTTGAAGATCGAGGCGGCCAATAACAGCGCGAAGAATGTCTATATCCAGTCGGTCACCTTCAACGGCAAGGGGCACGAGAAGACGTGGCTGACGCGCGAGGCACTCCAGGGCGGCGGCACGCTGCGCTTTGTGATGGGGCCGACGCCCAACAAGCAGTGGGGGGCGAGCAAGAGCGCGGCGCCCTTCTCGATGAGCGCAGCGGGAGAAGTTAAATGAACCGTCGCGAAGTGATCGCGGGCGCAGCGACGCTTGCCATGGCGGCCTCGCTCCCCGGGGTGGCACTCGCCCAACAGGCGAGCAAGCGCCCGCCAAAGTCCGAACGGCGCTTCACCAGCAAGGCGGTCGAAGCAGAGATCGCACGGGTGAAGGCGAAGATTGCCGACCCCGAGCTCGCCTGGCTGTTCGAGAATTGCTATCCGAACACGCTCGATACGACGGTGACGCTCGGCGAAGTCGACGGGAAGCCCGACACGTTCGTGATCACCGGCGACATCGATGCGATGTGGCTGCGCGACAGTTCGGCGCAGCTCCAGACCTATGTCCACCTGACCCCCAAGGATGCCGATCTGCGGCGGCTTTTCCGCGGCGCGTTCCAGCGCCAGGCGCGGTGCATCCTGATCGATCCGTTCGCCAATGCCTACACGCGCGATCCGGCGGCGAAGTCGAACCTGCCCGCGATCAACGACCGAACCGACATGAAGCCCGGCGTCGCCGAGCGGAAATGGGAGATCGATTCGCTCTGCTATCCGATGCGGCTGGCGCATGCCTATTGGACCGCGACGCGCGACAAGGCGCCGTTCGATGCGCTTTGGGCGAAGGGGATGGCGGTGGCGGTGGGCACCTTGCGCGATCAGCAGCGCAAGGACGGGCCGGGCGGTTATCATTTCCAGCGCGTCGATCCCTCGCCGACCGAGACGCTGATGTTCGGCGGCTATGGCGCGCCGACCCGCAAGGTGGGGCTGATCCATTCGGGCTTCCGACCCTCCGACGATGCCTGCGTCTTCCCCTTCCTGATCCCGTCGAACCTGTTCGCGGTCTCGGCGCTCAAGATGCTCGCGACGGTGCTGCGCGAGGCGCGTGGCGATGGCGCCGCGGCGCAGGATGCCGAAGCGCTTTCTGCCGAAGTGCGCCAGGCGCTCGATGCGCATGGCAAGATGGCGGACGGGAAGGGTGGCGAGGTCTGGGCCTATGAAGTCGATGGCTATGGCAATGCGATCTTCATGGACGACGCCAATGTGCCGAGCCTCTCGGCACTGCCGTTGCTGGGTGCGGCGGATCGCAACGATCCGCTCTATCGACGCACCGCGGCGCTCGCCTGGAGCCCGCGCAATCCCTATTTCTTCGCGGGCAAGGCGGCGGAGGGGATCGGCGGGCCGCATGTCGGCATGGACATGATCTGGCCGATGTCGATCATTAGCCGCGCGCTGATGAGCGACGATCAGGCGGTGATCCGCCAATGCCTGCACACGCTAAAGGCGACGCATGGCGGCACCGGCTTCATGCATGAGAGCTTCCACAAGGACGATCCCGCGAAGTTCACGCGCAGCTGGTTCGCCTGGGCCAACGGGCTGTTTGGTGACCTGATCCTCGATGTCGAGACGCGGGCGCCCGCGCTGCTGAACCAGCGCCTCTGATCTTGGGGCTATGCCGAGGCTTTCCAGAGCGCGGCCTGCTTGGGCAGCAGGAAGTGGCTGAACGGCAAGATCGCCGCGCCGACCGCGGGCGCGTCCGCGGACAATGCGGCGCGGATCACCGGGGCGACCGTGGGCAGCAGGTGGGCGCGTGCCTGCATCAGTTCGTTGGCGCGCTCGGCCAGCCGTTCGAGCAGCGCGGTCGGCAGCCGGCCGCCGATCAGCACTGCAGCGGGGTTGATCAGGCAATTGATCGCGTCGAGCGCTACGGTGAGCTGGTGCGCGGCGTCCTCGATCCATGCGGCGATGCACGCCTTGCTCGCCTCGTTCGGCTCGGCGTCGCCCATCACATCGGCAAGCGTGCAGCCGCCTTGCTCGAGATGGCGGGCCAGCCCCGATAGCGACACCAGCTGCTGGATTTCCTCGCCGGATGCGGCGCGCATGAATCCCAATTCGCCGCTGCGCCCATGGGCGCCGCGCAGATAGTTGCCATCGACGACGAGCCCGCCACCCAGGCCTGCCGAGATCAGGATATAGAAGAAGCTGTTGTTGCTGTGGCCCAGTCCCAATTGCATCTCGCCCATCGCGGCGGCGGCGGCATCATTCTCGACGAAGGTGGGCAGATCGAGCGGTTCGCGGAACAGCTCGACCATATCGACGCTGTCCCAGCTGGCATAGGTATCGGGACGGCCGGGCAAATCGACTAGCCCGAGATCGTCGGGGACTGCGATCCCCAGGCCCACCACCTTGGCGATATCGACCTTCGCCTTGCGCAGCATATTCTTGATCGACCGGCGATAGAGCGCGCGGACATGATCGGGGAGGGCGAAATTCACTTCCTCGGAAATGCGGGCCAGGGTTTCGCCGGAGAAATCGACGAGGACGATCGTGATATGGTCGCGATCGATGTTGACGCCGATCGAGTAGCAGGCGTCCGGACGCACGACGAGCTTGGTCGGCGGCTGGCCGCGGCCGCCGCGGCGCTGGCCGGCCTCCTCGATCAGGCCGTCCTGGAGCAGGCGCTTGGTGATGTTCGCGATCGCCGGGCCGGTCAGCCCCGTGATGGCCGCGAGCTCGACGCGGGTTAGCGGGGCGAGCACGCGGATGGCGTGGAGCGTGACGCGCTGGTTGTGGTCGGCGGCGCGCTCAAGGTTGGTGCCCGACAGGCGCGGGCGCGTTTGCGTCGAGCTGGAGGTCATGCGTGCGAAAACAGCCGGCGGACAGAAAGTGGCCCGGCGTCCAGCCGGAGAGTCGATAGTGTAAGGCTGCCCGCCGTCTCAGCCTTGATTTGCACATTCGTCATCGGCCCTCGACTGTCCTTTCCATCTTCTCCAGCGCGACACCGCTAGTCTCGGGGAAATAGCGCCAGATGACGACTGCCTGCACCAGCATTGCGCCCGAGAACAGCCAGAACGGCAATGCCTGCGTATATTGTGCCACGACGGGAAAGCAAAAGGCGATCAGCGCATTCATGCCCCAATGGGTGGCGCTTCCGAGCGATTGGCCGCGCGCGCGCACCGAGGTGGGGAAGATTTCCGACAAATAGACCCAGATGACCGCGCCCTGCGATGCCGCGAAGAACAGGATGAAGAGGACCAGCGCGGGAAGGAGCAGCGCCTGGCCCTGCCCCGCGGTGTAGATGCCCGCGACTGCGGCGAGCGCCACCGCGGTGCCGATCGCGCCGATCAGCAACAGCGGCTTGCGGCCCACTCGATCGATGATCGTCATGCCCAGGATCGTGCCGACCAGATTGGCGACGCCGATCGCGACGGCCTGGATATCCGCCGACACGCTGTCGAACCCGGCGGCGGCGAAGATGTCGCCGAGATAATATAGGATCGCGTTGATCCCCGAGAGCTGGTTGAACAGGGCAAGCGCGATTGCGAGCAAGATCGGGCGGCGGTGGACACCCCAGCGCAGCTTGCCGTCGCCGGCGGCGGCGTCGCCCTCCGCAAACTGGGCAAACAGGGCATCGGGCTCGCCCATCGCCAGCGTCTCCACGGCGCCGCGGGCCTCATCGGTGCGACCGCGCTGATAGAGCCAGCGCGGGCTGTGCGGGATGCGCAGCAGCAGGAGGAGGAAGAGAAGCGCCGGGAAGACCGCGACGCCAAGCTTCAGGCGCCACGCCAGATCGCCGTCGGTGGCGAGCGCGATCAGGAAGTTGCTGACATAGGCGCCAAGGATGCCGATCACGATGCTCAGCTGGAAGAAGCCGACCAGAAGCCCGCGCCGCGCGGGCGGGCTGATCTCGGCGATATAGATCGGCGCCAGGACCGACGATCCGCCGATCGCCAGCCCGCCGACGAAGCGGAAGGCGACGAGCATCGCGAGTCCACCGCTGAACGCCGATCCGATCGCCGAGACGATATAGGCGATGGCGATCCACAGGAGCACCGTGCGGCTGCCATGGCGATCGCCCGGCCGGCCCGCGCCCAGCGCCCCGACCAGCGTCCCCACCAACGCGGCAGAGACTGCGGCGCCAAGCTCGGCCGCCGACAGGTCGAACTCGGCGCGCAGGGCATCGGTGACGCCGGCGATCACTGCGGTGTCGAACCCGAACAGCAGCCCGGCCAGGCTGGCGGCGATCACTGCCCTCATGTTGAGCTTGCGGCTGGCTGCGCGCATCGATCCTCTCCCCTGTTGAATTATGTAATTTGGATTATTAATGCAGTTGCAGGCATAGGCAAGCGATCGGATTAGAACCCGCGTGCAGCCGGAAGAAAGGGAGGGGAATGACCAACGCTCTGCAATCGCCGGAGCCCGGGCGGGACGCGTCGGGCGGACGGCCATGGGCGGGGGTCGAACTGGGTGGCACCAAATGCGTGTGCACCCTGGCATTCGGCCCCGAACGCGTGATCGACCAACGGACCGTGGCGACGACCAGCCCCGACGATACGCTGCCGGCGCTGCTTGAAGTGCTGCATGGATGGAAGCAGGCGCATGACTTTGCTGCGCTCGGCATTGCTTCCTTTGGCCCGATCGATATCGACCGAAGCTCCCCCACCCACGGCCAGATCCTTGCGACCAACAAGCCGCGCTGGCCGGGCACCGACGTGTTGCGCGCGCTTTCCGGGCCGTTCGAAATGCCCGTCGGCTTCGACACCGACGTCAACGGCGCCGCGCTTGCCGAGATAGCCTGGGGCTGCGGCAAGGGGGTGGACGACTTTGCGTATGTGACCGTGGGAACGGGCGTGGGGGTGGGGCTGATCGTGCTTGGGCGGCCCACGCGCGGCTTTGCGCATGGCGAATGGGGCCATATCCGCGTGCCGCGGCTTCTCGGTGACGATCATCCGAGCGTGTGCAGCTATCATGACGATTGCGTCGAGGGACTGGCTTCGGGCACGGCATTGGTCTCGCGGCTGGCCGGGCGCACGGTGCGCGAAATTTCCGAGGACGATCCGGCGTGGGACGCGATCGTCCACTATATCGCGGCGATGGCGCATGCGCTCGTGTGCGGCGCCGCGCCGCGCCGCATCGCGATCGGCGGCGGCGTGCTCTCTGCCCAACCGCATTTGCTCGCGCGGATCGATCGGGCGCTGCGCGTGAGCATCAACGGCTATCTGAAGCTGCCCGACGACTATGACTATGTGACGCGGCCCGGGCTGGGCGATCTGGCGGGGCCGTTGGGGTCGATCGCGCTTGCGGTCGCTGCCGCCGAAGAGGCCTGCCGCGCCGGATAATCCCGAAACCAATAAGAATGCGGCGCAGCGACGCGCGCAACATAGGAAGGATAGGACCATGGCGCGATCGAGTTCCCCGAGCACGACGCTGGCATTCGCGGCCGTCACCACGCTCTTCTTCGCCTGGGGGTTCATCACCTCGCTGATCGATCCGCTGGTGGCGTCGGTGAAGGGCATCTTCACGTTGAGTGACTTCCAGGCGCAGGCCGCGGCTTTCGCTTTCTTCATTGCCTATGGGCTCGCGTCCTTCCCGGCGGCGGCGTTGCTCTCGCGCGTCAAATCGATACCGACGATCCTGATTGCGTTCGGCTTCATGATTTCGGGCTGCCTGGTGATGCTGGCCGCGGCCAATCTGGCGCTGTTCACGCTGGTGCTGCTCGGCCTGTTCATCCTTGCGTGCGGGATCACCATCCTGCAGGTGGCGGCTAACCCGCTGGCGGCGGCGCTGGGCGATCCGCGCTATAGCCATTTGCGGCTGACCCTCAGCCAGACCTTCAATTCGTTCGGCACCTTTCTGGGGCCGCTTTTGGGCGCGCATCTGTTCCTGAAGGGCGTCGAAGTAAAGGATGGCGAGGCCATCACCGCTGCCGTGCGCGCCGACGCGCTGGCGGGGATCGATGCGGCCTATCTGTGGATCTGCGGGCTGATCGCGGCGATGGCGCTATTTTTCTGGCTCAGCCGCCGCGTCGTCACCCAAGCGGCACCTGTGCCGGCGTCGACCGCCGGGCTTTTCTCCGCGCTACGCTCGCGCTGGGCGCTGCTCGGCGCGGCGGCGATCTTCCTCTATGTTGGCGCGGAGGTCGCGATTGGCACGCAGATGGCGCTGCTGCTCAACGACAATGCGGTGTGGGGCCAGTCGGACGCGCCATTCTCGGTTCCGCTGCTCGGCTATCTGATGGGCAGCGATGGCGTGCCGGGCGTGTCGCTCCAGGAAGCCGGGAAGGCGGTCGCTTTCTATTGGGGCGGCGCGATGGTCGGGCGGGCGATCGGCTCGGCGCTTCTCGCGGTGGTGCGCGCTTATGTGTTGCTCGCGGTCTTCACAGTGATCGCCGCGGCGATGTGCGGCTATGTCTTCGCGGTCGGTGGCGTGTCGGCCGGGTTCGTCGCGCTTTCGATCGGGCTGTTCAATTCGATCATGTTCCCGGTGATCTTCACGCTGACGCTCGAACGGTCGAGCGGGTCGGCGGAGTCCACCTCGGGACTGCTCTGCACGGCGATCGTCGGCGGAGCGCTGTTGCCGCTAGTGGTAGGTTCGGTCTCCGACCAGCACGGCTATGCCTTCGCGTTGATCGTGCCGGCGGCCTGCTATGGGGCGCTGTTCCTGTTCGCGATGCTGGCCGGGCGCGCGCCCATCGTGCGGCGGGAGGTCGCCGGAACCACGCAGCATTGATGCGGAGCGTTCAGGCCAGCTGACAGATGTCGAGCACGTTCATATCGTCATAGTCCTGATTCTCGCCGGCCATGATCCAGATGAAGGCATAGGCGCTGGTGCCCACCCCCATGTGGATCGACCAGGGCGGCGAGATCACCGCTTCGCCTTCTGCCATGACGATGTGTCGGGTGGCGTCGCCTTCGCCCATGAAATGCATCACGCGCCCGGTCTCGGCATCGTCGAGATCGAAGTAGAAATAGATTTCGCTGCGGCGCTCATGGACGTGCGGCGGCATCGTGTTCCAGACGCTGCCGGGCTTTAGGATCGTCAGCCCCATCGCCAGTTGCGCGCTGTCACACACGCCGGGGATGATCAACTGGTGGATCGTGCGATCGTTGGCCTCTTCGCGGCTGCCGCGCTCGAGCATCCTGGCGCCGGCGAGCGAAAGCTGGCGCGTCTGGAAGGTGCGGTGCGCCGGCGACGACGCGAGATAGAAACGCGCGCCGTCGCCTGCAAAGCGGACATCGCGTGCGCCCATCGTGACGTAGAGGCTGTCCTTGGGGCCCAGCGCGAAGGCTTCGCCATCGACCGTGACGATGCCGGCGACGCTCGAGACGTTGACGATGCCCAGCTCGCGCCGCTCGAGGAAGGGGTGGCCCGCGGCCGATGCGGGCTCGGTCTGATCGGGCAGGCGAACGCTGCCAACCTCGACCATCACACCGCCGATCACCAGCCGATCGGCATGCGTGTAGTTGAGCACGCACTGGTTTGGACGGAACAAGTCGCGGATCAGGTAGCGGTCACGCAATTCGTCGTTGGAGACGCAGGCCATCATGTCCGGATGGGTGGCGTAATAGGTCCGATCGAACATCTTTACTCCGAAGCCGACGGGGCCCGACAAGCGTCAAGACACGGCCCCGAGTAGAGGAACAGCCGAGGGCGGCGTTCCACTCGCGAGGTCCGAAGATCTCGCGAGTGGCCGGCGCCCTTCAGGGTATCAGTTGGATTTCTGGAAGACCGGCGGAGTGTACGCGCCGCTGGTCGCGACGTCCCACACTTCGATCCGCGCCCATTTGCGGCCGCGCAGGTTGACGCGCTTCTCGATCGTGCGGGTGCCGAAGGGCGCGCCATCGCTCAGGTCGATGCGATCGCGATAGACTTTGTTGCCGTCGCCGCTGACGATCTCGGCGAAGGCGAGAGGGAAGGTCCACTCGATCTTGGCGCGGACCATGTTTTGGCCGAACGCGACTTCCTCGCCGCTCTTCGCGCCGTCGATCGTGAATTCGGGGATCAGAACTTCGCCGGTGGTGGTGAAGAACTTGCCCCCGCGCAGTGCGCCGAGCACCGACGACCAGCCATCGGCATAGCGCGGAAGCGGCCCATCAAGGCGGAGGTAATTGACGTTCATGTGTGCGTAGAGCTCGCTTTCGTCCGAGATCTGGAACACGTCGACTTCGCCGGGGGCGTATTTGCGTTCGGAAGGCTTGGCCGCCCAATTGTTCATGTCGTCGAGCGTATCGAGCACGCGCGACCCGAGGCGTGGCTGCGCATAGTCGGCGGGCATTGCCTTCCATGCGCCGCCCAGGAAGCGATCGCTCTTGAAGAAGGGCGTGTGCCGATGCGCGTCGGGGAAGCCGAACGAGCTCTTGATCCGCGGATGCGCGGTCCACATCAGCCCCTGCTCGGCCTCCATCAGCTTGAGGACGTCGTCCTCGGATCCGACATGATAGACCTTGCCGTGAACCGGATCATTTTCGACGAAGGGCTGCCCTTCCTTGCGGTCGAGCGTCCAGTTAACGGGCTTGGGAAAGAAGCTGATCCAGTGCCCGCCCAGATGGACGTTGGGCTCTTCGCCGGGGAGGAGCAGGAGGCGATCGTCGGAGAGGCGCGCGGTTTCCGCATGCATCGTCTTGAGCAGGGTCAGCCGGTCACCGGCGCGATCGAGCGATTCCTTCGACAGATGAAGTTCCGCCAGGTGGACGATCTCGACGTTCATGTCCTTGAAGCGCTTGATGAACGCGGGCGATTCCAGGCCGTCGGGCACGCCGGTCGACTGCTGGAAGCGCTGCCGGTTCAGAAACTCTTCGGTGTGCTCGACATGATAATGGCTGGTGAAGGTGCGGTGGCCGGCGAGCGGCTTGAAGCTGTCGTTGCGCGTATAGGCGAGGGCCGCCTGCGTCGTGGTCGCCGCGTCGCCGCCGTCGGGGAGATAGAAGACCCCCATGTCCTGCATGGTCCCCGGCGGGGCGTTGACCCAAGGCACGTAGCGACGATCGCCCTCCAGCGTCTGGCGCAGGCCGAAGCCGGTACGGCCGCGAAGCTCGCGATAGTCGCGACCGTACCAGGTCGAATTATCGTTGTTGGCGTAGTCGAGCGGATAATAGAATTGGTGCGGCGGTGGCACGATACCGAGCGCGCCGCCGTTGGTGCCCTCCGCGACGATCATCCGCGCGCGCACCTTGGGCGACGTTGCCGGGGTGCTCGATGCACCCGCTTCGCGGCGAACGATCTGGTTGGACATGTCGGTATAGGCGATCGACTTCCACGGCAGCGGCGCCGACGCCGCGGCAGTGAGGCCTGCGTCGAACGTATAGGCCGTCGCGCCGCGCTGGGTGGACATGACCATCGCCGCGCGGACGAGGCGTGAGCCCGGATAGATGGTGAACTGATAGGTGCCGGCGAAGGGCCCCGCGGTCGCGCCGCCGACGATCACCTTGGTATAGCCGCCCTCGGCGCGCACGCTGATGTCGCTGCGGGCCAGACGGAGCGGGAAGCTCTCAAACGAGCGGTTGCGGGGATTGTCGAAGAAGACCGTCCAGCCCTGCTTCAGATCGCGCGTGCCGACGGTGATGACGCCCGCCGGATCGACGTCGCCGAGCACGGTCTTTCCGGCGATCGAGATCGCGCGGACCAGGGGCTTTGCCGGATCGAGCGAGAGCGTCAACTGCGCACGCTCACCCTGTCCCGACGGCCAGTCGAGCGTCACCGAATCCTGCGCACGCGCGACGCGAACATCGCCCGGCAATGCCCGATCGGACTGGTTGAATACCGTTGCGGGGGTCTGGGCATAGGCCGCGTCGATCGCGGTCAGGCTGCCAGCCGCCAATATCGTCGCCAGTTGCAGCGCCCCGAGCATCCGTTTCTTGTTCAAGACCATCTCCTATGTCCGCCGATCCAGGTCGGCCTGTCCTTGTCCGCGGCCCGTGCTCTGCCCATCGGCTAATGGGTAGCGGCACGGGCCGGGCATGCGTCGATCCCCTCAGAAGTTGAAGCGGACCCCGAGCGAATAGGTCGTGTCGTCGTTACGTACTTCGCGAACGAAATCCTCGCGCGATTCGAAGTTCAGCGTCTTCTGGCCCGTTACGTTCGTGCCCGCCAGGCTGACCGTGATGTTGGGCGTCACGTCATAATTCAGTCCGAAGTCCAGGCGCCCCGCAGCACGAATGCCGTTGAGGCCCACCGGAATCGACGCCGGTCGGAGCGAAAGACCGTTCGTGATGTCGCCATCAAAATATTGCGAACGATAGGTGTAGATCGCCCGCGCCGAGATGCCGTACTTCTCGTAGATGACACCGGCGTTGAAGTTGTATTTGGAGACCCCGAGCAAGGGCAGGCCCTGAAGCCGGTCACCCGGCGTAGTCACTTCGCTGTCGATGATCGTGAAGTTGCCGATCAGTCCGACGCCGTTGAGCCCTTCCGGAAGGAAGTCGAGGAACAGCTGGCCACCCACTTCGACGCCCTTGATCGTCGCAGAGCCCAGGTTGCGGGGAGTCGAGATCACATATTGAAGATTGTCGATCGTGCGAGCCTCGGTCCCGGTGATCACGCGATCCTTGATGTTCCGATAGAATGCGACCGCCGAGACATAATTGCTGCGGCCAAAATAGTATTCGAGCGAGGCATCGAAGCTGTCGGCCTTCTGTGGCCGCAGGTCCGGATTCCCGCCCGATCCCGAATTCTGGATCGTGTTTACGTAGGACACGACGTAGCTGAGGCCCGGATTGAGCTGGCCGAAGCTAGGCCGCGAAAGGGTCTTCGAATAATTGAAGCGCGACTGGAGGCCGCCGCCG
Organism: Sphingomonas sp. M1-B02; assembly: GCF_026167525.1. Classification (NCBI taxonomy): domain Bacteria; kingdom Pseudomonadati; phylum Pseudomonadota; class Alphaproteobacteria; order Sphingomonadales; family Sphingomonadaceae; genus Sphingomonas; species Sphingomonas sp. M1-B02. The sequence goes on along the minus strand of NZ_CP110679.1, from coordinate 1,576,824 downwards.
AATTTGATCCTGGCGCTGGCGTTGGGCAGCAAATCCGTGTCGCTGGTTTCGCGATTGACTACGACGACGCTCGACGTGCTCGTTGCCGGATCGGTAACACGGCCGGCGCCAACGATGGTGCGATTGGTGCGCGTCAGGCGTGCGCCGACCAGGCCGTCGACCGAGATCGTATCGCTCAGGGAGAAGCCATAGGCCGCTTGCACGAAGCCCGCATAATTCTTCTCCTGCGCCTCATAGTCGCGCGTCGGATCGAATGCCGGAGTGTTCGGCGAGACGCGGTATAGTGTCCGCAGCTGCCGCTTGATCGATTCCTGCAGCAGATATTCGGGGTCGATCTGCAAGTAGGACGCGCCGTCGTTCATCTGCGGAACACCGGGCGCCTGCACCAGGATGTCGGCCGGCAGCCCGGCGGTAGCCAGCGGCGTTGCGAAGGAACCCCCGGGGGCCTGCGGACCACCGAGATATTGCTCGAAGGTCGCCTTGCGACGGGCGAGGCGGACGCCTGCCTGGATATTGTCGAGGAAGCCGCCAATCTCATATTTCACGTCGCTCATGACCGCGAACAGCGTGCCGCGGCTGCGGTTGATGTCCTCGGTCATGCCGTTGAGGAATGCCAGCCCGGTGGGATCGTTGATGGTATTGCCAGGTGTCGTCGCCTGGACCGCGTGATTGACGTCGCGGACCTGTACGAGCTCGGGGATGCGCTTGCCGATGTCGATGCGGAAGCTGTTGTTCCGGTTGGTCGAGGCCTCATAGGAGACGTCGGTGTTCCAGGTGACGTTCCCGAACTCCTTGTTGAAGCCGGTCGCGATTACGTAGATGTCAGTCCGCGCCTTGTTGGCCACGGTGGCGGTGTAATATTCGACATTGCGCGCGGTGTAGCCGGTGGCGTTGCAAAGCGTCTGGCGAGTGCCGGTGGCGGAGAAATAGCCATCGTTGCCGACGTTGAACTCCTCGCACGTGTCGCCGGCCTGCGCTTCGAACGACGTGCCGGTGAAGGCGCGGAAGGTCGGGCGCGCCTGGAAGACGTTGCCGCGATATCCGGCGAAAAGCCCCTCGACGTAGATTTTGGTGGTCGTATCGGGCGCCCATTCGAGCGAGAAATTGGCCTGCGGGCGCTCATATTTGCCGAACTCAACGCCGGCCGCGAAGCCCGTCGGCGCATGGAGGTTGCGCGTCGAGCCCGCCGGGGCGTTGTTGGTGCTGCGGGTCCAGTCATTCCAGGCGATCGGTCGCGCATATTCGTTGCGCTGGTAGGAGAGGCCGACCATCGCCGCAATGTCGCCGATGCCGGTCGACCAGCGATCCGCCACTAGCAGGCTCACGGCCGGATTGAGCGTATTGTCGGACCCCGCCTCGACCATATAGGTCGCGCGCGCGCTCCCGGCGATCGTCAGCTCCTTGAAGTCGAGCGCGCGGCGCAGGCGCAGATTGACGCCGCCAGCGACACCGCCTTCGATCCGCTCCGCGGAGTTGGACTTGTAGACGTCGACGCCTGCCAGCGCCTCGGCGGGGAGATCCTGGAACGAGAAGCCGCGGCCGACGCCGGTGAAAATCTCGCGCCCGTTCAGCGTCGTGATGATATCGTCGAGGCCGCGGATGCGCGCGCCGACGATCTCGTTATTGCCGCCGACCACGACCTGAACGCCGGGAACGCGCTGAAGCGCGGCTGCGGTGGTCACGTCGGGGAGCTTGCCGATGTCCTCGGCCACGATCGAATCGACCACGGCGGTCGATTCGCGCTTGATCTCGGCGGCGCGGGCGAGGCTCTGGCGGATCCCGGTGACGACGATGTCGTCCTGCGCTGGCTGATCCGCGGTTGCTTGTTCGGTCAGTGGCTCAGCCGCCGGGGCAGTTTGCGCCGCAGCCTGTCCGATTGTCATTGGCGCGCTGCCGATAAGTGCAATCAGCGCCGCTGAGTCGCGAAGACGTACCTTCAATGATCCTCTCCCTGTAAGATGTCATACAAATTTTCGACCGGTTCATTCTGTTCTGCCGGCCGGTTTTTCGGCGCCTGATTTTGCTCAGCCGCCTAAGTTGCGTTGGTGGTCTGGCGGGCTCCGAAGGCACTGCTCGCCGACATGAAATCGTGCAATTCGCGGTGCCGCTTCAGGCTTCCGCTCATGTGCGCATGCGCAGCTTTTCGGGCGCGATCGCGATCGCTCCGGATGATCGCCTCCAGTATTGCCTCATGCTCGGTGCTGATCACGGCCTTGTAACTATCCCCGACATAGGCCTGGCCCTGGCGCAGATAGAGCGAGCGCGGCGGCACCAGCCGGACGCCCAGGAAGTCGATCAGCTTCGCATAATAAGTATTCTTGCTCGCGCGCGCGATGACGCTGTGGAACTCGACATCGGCCTTGACCGAATCCTCCAGGCCCACTTCCGATTCGGCCAAGATCTTGAGTTGCTGGCGCATATTCATGAGATCCAGCTCGCTGCGCCGCTCGGCTGCGAGCGCGGCCATCTCGGTTTCGACGCAGAGGCGGAGCTCGAGCAACTGGATCACGTCGCTGAGATTCTCGACCTCGTCACGGGTGACCTGGAACGCCTGATAGCGTGCGGTGTCGCTGACGAAGAGCCCCTTGCCCTGCCGGGCTTCGACCAGACCTTCGGCGGCTAGGCGTGCGACGGCTTCGCGGATCACCGTCCGGCTGACGCCCAGTATTTCGACGAACACCCCCTCTGTCGGGAGCTGCGATCCGGGCCGATGCGCGCCCGAGAGGATGCTGTTGCGAATATGCTCGCACGCCGCCGCGACCAGCGACGGGCGACGTTTGCGGTGCGACGGGCGTTCGTCGTCGGCGGCGTCGATGCCGGCTTGCCCCATGTCCACTCTCCCACGCCGGCGCATTGGCGCGCCGTGCCTGTCCAATGTACCCATTCTGAGTCATATGACAACTTAAATAAATTCAGTTTCTAATGGTATTCGCAAAATGGCTAGGCGGAGGCTCCGTGCGAAGGCATGGTGGCCGCATTCGCCGACTCGTCCGAAGCCGGCTGAACAGGAGAGGTCGATGCTGAATTTGATGGCTCGTGCGAGCCTTGCGGCGCTGTTGACATTGCTGGGCACCGCCGCGGCGCTGCCTTGTTCGGCCCAGGTCGCCGAGACGCCGGTTATGCCCGCCGTCGCGGGCTCGTTGCCCCCGCCGCCCAGCCGCGAGCCCCAGGCGGCCGTGGTCCTCGCCGACTATCGCTATGATGATTTGCTGTGGGAGAATGACCGCACTGCGCATCGCATCTACGCCCACGCGCTGGAAGCAGCGGAACCGCCCTCGGGTTCGGGCATAGATTCGTGGGGCAAGAATGTTGCATGGCCCTTCGCCGATCGACAACTGCGCAGCGGCGATCAGCACAGTTATCGCGGCGAGGGTCTCGATTTCTACAATGTCGGCGCCACGCGCGGTGCCGGGGGTCTCGGCATCTGGCACGACAACAAGCTGTGGACGTCGCGCAACTATGTTCGCCATCGCATCCTGTCCGGCAGCGGAAAAGCGGCGGACTTCACCGTCGATTATGCGCCCTGGCCGGTCGATGTGGGCCGCAAAGTCTGGGAGACACGGCGCTTCACGCTCCCGCTCGGCACCCATTTCACGCGGATGGTCTCGACCATTTCGTCCGATCGCGCGGAGCAGTTGCTTGTCGGCATCGGAATCGGCAAGCGGACGACCGGGCAGGGGGCCGGCGAGGTCAGCGTCGATCGTGCCAAGGGCTTGCTCTCCTGGTGGGGACCGGAGGATGGCGACCATGGCCGGATGGCAATCGCGATCCGAGTCGATCCCGCCGCGATCGCCGAGGTGCGCGCAGACGCCGACAATCATCTAATCCTGCTGCGCGTCACGCCGGGCAGGCCCTTCGTATATTATTCGGGCTCTGCCTGGCAAAAGGGCACAGGTGGTTTCCGCACGCGTCAGCAGTGGGATGCCTATGCCGGCGGCGAGAAGCTGGACTTCGCAATCCCCAAATGAAGTGAAACCACAGGGCAAGGCTCCGCTACCGTCCGCGGTTACGGGTCGCTGGCTATTATACGATATATATGCTTTCTATCTCGTCCGCACGGCGATACAGTTGGCATAACGCGGACCGCCAAGATCGATAAACGATGGCGAGGGGAGGGTGGACGATGAGAAGGATGGGCCGCAGCGCGGTGAACTTCTATCCAGGCGGGATTTCGCGATGGAAGCGAAATAGTGCTGGGCATCGATCTGCTTTCGCACGTCGGACTTCTACCGCGAACAGGTTCGGTTGGCCAAGTATCGCAACCGCGGATGCGGGGCGAGGCTGTTTGCGATTACCATGGCCTGCGGCAAGTCCCCTCAGAGGAGAATCGCACGTCTGCATCGACGCTCATTATCGACGCACCCTAGGAATCAGAATCGGCGCCAGCGTGATCGCGGCCCGCCGCCAATACGGGATACTATAACATGATCCGTCGCACTTTCCTTTTTTCGTTCGCTGCCGTCACGCTGGTCATCGGCGCAACGCCTGACGCCGAAGCGCGAGATGCCTGGACCAAGCAACAGGCGAACGATTGGTACGAACGGCAGCCCTGGATGGTTGGCGCCAATTATGCTCCGCGCACTGCGATCAACCAGTTTGAGATGTGGCAGGCGGATACTTTCGATGTCGCAACGATCGACCAGGAACTCGCCTGGGCGAACTCCATCGGCATGAACGTCATGCGGGTCTATCTTCACAACATTCTGTGGGAAGAAGACCCGCAGGGTCTGAAGCGCCGCATGGATCAGTTCCTCACGATCGCGGACAAGCATAAAGTCCGCATCATGTTCGTGCTTTTCGACAGCTGCTGGGATCCGGACCCTGTCTCCGGCAAGCAGCGGCCGCCGATTCCGGGGGTGCACAATTCGGGCTGGATGCAGGCCCCCGGCGCCGCCCGCCTCGCCGACAAGAAGCAGTATGACAAGCTTATCGCATATACCAAAGACGTGGTCGGTCATTTCAAGAACGACCGCCGTATCGTTGCTTGGGATGTGTGGAACGAGCCCAATAATGGCGGGGGTGGCAATTATAAGCCGACTCCCAGAAAGAAGGAGCTCGTTGCGGGCCTGCTTGGCCAGGTTTTCGACGCCGCGTACGGCGCGGATCCGGTCCAGCCGCTGACCAGCGGCCTGTGGATCGGCGAAAATTGGGACAAGCGGGACACGCTGGATGCCGTCGAACGGATCCAGGTGGACCGCTCCGAGGTGATGAGCTTCCACGACTATAACTGGCCGGAACAGTTCGAGAAGCGCGCGAAGCAGATGCTCAGCTACGGGCGCCCTGTATTCTGCACCGAATATATGGCGCGTGGTAACGGATCGACCTTCGACGGCTCACTGCCGCTGGGCAAGAAGCATAATATCGCGATGATCAATTGGGGGTTTGTGGACGGCAAATCGCAGACGCGTTTGCCTTGGGACAGCTGGAAGAAGCCCTATACCTATGACGAGCCGACAATCTGGTTTCACGAAGTATTTCGGGCAGATGGCAAGCCCTATCGTCAGACCGAGGTCGACTTGATCCGGCGCCTTGCATCAGCGCCCAAGGGCGTGGTCCCAGCCACGGGCAAGTGATGCGGATTGTTGGCTTTGCGACCCTGCTGGCGATCGTTCCGCTGGCAGGGTCGGCGCAGGACGCGAATTCGGTTTTCGCCGGAGCCGACCCCGATCTGGAATATGCCGAAAACCGCTACTGGGTCTACCCGACGGGAGGCGGCGGCCTTTGGGCATGGTCGTCGACCGACAAGGTGCACTGGGTCAGGCAGGACCTGCTGCTCGATCTCCAGAACATTCGATGGGCCGCGGACGATGGTGCCGCACGCCATCATCTCTGGGCACCCGACATGGTCCGCGCCAACGGCCGCTGGTACTTCTATTTCTCGATAGGGCCCCAAAATCCGACGCCGAGTCGCCTCGGCGTCGCGACCTGCAAAGGCCCCTCCGGTCCCTGCGCCGATAGCGGCAAGCCACTCTTCACGGGGGGTAACGGCTTCGAAGCGATCGACCCTGCGGTCTTCATAGATCCAAAGAGCAGGATCCCCTATCTCTATGCAGGCGGCAGCGCCGGAGCGAAGTTGCGCGTGTGGGTGTTGAAACCCGACATGGTGACGATCGAGCGCGAAGTGAGCGTTGTCCAGCCGCGCAACTTCACCGAAGGCGCCTTCATGCACGAGCGCCGCGGTGTCTATTACCTCTCATATTCGGCCGGCAGGTGGAACGACGCCTCTTATCAGGTTCACTATTCCACAGCACCATCCCCGACGGGGCCGTGGCGCTACCGCGGTACTATACTGCAGAGTGACCGGACTCATAAGGGACCTGGCCATCACAGCTTCCTCCGCGATCCTGCCGGGGGCAATTGGCTTATCGCCTATCATCGCTGGGAAGGGCAGTCCGGAGAGGGCCCGTATAAGGGCAGCCGGCGCGTCGTGATCGACAAGATCGGCTATCGAAGGGACGGATCGATTCTTCCAATCCGGATGAAGTGAACCGGTTACTGCGACGCGTCGATCGTTGCCAACTCGACTTGTTCCATCAGCGCCAGCACGTCGCCGATCAGTGCCAGCATCGCGCCACGCGCCGCACCGGGATCGCGTGCCACGATCGCGTCGCGCACCGCGGTATGATCGGCGATGTTCGCTGTCCGCCCCTTGATCCGGTTCGTAAAGCGGATCGACGTGCGCAATGCCGTTCCCACGACATCCCGGAACTGCGCATAGAAGGGATTGCCGGAGGCGCGCAGTATGGCGACGTGGAACGCGATGTCGGCTTCCAAAGGCTCCCCATGGCCCTGTTCCGCCTCATTCATCTGCCGGAGCCCCTCGGAAATACGCTTCAAGTCTGCCGGCGTCGCGAATTGCGCTGCAAGGGCTGCTGCCTCCGGCTCTATCGCTACCCGAAGTTGGTTGAACTGGCGCAGAAGATCTACCGAGAACCGCCGCTCAAGGAGCCAGCGCAGCACGTCGGTGTCGAACAAGTTCCATGAAGTCGCCGGTTGCACAACCGTCCCTTGACGCGGCCTTGCGCTCAGCAACCCCTTCGCGGTTAGCATCTTTACTGCCTCACGCGTCACCGAGCGGCTGACGCCGTGCTGCTTCGCAAGCTCAGCCTCAGTCGGAAAGGCTGCGCGCTCATAATGCCCAGTAACGATAGCCCGGCCGACCATATCAAGCATTCCGTAGGTGAGGTTGCGACCCAGTTGCGACGGGGGGTCCCCGACCAAGCTTGGATAGTTGATGTTCATCGCGCTGCCTCTAACCCTCCAAACTTTTCGAATGTCAGAACGCCTTCCCAACAATTGGAAATTGTTAGCGAAGTTGGCCTGTCGATCAAGTCCAATTAATATGACAAGAACGCCGCTTCGTATTGATGCAAGTTCTGGTTTGCTCCACTAGCGCAGCCTCTTCACGGCGAGACACTGGTGGACGGCCTGCGATCGTGACGCCGGGGGCCCTGACCGAGCGGCCAGGCGCGATCCTGCAACGGCGAAGCGAGCTTGCTTAGCGGGCCTGATCGGGGAGCTTGACCTCGCTTCCGAGGCACGAGAGTGGCATGCCAACCGCATGCGGGCCGATGTCGCCGGCCGCGCGCGCGCTCCGCGCCCCGGCGTTCCACCTAAGTTTTGCCTCACTCCTTGCAGGCGGAAAAGCCGACACATTTTTCCGCCTGCAAAGCCGGCTTCAGAACCGGACGCGCGTTCCAATCGTGTACACCGTCTCGTCGCCGTAGAGCGCGTAGTTGAGATACTCCTCGCCGCGATACAGGGAAGTCTTGTTACGCAGAATGTTGGTGCCCCCCACGTCGAGCCTGAATGAATCGGTGATGTCATAGCCGATGCTGAAATCCAGCCGGCCGGCGGGGCGGGCATAAGCGAGCAATGTCGGCGTGAATACTTCGTTGACGCGCGCGCTGTCGATCGGACGGAGCTGTACGCCGCCGCTATTATCCTCATTATAATAGCTGGAGCGATAGGTGTAGATCAGCCGGGCGCTAAGGCCCTGCTTGTCGTAGAGAAGTCCGGCGGTGTAATTATATTTCGAGACGCCGAGCAGCGGGTTGCCCGCGAGCGGATCGTTGCCGGTAATGTTCGAATCGACCAGCGTGAAGGCGCCCTGCACGCCTAGCCCGGAAAGCGCGCCGGGCAGGAAATCGAAGAAATATTGACCACTTGCCTCAAGACCTTTGAGGTTCACCGAGCCGACATTCCGCGGGCTGCTGATCAGATAATTCAGTCCATCGATCGTTTCTTGCGTCGCCGAATTTACAACTCGATCCTTAATCGAACGATAGAAGCCGGTGAAAGCAAGGTAGCCGCTCCCGAAATAGTATTCGGCGGTGGCATCGAAGCTGTCGGACTTTTGCGGCTTCAGGTCCGGATTGCCGCGCGAGCCCGTGTTGAGCAGGAAGACGTTGCCGACCAGGGTCAGCGCCTCCGCCGGATTGAGCGAGGCGAAGTCCGGCCGGCGGATCGTGCGCGAATATGACAATCGCGTCTGGAACCCGCCCGGGAATTGCAGGCGGGCAGTCGCATTGGGCAGGAAATCGGTATCGGACGTATCGGCGCCGATCGGCACGATACCGGCAGTGGTCCGGGTCGATCCGTCGATGCTGCGGTCGGTTTTGGTGACGCGCGTGCCGACGACGCCATCGAGCGTAAGCGCGCCGATCGGGACTTCATACTTGGCCTGGACATAGGCACTGTAGATATTCTCCAGCGCGTTGAACTCCTTAGTGGGGTCATAGTCCGGCTGGCGCAGGGGCAGGCGGAACAGCGCGCGCAGCTCGTTACGGCCCTCCTCCGATCGCAGATATTCGGGATTCACCCCCAGGAATTCCTGGCCGCCATTGATGCGCGGGGCATAACCGATCGTGCTGATGAAGTTCGGCGACAGTCCGAGCGAGGATACCAATCGAGCGGTAGATTCGGTGGCGGTGCCGATATTGCCGAAGCCGATCGACTGGACGGTATTGGTCTGCTGGACATTCCGCAGCCGCGCCTCGCGCTTGGCGAAGCGGACGCCAACCTGCAGCTCTTTCAGAAATCCGCCGACTTCATAGCCGCCGTCGAGACGCGCTTGGAAGAGCGAGCCCCGGCCATCAGTGAAGTTCTGGTTGATCGAATTGCGAAGCGACAGGTTGGCCGAGCTGAGCGGACGGGCGGGATCCAGGGTGATGCGCGGACCGTTTTCGTCGTCGGTTTCGAGCAGCATCGTGGGCACGCGCTGGCCGACCTCGGCATTGAAATTTTCGGTAAAGGCGTTTGACGTCTGATAGGCGACGTCCACCGTCGCCTTGGCGGGCCCTTCTTCGAACTTGAAGCCTCCGGCGACCATCTTGTTGCGCTGAGTAACCTGATTGGAGGAGGAATTCTGGTTCACGACGATGTTGTTGAACCGCGCACTTTTGATGTTGCACAGATTCTTGACGGTGAACGGCTGCAGCGACTGCGTTCCGTTGGCATTGTTGACGGTGGTGGGGTTGGTGCCCCCGGCGTTGACGCGCGTGTCGAAGCATTGATCGCTTGCGGGCACGACGTCGGTCATCGTCGTGCCGTTGGTGAAGGGCTGGGGGTTGAACCCCGCAAAGCCGGTCGTGCTGCGGAAATAGGTGTACAACCCTTCAACATAGGCCTCGACTGAAGGCGCGACTTGCCACTGCAGCGCGCCGTTGACCTGCCAGCGCGTGACTGTGCCGACGTCGGGCATGTTCTGGATGACCTGGGGGATCAGATATCCGGGATTGTTGAGCGGAGCGCTGCCCGAATCGCGCCGTTCGGTCATGTTGCTGGCGCTGCGGATCGTATCGGTCTGCGCATAGGTGGCATTGATGAGCACGCCGATCTCGCCCGCTCCGGTGTTCACGCGCGTCGTCGCGAGCGCGCCGAATTGCGGATTGCTGGCATCGACGGTCAGGCCGTAATTCTGGCGAGCAGTGAGCACGACGGTCGGCTCGCGGAAGCTGAACGGGCGATTGAGCCGCAGGTCGATCGCGCCGGCGACGCCGCCTTCGATCTGGTCGGCGGTCTGCGACTTGAACGCGTCGATCCGCGCCAGCGCTTCGGCGGGCACATCCTGCAGGTCGAAACCACGCCCGGTGGTGGTGATGACCTCCCGCCCGTTCACCGTCGTCAGGATATCGGTCAGGCCGCGGATCCGCACGCCCGACAATTCATTGTTGCGGTCGTTCTGCACCTGAATGCCGGGCACGCGCTGCAGCGCCGCGGCTACGGTGGGATCGGGCAGCTTGCCGATATCGGTGGCGACGATCGAGTCGACGACCTGGACTGATTCGCGCTTCACTTCGGCGGCGCGCTCGAGCGACTGGCGAACCCCGCTCACGACGATATCGCCACCATCGCTATCATCGGCTGCCGGGGGTTCCTGCGGCGATGCCTGCTCGGTGCCCGGGTTGGCGGGGGTGGTCACCTGCGCCCAGGCAGGCGCCCCAATCGAGAGGGCTGCCAACGAAGCGGCACACAACAAGCCAGTACGCATCTCATTCTCCCTAGTTCGCGCAGTGCGCTTTATGTTTTTGAAAGCTTTCAACGGGGCTCTTGCTGCCCCGGCCGGCGTCAACCCGTCGGTTTCGCCGTTGGATCGGGGAGGCCATAAAGCGGCCCCTCCTCGAAGTGCGGCGACCCCTCGACCGCATTGGTATCACCCTGCTTCTCGCGCCAGGCGGTCAGCTTGGTGCGAAGCGACCCGAGCAGCTTGGCATGGTGCGGATCGGCGGCCAGGTTGCGCTGCTCGTTCGGATCGGCGCGCAGATCGTACAGCTCTTCCGCCGGGCGGCGATAATAGCTGTCGACGATTGCCTTCGCGGCGGGATCGCGCTGCGCGGCCTCGCGCCAGGACGGGAAATATTTGCCCGAATCGACGCGCTTCACCCACTGGTCGATATGCGTCGTGTAGACATAATTGGGGTTCAGGTTGCGGATATATTTCCAGCGATCGGTCCGCACGCTGCGCATCGGATAGACGTTGACGTTGCCGTCATTATTGTGGGTCGTATAGATCTCGGTACGGCCCTTATAGCGGGCCGGCTGGCGAAGGAGCGGGGCGAACGACCGGCCATCGATCGTCGGCGATGGCTTGCCGCCGCCCAGATCGACCAGCGTCGGCAGGATATCGACCCAGCTGACCATCGCGTCGGTGCGCTGGCCCGGCTCTACCTTGCCCGCCCAGCGAACGATCATCGGCACGCGGGTGCCGGTGTCGTAGAGGTTCCACTTGCCGAACGGCCACTGCGCGCCATGATCGGAGGTGAACAGGACGACGCTGTTCTTGCCGAGGACCTGATCGACAGTGTCGAGCGTCTCACCCACCTCTTTGTCGAGCCGGCCGATCGCTGCATAATAGCGTGCGCGAGATTCGCGCGTTTCGGGCGTGTCGACGGTTTTGGGCGGTAGTTTCAGCGCGGCCGGATCATATCCTTCGGTCGAGACCGGCCAGGGCACGTGCGGCCAGTTGCTGCCGACGAAGATTGCGAGCGGGCGCTTGTCCTTGCGCGCCTTGAGCCATTTGATCGCGGAGGGGATGCCCTCGGGATCGTGAAATTTGTCGTGCTCGAAATGGTCGAAACCATACAAAGCGGTCTGCTGGTAATGTGCGACCTTGCCGAACGCGACGACCTGATAGCCGAGCGCCTGGAGGTAGGAAGGCAGCTTGCGCACGTCCTGGCGCGGCGGCTTCTGGTTGGATACGGCGCCGTTTCGCGCGGGCATCAGCCCGGTCAGCAGCGCCGCGCGACTGGGGGCGCAGGCGGGCGAGGCCACGAAGGCGCGATCGAAGGTAATGCCGCTTGCGGAGAGCTTCGCAATGTTGGGTGCGCGCGCATTGACGTCGCCCCAGGGCGCGGCGTCCATCCCGAGATCGTCGGCGAGGAAGACCACCAGATTGGGGGGCGTCGGGGCTTCGCGCTGTTCGTTCTTGTCCCGCGCAAGAGCGCCGGTCTGGCTCAGTGCGACCAGCGATGTCGTCGCGATCGCGCAGCGAAGGATGTAACGCAACTGCATGGAATGCCTCCCCGTTCTTCCGGAGCCGTTTGCCGGCTCTCGTAACGCAGGCGTAGCAAACATTATTTATCACATCAATGTGATTTTGAGTGTTTGACAGCAGTAGGGATGGCCTTTAGTCGGTTTGATTATAAGATAAATAGGTTCTCGTTTCTTCGAGGACAAGAAATCAAGCCGGGGGAGTGACATGCGGGCACAATGGCAGACATCGCTTCGGGGCGCTGTCGGACTCATCGGCTTCACTGCCGCGTCCGTAGCTCTGGCGCAGGCCGGCGCCCCGCCGCCCAAGCAGCCCGTCAATTCCGCGACCAACACCGCGGGCTTCACCCAGCCCGGTAGCGTCGAGACCGAAGGCCCGACCTATGTCGGCCCGATCGTCAGCAAATGGGGCAAGGCAGTCACCGCCGAAAATGCCTGGCGCAGCTATCCGCGCCCGCAGATGGTGCGCCGCGACTGGCTCAATCTCAACGGCCGTTGGGATTATGCGATCACCAAGGCGGCCGCTCCGCAGCCGACCAAGATGGACGGCAAGATCCTGGTCCCCTTCGCAGTCGAATCGCGGCTGTCCGGTGTGGCGCGCAAGCTGCTGCCCGATAGCCGGCTATGGTATCGCCGCAACTTCACCTTGCCCGCCAGCTGGGCGAACAAGCGCACCCTGCTCCACTTCGGCGCAGTCGATTTCAAGTCCGCGGTTTGGGTCAATGGCGCGCTGGCCGGCACGCATATCGGCGGATCGGATCCGTTCAGCTTCGACGTCTCGCCCTTCCTGAAGCCCGGCGCGAACGAAATCGTCGTCCAGGTCGCCGACCCGAGCTCGACCGGCGAGCAGCCGCGCGGCAAGCAGACCCTGGAGCCGCGGGGCATCTGGTACACTGCGGTCAGCGGCATCTGGCAGACCGTCTGGCTCGAGCCCGTGCCCGATCTCCACATCCAGGAAGTGCGCGCGGTGCCCGATATCGACGCGGGCACGCTCGCCGTCGATGTCCTGCTCAATTCGGGCGGCAGCCCCTCGGACGCGGTGCGCGTGACCGCACTCGCCAAGGGCAAGGCGATCGCGTCGACGGTGGTGCGAGGCAATCGCCGCGCGACGCTGGCCATCCCCAATGCGCGGCTGTGGAATCCCGACGATCCCTATCTCTACGATCTGCGCGTCGAACTGATCAGCGTCACTCCGCCAGCCGGCGCCGGCGATCCGCGCAACGGCCTGGCGCCGATGACCAAGGCCGAGACCCAGGCCTTTGCGAAGGCTCCGGTGGTCGGCGGCGTGCGCGACAGCGTCGACAGCTATTTCGGCATGCGAAAGATCTCGACCGGGCCGCACCCCGCGACCGGCAAGCCGACGCTGCTGCTCAACAACAAGCCGCTGTTCCACAATGGCGTGCTCGACCAGGGCTGGTGGCCGGAAAGCCTGCTGACCCCGCCGTCCGAGGAAGCCGCCGCGAGCGACATCATCTTCCTGAAAAAGGCCGGCTTCAACATGCTGCGCAAGCATATCAAGGTGGAGCCCGCGCAATATTATCATGATGCCGACCGGCTCGGCATGCTGATCTGGCAGGACATGCCCTCGGGCGCGTTCGGCGACCAATCCGTGCGGCGCGGCAGCGAGACCCAGGCCACCTTCAGCTCGCCCGCAATGGCGCAATATCAGGCGGAACTGGCGCGGATGATCGGCGCGCTGCGCCATTTCCCGTCGATCGTCATGTGGGTGACCAACAATGAAGGCTGGGGCCAATATGACGCCAAGTCGGTGGGCGCGATCGCCAAGACGATGGACCCAAGCCGGCTGGTGAATAATGCCAGCGGCTGGCTGGATATCGAGGGCAGCGGATCGGACGTCTATGACATCCACACCTACGACGAAGTGCCCGTAGCACCCGAGCCGCATGGCGATCGCGTGCTCGTCACGGGCGAATATGGCGGCGTCGGGCTGCCGATCGCCGACCATCTCTGGTTCACCGACCGTGACGCGCGCATCTATCAGTTCGCGACGGACAAGAATGATTATCGCGCCCGCTACAAGCGCAAGTTCGACGAGATCGTGCGCCAGGCCAGGGAGCTCGGCGTCGCGGCGGCAGTCTATACCCAGACCAGCGACGTCGAGGGTGAAGTCAACGGGCTGCTGACCTATGACCGCGCGGTCGAGAAGTTGCCGGCGGCCGAGTTCAAGGCGATGGCCAAGCCACTGTTCGACGACAAGAAGTAAGGGGGAAGCGACCGTGACCGACCTTTCTTCGCCTCGTCTGGGTCTGGTGCTGCGCCGCTCGCTCGCGGCCTGCACTGCGCTCGCCATCGCCACCACACCGGTTCCCGCGCTGGCGGGGCCGGGCGGGGCGAGGACAAACACGATCCCGGCGCCTGTCCAGACGGCAAAGCGCCCGAACATTCTGTTCATCCTCGTCGACGACATGGGCTTTAGCGACCTGTCGATCATGGGCAACAAGAAGGTCCAGACCCCCAATATCGATCGTATCGCGCGCGAAGGCGTGCTGATGACGCAGTTCTACGATCCGGCGCCGATCTGTTCGGCGTCCCGCGCGGGCTTCTTCACCGGGCGCTTTCCGGCCGAAGTGAACTTCCTGAGCTATATTGCGGGCCGCGAGAGCAATCGCGCGCTGGGCCAGGCCGATTGGCTCGATCCCAAGATGCCCAACATCGCTCGCATGCTGAAGGGCGCCGGCTACGCCACTGCGCATATCGGCAAATGGCATATGGGCGGCGGCCGCGACATCGGCGATGCACCGCGTCCCACCGACTATGGTTTCGACCGGAGCTTCACGACCTTCGAGGGGCTCGGTCCCCGCGTGCTGGTGTCCGACGAGGAGCGCGACCTGGCCGAGCAATCGGACAGGCTCGGCAACGGGCCGCGCTTCTGGGAGATCAAGACCAAGCTCACCGGGCTGTACTGCGACATGGCGGTCAACTTCATCGGCGAGCATTCGGAGGAGCCCTGGTTCGTCAACCTGTGGCTCAACGACGTCCATGACCCCTGGGCGCCGGGCGATGATGCGCTCCGCGACGTGATGGGCCGCGGCGACAGTTCGGACGACGATCGCATGCTCGCGACGCTGGTCAAGATGGACAAGACGTTGGGGCGGCTGTTCGAACGGCTCGAGCAGATGGGCGAGATGGACAATACGCTGATCGTGTTTACCTCGGACAACGGCCCCCTGTCGCTCCAGCGTTATTATCAGGGCGGCAAGACCGCGCCGGGCAGCGTGGGCACGCTGCGCGGGCGCAAGTGGAGCAATTATGAAGGCGGCATCCGCCAGCCGATGATCCTTTATTGGCGCGGACAGGCACAGGCCGGCTATCGCGACGAGCGCACTGTAGGCCACGGCGTCGATCTGCTGCCGACGCTTGCGGCGATCGTCGGTGCGAAGGTGCCCGCCGACGTCGACGGGGTCGACCTGTCCCCGGTGCTGCGCGGCCAGCCGATCGCCGAGCGGCCTGCGCTCTATTGGGGCTATGGCAAGGAGGGGGCGTCGAAGCAGCCGCCGCAGCCGCATCTGCCGCACGATGCGGCTCCGCCCTTCGCGATCCGCGACGGCAATTGGAAGCTGTTCGCCGGAATGGGCGGCGCCAACCCGCAGCTTTACGATCTCGCCGCCGATCCGGGGGAAACGACCGATCTCGCTACAACGCAGCCGGGGGTGCGCGATCGGCTGCTGGCCAAGCTCAAGACCTGGATGCAGTCGCTGCCGAAGTGATTTGCGGCGGGTCCGCTAGTCGCGGATGATGCAGCGGAAGCCGATATGCCCGGTCGAGGAATCGACCATTTGCGGGTGGCGCGCCGCTGGGCGATACCGCTGGCAGTAATTGGCGGCGCATAGATGCGATCCGCCCTTGAGCACTTTGCGCGGGATCCGCACGTCGCGCATTGCCGGATCGAAGCTGCCGCCGCGCGTGCCGCCGCGCGGATCGACTTCGGCGCCGCCGCAGCAGGAACGCACCGGCCTGGCTTTTCCGGCGGCGGATCGGTCCGAATACCAATCGGTCGTCCATTCCCAGACATTGCCTATCATGTCGTGCAGCCCGTGGCCGTTGGCGGGATAGGTACCGACAGGCGAAGTGCGCTCCCAACCGTCGAGCAACTGGTTGGCGAAGGGGAACAGCCCCTGCCAGTAATTGGCGAGCATCGCCCCGCCGGGCGCGAGTTCGTTGCCCCAGGCATAATCGGCATCCTCCAGCCCGCCGCGGGCCGCGAACTCCCACTCGGCCTCGGTCGGCAGTACCTTGCCGGCCCAAGCGGCATAGGCTTCCGCATCGGCGAAGCTGACATGGACGACGGGATGGTCATCGAGACCTTCGTTGGCGCTGTCGGGCCCCAGCGCATGGCGCCAATCGGCTCCCGCCAGGAATCTCCACCACTGGGAAGAATCGCGCGTATCCACCGGCACGGCGGTGCGATGAAAGACCAGCGATCCGGCATAGGCCAGGTCGGGGTCCAGCCCTGGATAGTCCTTGGGGTCGGGCGGCACCTCGGCAGTCGTGACATAGTCGGTTGCCGCGACGAAGGCCGCGAAATCGCAATTGGTGACCGGCTTTCGATCGATACGGAACGGACGCACCGTCACTTTTCGGCGCGGTGCTTCATCTGCGTAGAAGCGCTCCGATCCCATCAGGAAGGTGCCACCTGCCAGGGCCACCATGTCATCGGAAATCGGCTTCGTCGTCATGGGTTTAGACATAGGACCGCCGGCGCCCGGCGCCCGGCGACCAGCCCACCACAAGGTTTGCGACCCGAGGGGTGGGCTGGTGCGGCACGCACGTGGTGCCGCCGATCAGATGCGAATGCGTATGCCGAGCGAATATACCGTCTCGTCATAATAGCCTTCGAACGACTGATATTCCTGGCCCAGATAGGTGACCGTCTTTGCGTGCAGCAGGTTGGTGCCGCCGATGTCGATGCGGAATGCGCTGGTCACATCATAACCGATGCTCGCGTCCAGGCGCCCGGCGGGGCGGGTGTAACCGAGCAAGGGCGGCACGAAGACCTCGCCGACCCGCGCCGGATCGATCGGGCGGACCGAGATCGAGCCGGTCTGATCACTGTCGAAATACTTCGAGCGATAGGTGTAGATCAAGCGCCCCGAGAGTCCGCCTTTGTCGTAGAGCAGCCCGGCGGTGTAGTTATATTTGGACACGCCCTGCAACGGGAAGCCGGCGAGCGGATCGTTGCCGCCAATCTCCGAATCCGCCAGCGTGAAGGCACCCTGCACGCCGAAGCCGGCCAGCGGGCCCGGCAGGAAGTCTAGGAAATACTGGCCGCTGACTTCGATACCCTTCAGCGTCGCCTCGCCAAGGTTGCGCGGACGCGTCACATTATAATCGATGCCGCCGAAATTCTCGACCGCGGGGCCGCTGATGACGCGATCGGTGATTTGGCGATAATAGCCCGCCACCGCGATGTAACCGCCGCGGAAATAATATTCGAGCGTCGCGTCATAGGCGTTCGACTTCTGCTGGCGCAGGTCGGGATTGCCGGCGCTGCCGGCGCTCTGGACGAACGGGTTGTTCGACAGCGACAGGATCACCGACGGATTGAGCTGACCGAATTCGGGGCGGCGGATCGTCTTGGTATATCCAAGGCGCGCCTGGATGCCGTTGTCGAACTTCAGCCGCGCAGTCGCGGTGGGCAGGAAATTCTCGTCGGTCGTGTCGGCCGAAACCGGCGTGTAGGTCGTAACGCCACCCGCCGTGCTTGACGTGAAGGTCTCGATCGAGCGATCGGTGCGTACGTAGCGCCCACCGAGCACGCCGTCGATCACTGCGCTCGCGCCCAACGGGACTTCATATTCCACCTGGCCATAGGCGGCATAGGTCTTCTCGCCGGCGTTGAACTGGCGATCCTGCTGATAGCCCGGGCGACCCGTGGGCAGCCGGACATAGCGACGCAGCGCATCGAGCCCCTCGTCCGACAGGATGAACTCGGGATTGGGGACAAGGAAGCTCGCGCCGTTGTTGATCGCAGGGGAGGGGGCGCCGATCGTGAGGAAGTTGGCAGGAAGGCCCGTCGTGGAAACGCGCACCGCCGTCGCCTCGGTCGCCGTGCCGATATTGCCGCCGGGGACTGCGGTGTTGAGCACGACCTGATAATTGTCCGCGGCCCGACGCGCGAAGCGAACGCCTCCCTTCACGCGTTTGAGGATGCCGCCGAATTCATGTTCGAGGTCGAGCTTGGTGGCGAACAGATCGCCCTCGGCCTGCGTGAAATTCTGCTGGACGCTGTTACGGATGAACATCGCCGACGAATCGAGCAATGCCGCGCCATCAGTCTGATATTGCGCGATGCCGTCGACATCGGGACGGAAGGTGAAGGTCGAAACGCGGCGACCGATATCGACGACGACTGCCGTGAGGTCGTTGCGCGACGTCTGATAGGAAGCGTCGAAATTGATCCGCGTGCCGTCGCGATCATAGGTGACGCCGCCGCCGATCTGCTTGTTGACCTGGACCTGGTTGCGGGCCTGCGTGGTCAGGTTGACCACCGGATTGTTGAGCGTCGCGCTCTCGATATAGCAGAGGTTCTGCAGCGTGTTGGGCTGCAGCGATTGCGTCACCACGCCTGTCACCGGATTTACATTGTTGACGAGAGTAGGGTTCTGCCCCGCCGCCGTCACACGCGCCTGAAAGCAGTCGTCGCTCAGCTGAACATTGCTGACGCTCGAGTTGGTAGTGAACGCTTGGGTGTTCGCACCATAGCGCGCGCCGCGATCGCGGAATCGCGTGTAGAAGCCATCGGCGTAAACTTCCAGGCTTTCGCTCGGTTGCCACTGGATCGCGGCATTGACCTGCGTGCGGCGCAGCTTGCCTTCCTCAGGGAAGGTCTGGAGGATGTTGGGGATTGCCGTGCCCGCGCGGTTGAGCGGCGCGGTTGCAGCGCTGCGCAGCCCCAGCAGCACGGTATTGTCGCGGCGATAATTGGAATCGGAGAAGGTGCCGTTCACCAGGACGCCAATCTCGCCGATGCCGGTGGTCCAGCGATTGGTGAGCAGCAGGCCGAGCTGAGGATCGCTCTGATCGACGCGCGCGCCATAATTGCCGCGTGCGGAGAGCACCGCGGTCGGCTTCTTGAAGTTGAACGGCTTGTTGAGCTTGAGATCGATCACGCCGGCAAGGCCGCCTTCGATCAGATCGGGGGTCTGCGACTTGAATACATCGACTCGCGCCAGTGCCTCGGCGGGCAGATCCTGGAGATCGAGACGGCGTCCGGTGGTCGTGAAGGTCTCGCGCCCATTCACAGTGGTCAGCACGTCGGGCAGGCCGCGCACGCGAACGTCGGCCAGCTCGTTGTTGCGGTTCACAGAAACCTGGATGCCCGGCACGCGCTGCAGCGCTGCTGCGGTTGTGGCGTCGGGAAGCTTGCCGATGTCCTGGGCTACAATCGAATCGACCACCTGGACCGAGTCACGTTTAATCTCGGCGGCGCGCTCGAGCGATTCGCGGATGCCCGAGACGACGATCTCGCCGTCTGCATCCTGGCCGTCATCGGCGGGAAGCGGCTGCTCCGCAGAGGTATCAATTGATTGCAACGCGGCCGGATCGTTGCTGGCCGGCGCGGTCTGCGCCTGCGCGGTGCTCGCCACAGCCAAAGCAAAGACGGAAACCGCCGTTAGCCGGAAAAATAGTGCAGATTTCATGATCGCCCACTCCCTGTTCGTTGGCGGTCTTTGGCCGCCTTTTGTTGCAATTTACTGACTATAACCAAATAGTTAGAAGCAGTTTTGCCCCATCGAAATTTACACAAGATTGCCCCTTGCGATGCGCGCGCCGCCCTGTCAAGATAAATATGATTTATTGCTTTAATGTGCCCAGTTCGGCCCTTTCTTGGTCGTTCGGATGCTGTTGACGCTTGCTTGAGCGACGATGACAGGCGCGAAAACAGGGGAGAGGCACATGCGCGAACAGAATGGTTTCCGGCCGACGCGGCGCATCCGGGCCGCGCGCCTCCTGCAGGGGGCAGCGCTTGCGCTCGCGGTCACTGCGGGCATTGTCGCGGCGCCGGTAACTGCGCAGGAGAGGGCCGGCGGGGACCGCCCCGCCAAACCCGCACAGCGCCCGAACATCCTCTTCGTCCTGGTCGACGATATGGGCTTTGGCGACCTGTCGATCATGGGCAACCGCAAGGTGGAGACCCCCAATCTCGATCGGCTCGCGCGCGAAGGCGTGCTGCTCACTCAGTTCTACGACGCGGCGCCGATCTGCTCGTCGTCGCGCGCAGGCTTCCTCACCGGGCGCTTTCCAGCGGAAGTCAATTTCGTCGGGATAACGGCGAATCGCGCCAAGAATGTCGAACTCGGCCAGGCCGACTGGCTCGATCCCAAGCTCCCCACGATCGCGCGCACGCTCAAGTCGGCGGGCTATACGACCGCCCATTTCGGCAAATGGCATTTGGGGGGCGGCCGCGATATCGGCGATGCCCCGCGCCCGACGGCCTATGGGTTCGATCAGGGTTTCACGACGTTCGAGGGGCTCGGCCCGCGCGTGCTGGTCTCGGACGAAGAGCGGGGCCTGGCCGAACAGTCCGACAGATTAGGCAACGGCCCCCGCTTCTGGGAACTCAAGGCGAATCTGACCCAACTCTATTGCGACATGACGGTCGATTTCGTCGCACGAAATGCCGACAAGCCCTGGTTCGTAAACCTCTGGCTCAACGACGTACATGATCCCTGGGCGGCCGGCGAAGCGGCATTGTCGCAGGTGATGGGCAAGGGCACGAGCTCGGACGACGATCGCTTCCTCGCCGCGCTCGTGAAGATGGACTTGGAGCTCGGCCGCCTGATCGAGCGGCTGAAGCAGATGGGCGAGTTCGACAATACGCTGATCGTCGTCACCTCGGACAATGGCCCTTCGCCGCTCCCGCGTTACTATCGGAACGGCAATACGGCTCCGGGGAGTTCGGGCGGTCTGCGGGGCCGGAAGTTCAGCCTGTTCGAAGGCGGAATCCGCCAGCCCCTGATCCTGTCCTGGCCCGCGGGTGCGAAGAAGGGGCATCGCGACGAACGGACGGTCGGGCATGGCGTCGACCTGCTTCCCACGCTTGCCCACGTCGCCGGCGCGCGCACGCCCGATGGCGCCGACGGCGTGGACCTTTCGCCCGTCTTGGCGGGCAAGTCGGTCGATCGCCGGCCGCCGCTCTTCTGGGCCTATGGCAAGGAGGGCGCCGTGGCGCAGCCCGGGCTGTCGTCGCAGCCGCGCGATATTTCTCCCCGCTTCGCCGTGCGTGACGGCAACTGGAAATTGCTCGCGGAAGCGGGCGGCAACGCCCCCCAACTCTATGATCTGGCTGCCGATCCCGGTGAAGCGCGCGAAGTGGGTGTCCAAAATCCGGCGGTGCGCGATCGCCTGCTCGAGCGGCTGAAGCGCTGGATGGCGTCGCTGCCGCGCTATGGCCCCGCCTCGTGACGAAGCAGCCTCCCGCGGATATGGCCGTCTCCACGCTGCGAACCGTCTCCTGGCGGCTGATGCCGCTGCTCGGATTCGTCTATCTCATCGCCTATATCGATCGGCAGAACGTCTCCTTCGCCAAGCTCCAGATGGCCGAGGATCTGGGTATGAGCGAAGCCGTCTTCGGGTTGGGTGCGTCGCTCTTCTTCATCGGCTATTTCCTGTTCGAGCTACCGAGCAACATCTTCCTCGCCCGTGTCGGCGCGCCGAGATGGTTCGCACGGATCATGGTGAGCTGGGGTGCCGTCACGGTGATGCTGGCCTTCACGCGCGATGCGACCACCTTCTATATCTTGCGGTTCCTGCTTGGCGTGGCCGAGGCAGGGCTGTTCCCCGGGGTCCTCTATGCGCTGACGCTCTGGTATCCATCGGCGCATCGGGGGCGGGCGGTCGGCATGTTCATGCTTGCCCAGCCCTTTGCCAATGCGACCGGCGCGACCATCGGCGGCGTTCTGCTCGATCTCGATGGGATGGGGGGGCTGCGGGGCTGGGAATGGCTGTTCATCACCACGGGCCTTCCCGCAATCCTGATGGCGCCGGTCGTGCTGTGGCTGCTGCCGCGCGGTCCCGAAGTCGCGCCGTTTCTGACGCCCGACCAAAAGTCCTGGCTTAAAGAGGAGTTGGACCGCGAGCGTGCCGCAGTCAAAAATCCCGGCAGCGATCATGCGCTTCGCGCCGCCGTCAATCCGCGCGTGCTGCTGCTGGGGCTGACGTTTCTCGGTTACCCGCTCGCCGCTTATGGCCTCAGTTATTGGCTGCCTACCGTGGTGCGCGACATGGGCGTGGGCAACACCGCCAACGGGCTGCTCAATGCGTTGCTCTGGCTGCTCGTCGCCGTCGCGCTGTGGCTGGTGCCGCGCGACGCCGCCCGGCGCAGCCACTCGCGTTGGCACGCCGTCGTGCCGCCACTGATCGGCGCGGCGGCGCTGATCCTGAGCGTGATGCTGGCCGCTCCGCCGTTGAAGTTCGCAGCATTAATCCTGGCCGCCTGCGCAATCTTCGCGGGACAGCCGATCTTCTGGACGCTGCCGCCTCGCTTCCTTACCGGCGCGGGGGCAGCCGCGGGCTTCGCTGTGATCAACGCCACGGGCAATCTCGGCGGGTTTGTCGCTCAGGCGGTGGTGCCCCGCATCGCCACGCTGACGGGCGATGCCTTTGCGCCGATGCTGCTGCTCGCAGCCGGACTTGCGGTCACGGCGGCGGGAATATTCTTGATCGAGCGACGTCTTCCCGTCGCTGCGCCCAATGGAGCGAGATGATGACGCTGCCTCCTCTCAGCCGACGGAGCTTCACGGCGGCCGCCTTCATCGGCACCGCCTCGCTTCTCGGCACGCGCGAACTGCGCGCTGCAATGGCGCAGGCCTACCCGTTCACGCTTGGAGTCGCCTCGGGCGATCCGCGTCCGGACGGCGTCGTGCTGTGGACACGCCTGGCGCCCGATCCGCTCGCGAGCCACGGCGGCATGGATCCGGTGGCTGTCCCGGTCCGATGGGAAATCAGCGCGGACGAAAGCTTCCGAGCACCGCGCAGTGGTACGATAGTCGCAGAGCCTGCCTGGGGCCATTCGGTCCATGCCGAGATCGAGGGCCTGGCCCCCGACCGGACCTATTTCTATCGCTTCATCGCCGGGGGTGTCGCGAGCCCCGTCGGTCGAACCCGCACCGCCCCGGCCGCCGATGCCATGCCCGGACGGCTGCGCATCGCCTTCGCATCGTGCCAGCATTACGAGGCCGGCCATTATGCCGCCTACCGCCACATGGTAGCGGACGAACCCGACCTCATCATCTTCCTCGGCGACTATATCTACGAAGGAAAGCCAGGCGACCGCGGCGTCCGCCGGCACCAGAATGCGGAGCCGCGCGACCTCGCAGGCTATCGGGCGCGATACGCGACGTACAAAGGCGATCCGCTGCTTCAGGCCGCGCACCACGCCGCCCCCTGGGTCATGACCTGGGACGATCATGAGGTCGAGGACAATTATGGGGGTGACAGCAACAAGTTCCAGCACGATCCGGCCGCCTTCCTCGCGCGTCGCGCCGCAGCCTATCAGGCCTATTTTGAGCACATGCCGCTGCGGCGGGCGGCGACGCCAAAGGGCGCCGCGATGCGGCTCTATCGCACGGTCGACTGGGGTCGACTTGCCCAGTTTCAGGTGATCGACGATCGCCAGTATCGCGACCTGCCGCCCTGCCAGCCGGCGGACCTAATAGCGAATCGCAAGCCGACAGTGGGGCTGATCCGCGACTGCCCCGAGCGCCATCGGGCCGACCGATCGCTTCTCGGCCAGGCCCAGGAACGGTGGCTACTCGACCGGCTGCAGGACACGCGCGCTCGGTGGAACCTGCTGTCGCAGCAGACATTGATGAAATCGCAGCTCCGCATTCCCTTCGACGATGCTGAGCAGGGTCCGAGCGTCTACAATAGCGATAGCTGGGATGGGTACACCGCGGCAAGAGATCGCGTGCTTCGACGCTGGCGCGACGCTGGCACGCCGAACCCGATCGTACTGAGCGGTGACATCCATTCCTTTGTCGCAGGCGATCATTTCGACCCGGACAAGCACGATCGAATAATTGCGTCGGAGTTCGTAGGTGGCTCGCTCACCTCGGGCGCCCGCGACACGATGCTAAAGCAGAATGCCGCCAACAATCCCGGCTTCCATTTCGCCGAAAATCAGGTTCGCGGATATGCCCGCATGGACCTCACCCCCGGGCGCTGCGACGTCGCGTTTCGAGGTCTCTCGGAAGTGCGGGACCCACTCTCGGCTGCGTCCGACATAGCCCGGTTCACGGTGGAGAATGGGCAAGCGGGAATGAAGCTGGGGTAAATGCAACCTTGGGCATCCACCCCTGGCACGCGTGGATCGTATAGGGGAAGTTGCGCTTGAACACGCCCCTCAAGTGATGGCCGTTCGCGTCGCGGGTACAGATTGCTCCTGCGGGCGCGGTTACCGAACTCGAGGGCGCGCCAGCTCGCAACGACGCCAAGCGGGAGGCCAACGTCAGCTGGACGCCAGCTGCACGACCTCCCTGAGGGACCGCTTGTTCAGAAGCGGAAGGCGACGGTTGCCCGCACTGCGTGGAAATCGAACCGCTCTTCCTCGCGCTGGAACTCCGTACCCGGCGCGCCGAACAGGATGAACGGGTTGATCGCATTTGCCGCGCCCCGCGTCACGCGTACGCGATAGTCATCGTCCTTGTAGCGCGAATAGAGATATTCGACGCCGATCGACACGCCTTCAGCGATGCTGCGCTCGAGCCCGCCACCGGCGGTGAAGCCCCAGCTCTCCGACTTGCCATTGTCCGAAAAGGCGTTGGCGGTGTTGCTCGTCGAGAAGCGATTGTCGATCTTCGCATAAGCCGGACCGCCGGTCACATAAGCCAGGGTCTTCTCGCCGAGCACATAGCCCAGACGTGCGCGCACGCTACCCTCGAGATCGATCGTACGCGTCATCGTATAGGATGCAGGCGTCGTGCTGAAGCTGCTGACGCTGTCCTGCACCGTGCTGCGGCCGAACTCGCCGACAACGCCGACAACGAAGTTGCCGAACTGCACGTCATATCCTGCGCGCAGGTGGAACTCGATGCCGCCGTCGTCCTTTTCGCAATCGGAATTGGCGGATGAGGTCGCAGAACCGCCACAGAAACCGGGCGAGAAGGCATCCGTGCCGGCCGTGGTGGTAATGACGTCTTCGCTGCCGTCGAAGCCGCGATCGAAGCGGATCCGCTCGTCATCGCCGCCCTTTGAGATGCCATAGCCGATCGAGCCGCCGAAATAGGGCCCGTTAAATTCCTGCGCGTAAGCGGCAGGCGCGGCAAGGGTCATCAGACCGGACGTCGCGAGGATCAGAGTGCGCATATTTTTCTCCCTGTTGCGGCGCGGGGGACGCCGTCGCATCCCCCGCCCGTCCCGATTATGTTAGTTGCCCATGCTCAGGCGGATCGAACCGTTGACGCCGGCGGGGAAAAAGCCGCCCCGATCGGTGGCCATGCGGTTGAGATAGGCGATGTTGAGGACCTGGCCGGTGGTACGGCTGAACGCCACGCCGCTCGAATCGGCCGGCACGATGTTCGAAGCGGTGCCGATCGCGCGGACGCCCTGGTCGAGATCGCTTGCGCCGTCGAGGCTGTCGCGCGCGCCGGAGACGCTCTCGGTGGCCTCGATGATCGTCTTCGTTCCGATCATCGCGGTTGGGGCATTGATGCCCTTGCGATAGAGCACGGTGCGCACCAGCCCGGCATGATAGGCCTCGGCGGCAAGGATGCCGGCTGCCGCCTCCAGGAAGGTCTTGTTGGTGATCAGCGGCGATGCGCCCTTATAGGCAGTCACGCCGACATCCTCGAAGATGAAGGCGCCGAGCAGGAAGGCTTCGTCGCTCGCATACGGATCGAACGCCGCCCCCGCCGGGATCACCCCCGCCGCCTGCGCGGCGGCCGAGAAGGCGCTCGTCGCCGAGCTGCCGATATCGATGGCCGGCTGCGAAACCGCAGTCGCGCCGATGGCGGTGCGCAGAAAGCGGACATGTGCGACTTCGTCGGCGGCAATCTCGCGGGCATATTGTGCCACGAGCGGATCGGTGAAGGCGACCTGACGGCCCCCCGTCACCGCACCTTGGGTACCGGCGCCGCCCAGGATATTGGCGGGGAGCCCGGTGCCGAATGCCGCGAAGGAATAGAATTGCGCTTCGAGATATTCGAGGTTGAGCGCGAAGTTCAGAACGTCCTGATCGGTGATCGCCGGCGCCGGGGTCGGCGTTGGCGTGATGATCGGCGTGAAGACATCGCTGTCGTCATTGCCACCACTGCAGGCGCTCAAGATGGAGGCGCCGGCGACGGCTGCGGAGGCAGCCCCGGCAACCTTGATGAAACGGCGGCGGTCCGCCTGACGCTTTTCGCGTGCCTCGAGAACCTCGAGGACCAAGTCGTGCTCATTCATGACGATTAGCTCCCTCAGAGATTTCAGTTGGCTGCGCTCAGGCGCAAGGTCCCGTTGACACCGGCGGGGAAGAAGCCGCCCCCGGTGACCGCAGCCCGATTGAGATAGACAATGTTAAGGACCTGGCCGGGCGAGCGGCTGTAGGCGATCCCGTCGGCGTCCAACGGCGCGATATTGCTCGCGGTTGTTGCGCCCGAACCCGTGGCGCGGACGCCCTGATCCAGGTCGCTCGCACCGTCTAGGCTGTCGCGCGCGCCGGAGACGCTCTCGGTGGCTTCGATGATCGTACGGGTTCCGATCATCGCCGTCGGCGTCGCCATGCCCTTTGCATAGAGCGTCGTGCGGATGATCGCCGCATGATAGGCTTCGACAGCGAGGATGCCCGCTGCGGCTTCGAGAAACACCTTGTTCGCCAGCAGCGGCGACGCACCCTTATAGGCAGTGACGCCGACGTCCTCGAATATGAAGGCGGCGAGCAGAAAAGCCTCGTCGCTCGCATAAGGGTCAAACGAAGCACCGGCCGGGATCAGGCCGGACGCGCGGGCGGCGGTAGAAAAGGCGCCGTCCGGCGTCGCGCCGATGTCGATGGCCGGCTGGCCGACCGCGGTCGCGCCGATCGCGCTGCGCAGAAAGGTGACATGGGCGATCTCGTCGGCAGCGATCTCGCGGGCATACTGCGCCACCACTGGATCCGTGAAGGTCACGCGGCGACCGCCGGTGGCCGTGCCCGTGGCGCCAGGGCCGCTCAACAGGTTGGCGGGGAGTCCGACGCCATTGGCCGCGAACGAATAGAATTGCGCCTCGAGATATTCGAGGTTGAGCGCGAAATTGAGAATGTCGGCGTCGCTTGGCGCCGCTTGAGCGGAGAGCGGATCGCTCTTGGTGGCGAGCACGAAGCCGCCGGCGACCGCCGAGGCAGTCCCAAACGCCTTGAAAAAATCGCGCCGTGAGTCCCGGCGCTTGGCGCGCGCATCGAAGGCCTCGAGCAATTCGGTATCCGTCGTCATGTCGGCAGCCTCCCTGTTTCGTTCCTTCGCCCAACCCGACCGGGAGCTGGCAAGTTCCGCTAAATGGGGGCGTCGGTACGCTGGCGTACGCAGTGCATCTTTTTCCGATTTTGCGCCGAATCTTTTTCATGGTCGTAAATGAACTGAGATTGTCGCCTTTTCGACGCGCGCACGCCGTGACGCCGAGGCCGCATGGCAACTTGCTGCTGCGCTCGCTGGCGCCCGGAGACCTTCGTCTCCTCGCCCCGCATCTGAAGCGCATCAGCTTCGGGCCCGGCGAGCGCGTCGCCAGTCCACAGGAGCAACTGGATCAGCTGCTCTTCCCCGAAAGTCTGCTCGTCACCTACCATGAGCCACGCATTGCCGACGATCGCGCGCATGTTGGCATGGTCGGGCGGGAGGGCATGGTGGGCTGGCCGCTTCTGCTGGGTGGCGACCGTTCATCCTTCCTCGCCATCGCTCAGCTCCAGGGCGGAACCGCGCTCTCGATCCGAAAGCATATCCTCCTCGAAGCCTGCCGCATCAGCGCGTCGCTCAGCCCGGCCCTGCTGCGCTACGTGCACAATTTCATGATGCAGCTGGCATGCACGATCGTTTCGAACGCGTCGGATCCGATCGAGCGGCGCGTGGTGCGCTGGTTGCTAATGATGCACGATCGCACCCCGGAGGATGTCCTGCCGCTGACGCATGATCATGTCAGCAGCGCGCTCAATGTGCGCCGCGCGAGCGTGACCGATTGTTTCCACATCCTCGAGGGAGAGGGCCTGCTCCGATGCATGCGCGGCAGGATCGCGATCCGAGATCGGGCGGGGCTTCAGGCACTGGCCGGCGATTCCTACGGCATGGTCGAGGGGCATTATGCCAGGGACATCGGCCCGTTCGGCAGGGCCGCCTGACCGATCGCTACAGTACGGAGAGCGGCGCCGTGCCCAATATGTCTCCCGTCGGGGCGCTGTGCGGTGCGCCATCCGCCGGCTCGTACGTGACTGCGATCACCGATCCCGGGCGCAGATAGTCGCGGGTCCGCGCGTCCGCGGCGATGTCGCTGGTTCCATTGCGACCGATCAAGCCCAGCGAATGCGGCACGCCGCCGGCAGGGATGACCCACAGCTCGGGCTCGCCCGCGCCGTCCGGAAGGTCGAGTGAGCGGACGCGCAGGTTGCCCGTTGCCACATTCACTCGCACGACCAGCAGTGCCTGGCCCGATTTGTCGAGCAATTGGGCGACTGCCACGGGCTGCGCCGCGGGTCGCGGTGGGACGGGCTGCGGCGCGTCCGGCGGCGCGAACAAGAGCGCAAGTGCCAAGGCTGCGGCCACGGCGGAGGCGGAAAGCGCGCCGGTCCGCCACGCGCGCAGCCTGCGCACGATTCCGTCGGGCGCCCGATCCTCGATCTGGGATTCGATGCGCGTCCAGAGCGCCGGCCCCGGCTCCGCGTCGGGCAGGTGGGCAAGCATCGGCACGAGGCGATCCTGCCAGGCAGCCACGGCGACCCGGAAGCTACGGTCCGAGAGCTGGAGGCGCAGCGCACGCACGCGCTCTTCACCCTCCAGCACGCCGAGCGCGAGCTCGGCGGCGAGCAGATCGAGTTCGTCGGCGGAAAGCGCTTCGTCAGGCATCTTCGATGCACTTTCTCAGCTGGGCAAGCCCGCGGCGGACCCAGCTCTTCATCGTGCCCAGCGGCACGCTCGCCCGCGTCGCGAGCTCGGAATAGGTAAAGCCCTCCATGAAGGCCGAACTGATCGACGACCGGGGTTCGCTCTCCAGGCTGTTCAGGCATTGGTGGAGCAGCCGGTGGCGCTCCTCCACGTCCGATCCGAGCTCTCCCGCTTCGGCGGGCATTACATCGCCCGCCGCGCGCACCGCCGCCTCATAGCGTCCCGACGCGCGCTGCCAGTCGATCGCCCGATTCCGCGCGATCATGCAGAGCCAAGTGATCGGGCTCGCTTTCTGCGGATCGAAGGCGGCGGCATTCTGCCAGACCTTCAGATAAACCTCCTGCACCACGTCCTCGGCAAGCGCGCGATCGGGCAGGAAGTGCAGGCAGATGCCGAAAAGCTTGGCGGAGGTCAGATCATAGACCGTGCGCAACGCCGCCTTGTCCCCTTGGGCAACGCGCGCGAGCTCTGCGCTGAGAAGCGCCCGGGCGGGTTCGGTAAACGACATGCGGGCCTGCATTGCCGTTATGGGAAGCCATTGCAAGGTGGATTGTTCGCTGCAGAAGTGCTTTCGCAGGTTCTGACGAGACGGGCCGAGATCGCGGCGCAGCACGACGCCGAACCGCTTGAAAGTGGGGTCGCTGCCAGAGGCTGGGAATAATCTGCGTGCACGAGCATGGTGAGGCCGATTCCGTCGGGTCAGAGCGACGCTCATCCGTTTCCGCCCGATCGATGGCGCACTCCTATCTTGCCAAGCGCTTCCATCAGCGTGGCGGGATCATAGGGCTTGGGGATCACGCCGATCTCGCCAAGCGCTTCCATCAGCGTGGCGGGATCATAGGGCTTGGGGATCACGCCGATCTTAGAGTTGGACGACGGCCTTGATGGGGGGGCCGCCGCCCGAGGACTGTTTACCATATGCATGATCGTGAAGCTATAGACCTCAATGATGTCCAACGCGGCGCGCTCCCATGGCGCGAACACCGGGGCATAGGCGGCCTGGTAAAGGTTCGTGGCCATGACGGCGGGCGGGGCGATGTCCCGCAGCACGATCTGGCGGCGGCGCGGGTTGCGGGTGCGGCGGAAGAGGGCGCGAAGATCGTAGCGCATCAGCGCCCTGGATTCTGGCGCGTGAACATGTCCTCGGCGGAGGTGTTGAGCGGCGCGACGCCTCGCGACGCGAGGCGGGCGTGGTGATTGCGGGGGCGGGGGGGCGGGGGGCGATGGTGAGGGCCATGCTCACACCTTTACCTCTTCGAAAATCTCCGGCCCGAGCCGCGGCGCGCCATGGAAAGGCTCGACCTTAGACAGGTCCAGACCCTCGGGCGCCGATCGGTGATCGTCACATGCGGCTGATACTCGTCGAAGTCGTGGCTCGCAGCGTTACGGATCATCTCCTCGTGACGCTAGGACAGGCGCGAGGAATTGAACAGCAGCACGATCGCGCCTTTCTCGCCGAGCGGCTCGACGATGCGCGCACCACCGGCAGGGACAATCAACTCGCCCTTGTCGTTCCCCTCCCACGGCGCTCCCATCTTCATCCAGTCGACGCGCTGGCGGCTGTAGCAGACGGTTATGTGGATATCATCAGCCGGCGTGGTAGCCTCGAACCCTTGCGCGTTTGCCCAGGCGATGAATTCGGCGGCGTTTAGAAGCTTGCGCTGGACGTAGAGCGTGCGGGGGTGGCATCGTTGAAGCGCGCGTCATTCCCAGCAAGACGACGGGGAGCGCTTCCACCGCCCCCCGAACCCCGTAGAACGGGATCACCTTCTTCCGTCAGTTTGCTGGGATCGGTGTCCTCGGGTTCGGCGGCCAGTCCGAAGCGTTTACTCCGTCGAACGCATCCATGATCGCGGGGACTCCGGCCCAGTTGACCCGAAAATCGCTGATCGTCTAGCCGGCGCGGTCCTTCTCTGCGGCGGCACCATAGACGGAGGCGTTGAGCATGCTCTCGCCCGTCGCGATCGTCGAGATGCGCGCATTGAGCTTCGCCTGTCCGTCGGCGGTCGTGGTGTAATTGATGATGTTCGTAATGCCGATGCGGAGCCGCTGGGCCTTCTTCACCAGCTCGGAGAACCAGGCCTTGGTATCGTCGGTGCGCTGGCCTTCACGGAAGATTTGTTCGAGGCGACAGTCGCCCCAAATGCATCCTCGTCGCTAATTGCGATGGCGCCGGCGGCAATCGGGTCGCCCCGGAAAGCGATGACGCGGCTGGGGTGGATCTTGGTCTGCTTGTCGCCGAATACGTAGAAGGCGGGCAGGCCGAAGTTCGGATTGGTGATCTCTTTCGCCACGTCGAGGAGCGTCAATTGCGTTCGATAGACCACATTGACGGCGGCCAGTGCGCCTTTGGTGATCGTGGCCGGTGCCGGGGCCTCGGGATCGCCGGGCAGCGCAAGGATTAATGCACCACCGCCGATGCCATGCAGGATTTCGGCCTGGCGTACCTTCGCCACGAGCCCGAGCTGCTTCTCCTCGGCGTCAAGTGCGGTGATCTGCTGCTCGTCGGCCTGCCAATCCCGCCATTCCCTGACGCAATCGTCCGCGCAGATGGTGGCTTTGCGCCTCAGGCCGCTGAATTGGTACGCGACGAGCGCGAGCTGCCGGCCGAACATCGCATTGATGAACCCGCCGATTGGACTTTGGCGAAAGGCACTGGCGGCGAGGATTGCAGCGCCGAGGCTATCGGACGTGCGCATCGGGGAGCATGCCGGTGCGGATGCCTTTGGCGCGCCGCGGCTGTCTAGAGTTAGCGAACCGGCCATGGGGGAGGGGTAGGCCGGGGGGTGTGAGGGGGTTACCGCCCTCAGGTCCGAAAGAGCTGGGAACGGCGTGTCCGAACCCACAACGTGCAACATACCTCAATTCGTCGCACGAATGCCCCAACTCGGGACAATTGCGAATCGCGGCTCCTAAACTCTCTTTTTTAGATGAACAGAGTGTTAATCCGGCGTACGGGACCTCATCCGCTGTGAGTCTCGCGGCTGAACTGAATTGGCAACGAACATAAAAGCGCCTGGTCCGGGCGGATCGTTGTAAAAGGGGGAACTGCACGTGAAGGCTTCTACCACGATCATGTACGCTCTCGGCGCTGCTGCCGCGGTCATGACTACACCTGCCGTACTGGCGCAATCTAATCAGACCGTAACCAGCACTTCGCAGAACGTTTTCGTCGGCGGCGTGAACTTCACGGCTGGTACTCCGGTCGGAGAGAACACTGGCGGTGGCTCTGCCGCGGTGACGTCTGTGCGCCCGAACGCTGTGGCAGGAGATACTGGTTCCCTTGAGATCCACGGCGACCGCAGCCGCTACGTGATTGGTGACCTCTATGGCACGACTGCCTCGCCCAGCATCAAGCTGAGCGATCTCAGCTCGTTTACGTTCAACTGGAACGTCGATCAGACTACTGGTTCGCAGCTTCACGCAGCGCCAGTCGCACGGGTGATCGTTGCTGACACGGGCGGGGCCCGGACCGAACTGATCTGGGAACATGTGTACAATGGCGGCGCCAGCGGGGTGCAGCCGCCGCTTGATGTCTGGAACAATGCTGGCGCAGGCGATGTATGGTACGCAAACCTTCGTGCGCCGGGCGGGGCAGTGCTCAGCACCTTTGAGAACAACAGCCAGGCCGACACTACGGGGTTCGGCGTACTTTTCCCGAATGGAGCCGGCGCCGGTGTTCTTGCACTTAACGGCAATCAGCTGAATATGCAGCTGTCGAGCTGGGCGCAGTACTTCTCCACCGATGCCAGGGTCGTGGGGCTTAGCTTTGGTGCGGGTAGCGCCTTCGGCGCTGGCTTCACCGGCTTTGTCGACAACGCTCAGTTCACTACGAACCTTGGCACCGACACGGTCAACTTCGAGAAAACTGCCGCTGTCAGCGCGGTACCCGAGCCCGCCACCTGGGCGATGATGTTGATCGGTTTTGGCGCGATCGGCACTTCGATGCGGCGCCGCAAGTCCAAGCTCACCACAAATGTCGCCATCGCATAAGCTTGAAAGCATCCTCTAGGCTAAGCAGAATACCGTCGTCCCTGTAGACCGGGACGACGGTTTTCGTTTTGACCTCTACGGCGACCATCAACCCGCTTAACTAGATTTCTTCATATCCATTGAAGTATCGACCGCAGCGCCCATATTTTATAGCGACTGGAGCCCTCGCCGGCTTCGGTCTTCCCCGAGCCGCCGGTGCGTTTATTCCCTTGTCCGTACCGACGGACGAAGGGCTGCGGGCGCTCACGGAAGTGACGCCCGCAGTTACATTGCATCTCGATCAGATCAGCGCATCGATGTCATATCCAGCCTTGCCCAGCGCGAGCTCATTCAGCGCATCAGCGAACGCATCCACCTGGTCGTCGTTCGTCGCCGCGGGGAAGGTACAGACCTCGTCGAGAAACGCGTCGCTCCACGGCCCGCGCAGCAGCTTTATGCTGCCGGCCTCGGCCTCGGCCTGGGCGGACGCCGGGCGCGCGCGGACCGACTTTTCGCCGGTCGCCCGCAACGATTTCACGGCATTGCCCGTGAGGAGCTTGATCTTGGTCGCGGTGTCTGCGGGATGTGCGTCATGGAAGTCGATGACTTCGACGCGATCGCCGGGGCCACTGGCCCGAGCTCTGGCAGGGCGACGAGCGACCCAAGGCCATCGCCGCGGTCGAGGAGGCGCTGCGGGGTAGCACGGGTCGCAACGACTGCCGGCAGCGCCCGAAGCTTCTGCCGAAGGGTCATTGGGGGTGAGCGGCGGCAAGGATAGACGGCAGAATCCTCCCGCTATGCCAGACTGGGTCGATCTGTCGTGAGCTGGCACGCGAATCGGAGGCGCGTATCTGTAACCGCAAGCATCAGTCCGAAAAAGGCGCTCCAGCTATGGCTCGACCATCTCCCCGCACCGGCGTGTAGGAGAAGGAGAAGTGCGCCTCTCCGCGGAAGCCCTTGCGCTCCATCCAAAGCTCGATGTCGTCCATCTCGGTGGGCTGGCCCCCATAGGCTCGCTCGACGATCGGGCGCAGGTCGTCGTGGAGTTCGTACCAAACCTCGAAAAAGTCGCGCCCCATCGCTTTCGGGTGCTTCGACGCCAGGATTTCGCCATAAACGTCATTGTGCAACAAGGTGCGCTCGTGCCCCCAACTGATGAACATGGGCTGGCTGAGCCCAGCATCCCCTCGGCCAGCATGCGTAGTGCTGCGGGCTAGGCGGTGAAGGCGCCAAGCGGCGTCTTTGCCCAATCGTGCGCGCGGATCAACGCGCCGTTATTGCCGTCGCCTGCAAACCGCATCGCGGCCTCCGTGGCCCCCTGGTCGGCAAGGTTTGCAGGCGAGGGATTATTCTGATCGTTTGATCGCACCGCATCTCTTCTCGTCATCGCCCCCCGGCAGGAAAGTCCACAGAGAGGTGACTATGGGACGCCAAAGGAATTCGCCTTTGTTTACAATATGTTAGTCGGTATGACTGTGTGCAGAACGGCACTAGCAAACCGCGTGATCTCCGCAGGTTCCATTTCTGGATTGCAATTCGACCCGACTGGTTATCGCATATGTCGTCGTCGGCTTGCTGCCCATCAATGCGTTTCGGAGCGCTGAAGCCGAACCGAAAGAACCCACGGCCGCCCGATTGACGACTGGCGTTGCAAAGGTGCTTTACTGCTCGAAGCGACAGTCCAGCCAAGGTGAATGATCTCGATGCGCCAGACCTCACCTGCCCGATACCCACGCCGGCGGTTTCTTGCGGGTGCCGGCACCGGCGCGCTCGTGGCGGGAGTCGGGAATGCGATGCCGGCGCACGCTTTCTCCCTTCCTGGGCAAGGGTTGCCGGTGGAGGCCGTCGCCAAGGCGCAGCCCTTCGACATGGCCGACGTGACGCTGGGGGAGGGGCCCTTCCTCCACGCGCAGCGGATGACCGAGGCTTATCTGCTTAGCCTGCAGCCCGACCGCATGCTCCACAATTTCCGCAAGAATGCCGGCCTGGAGCCCAAGGCGCCCATCTATGGTGGCTGGGAATCGGAGGCGATGTGGGCGGACATCCATTGTCATGGCCACACACTTGGCCACTATCTCTCGGGGGCCGCGCTCGCCTATCGCTCAACCCTGGACAAGCGCTTCAAGCAGCGCGTCGACTATATTGCGAAAGAGCTCGCGGCGTGCCAGGCGGCGGCGGGCAGCGGGCTGGTCTGCGCCTTTCCCGAGGGGCCGGCACTGATCGCGGCGCATCTGCGGGGGGAAGCGATTACCGGGGTGCCCTGGTATACGCTGCACAAGGTCTATGCAGGCCTGCGCGACGCGGCGCTGCTGGCCGACTGCGCGGCCGCACGCGCGGTGCTGCTGCGACTGGCGGACTGG
Organism: Sphingomonas sp. M1-B02; assembly: GCF_026167525.1. Lineage (NCBI taxonomy): Bacteria > Pseudomonadati > Pseudomonadota > Alphaproteobacteria > Sphingomonadales > Sphingomonadaceae > Sphingomonas > Sphingomonas sp. M1-B02. The sequence continues at coordinate 1,541,435 of NZ_CP110679.1, read as the reverse complement.
GGCGTCGTCGCCACCCGGCCGCTGTCCGACGCCGCGTTCGAGGCGATGCTGGCTACCGAACATGGCGGCATGAACGAGATCTATGCCGACCTCTATCTGATGACCGGCAATGCCGATTATCGCGCCCTTGCCGAGCGCTTTTCGCACAAAGCGATCCTCGATCCCCTGGCGAAACGGCAGGATCGGCTCGACGGGCTGCACGCCAACACCCAGGTCCCGAAGGTGGTCGGCTTTCTGCGGGTCTACGAAGCGACAGGCGAGACCAAATATCGCGATGCCGCCGGATTCTTCTGGCGCACGGTCGCTCTTACGCGCTCCTTCGCGACCGGCGGGCATGGCGACGGCGAGCATTTCTTTCCGATGGCGGACTTCGCGGACCACGTCTTCTCGCCCAAAGCGTCGGAAACCTGCTGCCAGCACAATATGCTCAAGCTGGCGCGCGCGCTGTTCCTGGACGATCCGCGCGCCGAATATGCCGATTATTACGAGCGCACGCTCTACAACGGCATCCTGGCCTCGCAGGATCCGGATTCGGGAATGACGACCTACTTCCAGGGCGCACGCCCGGGTTACATGAAGCTCTACCATACGCCCGAGGATTCCTTCTGGTGCTGCACCGGAACGGGCATGGAGAACCACGTAAAGTATCGCGACTCGATCTACTTCCACGACGAGACCGCGCTCTATGTGAACCTGTTCCTGCCCTCGTCGGTCGCATGGAGGGCCAAAGGGGCGCTGCTCACCCAGACGACCCGCTTCCCCGATGCGCCCACGACGACGCTGCGCTGGACGCTGGGGCGCCCGACCAAACTGACGCTCAAGCTGCGGCATCCGCGCTGGAGCCGAAACGCGACGGTGCTCGTCAACGGCGCCGAAGCCGCGCGATCGAACGATGCCGGCAGCTATATCGCGCTTGCCCGTACCTGGCGTAGCGGCGACCAGGTCGAGTTGCGGCTGACAATGGAAGTCGCGACCGACCATGCGCCGGCCGCAGCGGACATCGTCGCCTTCACCTATGGGCCGCTGGTGCTCGCCGCCGATCTGGGGCGCGAGGGGTTGGCGCCCGGTGCCGACATCGTCGTCAACGAGCGCAACTATGGCAGCTACAACGATAGCGCGTTCGATGCGCCGACGCTTGCCGGCGATCCTGCGAGGCTTGCCGGATCGATACTGCCTTCGGGACGGCCGCTGGAATTCATGATCGCTTCGGCCGAAGGGGCGCCGGTGCGGCTGATCCCGTACCACCAGATCGCGCATCAGCGCTACGCGACCTATTGGAAGATATCTCCCAAAGCGTAGCATTTTGGCGCTGTATGTTTTCGATGGACCGCCCGGGCTTCCGCGGCGGGCGCATATCCGCGCGTGATTGCGGGGCGGGCCACTGACCCCTCAGCATCTGCCGCCATCTCCGATCCGAGGCATCACGGCGAGAACCTGTCTCCGTATCGATACGGTGCAGCCAATATGCTCGCAATGCCGTAACGGCAGCGATCTCGGGGGGGCCTCGATAACATTATATGGGACAGCGGGTGGGATACTCCTAAGTCTCATATGTCTGACAAGTACCTTGCCTGAATGTCGGGATCCTTTTATCGAATATGCAGCCGCACGAGACGATGCGCGCAATAACAGGGAGAGGGAAAATGAAGGCGAAGGCACTTCTGTACGCATCTGTCGCGACCTTGGCGCTGGCCGGCATGGCCCCGCTTGCCGCGCAGGCGGCGCCGGTTTCGGGTGGCGAAGGGCAGGATCTGCCCAAGCCGACCACCGCGTCGGACCAGAATGCGAACCCCGCAGCACCGCAGCCATCGGTTCAGGAAAGCCCCACCGAAGACGAAGCGATCGTCGTCACCGGGCTTCGCCGCAGCCTCGAATCGGCGCAGGCGGTCAAGCGGAACTCCGATGGGATCGTCGACGCGATCGTCGCCGAGGATATCGGCAAGCTTCCCGACACCTTCGCGTCCTCCGCGCTCGCACGCGTCTCGGGCGTGCAGGTCAATCGCGGCGGCGGCGAGTCTGCGGGCGTCACGGTCCGTGGTCTGCCCGACATCAGCACGACCTATAACGGCCGCGAGATATTCACGGCCGAGGGCCGCTTCGTCCAGATCCAGGATTTTCCGGCGGGCACCGTCGCGGCGCTCGAAGTCTATAAGTCCGGCACGGCCAATCTGATCGAGGGCGGCATCGGCGGCCAGGTCAACGTGCGGGGGCGCCGGCCGTTCGATTTCGACGGCTTCGAGATTTCCGGCTCGCTCAACGGCGTGAACTGGGAGCAGTCAGGCAAATTGTCGTGGAACGGCAATCTGCTGGTCAGCGATCGCTGGGACACCGGCATCGGCGAGATGGGCCTGCTGGTGAACGCATCCTATGTCGGCATCAACTTCCTCGATTCGACGCGCGAACAATCGCTGGTGATCGGAACCACGAGCCCGACGAGCGCGCCCGGCACCACCGGCGGCGTCCGCTTCCCCGACGCCCAAGGCATGTTCCTGGGATATGGCGATCGCTTCCGCCCCTCGGTGAACGCGGCGTTCCAGTGGAAGCCGACACCCGAGCTCGAAATTTATGTCGACGGCCTGTTCCAGGGCTATCGCGGCGAAGATACCAACCGTTGGCTGTTCGTGCCGATCTTCGGGGACATTCGGCTGAGCAATCTGGTGACCCGTCCAGGCAACGCCAACCTCGCAGAGAGCGCCACCGTGAGCAACGCAGCCGCTCCCGACGGCTATTACGGTGCAGCCAAGGGCAAGACCGACACCTATCAGGTGGGCGGCGGTGCCGTCTGGAAGCGCGGAGGTCTGCAGATCTCGGGTGACGTCGCGTTCACCGACAGCAAATACACCTTCGATCTGGTCAACATCGACTATGCATTCGCCAGTTCGCCAGTGCGCAACGTTTCGTTTAACGCTGCCGAAGACGGCGGTGCGTCGTTCAATTTCCTCAACTTCGATGCGACCAACCCGGCCAATTTCCTGAGCCGCGGGCTCTACCAGCAATATTTGCAGGTCAGCGGCAAGGACATGCAGGCGCGCGCCGACCTTTCCTATGATTTCGCCGAAGGGTTCCTGAAGCGACTTCAATTCGGCGTTCGCTACAACGATCGCGACGCGGGGCGGACGTTCGGCGATTCCTACGTCAACAATCTCGGTGCGCAGCTTCCGCTCTCGCGGTTGCCGGTGAGTTTCTCCACCGGATTGCCCGGCTTCAAGAATACGAGTTCGCAGCCGGTGCGCACCTACACCTTCATTCCGCAGGAAAGCATCCGCGAGAATCTGCCGGCGCTGCGGCAGTTCTTCGGACAGCCGGCGTCGCTTCCGGCCGACAACCCGACCGAAGCCTTCAACGGCAACGAAAAGGCGCTCGCCGTCTATGGTCAGCTGAAATATGGCGTGGATATCGGCGACATGACGCTCGACGGGCTTGTCGGTCTGCGTGCGGTTCGGACCCAGACCGAGATCAGCGGCTTCCTGCGCCAGCCCGACGGCAGCATCGCGCCGACTACGCAGGACAATGAATATTGGGACTATCTCCCCAATGTCAGCGCGCGGCTTGCCTTCTCGCCGGAAGTGCAGCTTCGCCTGGCCTATACCGAAACGCGCACGCGCCCGGGCTTCTTCTCGCTCCGGCCGGCGCTCACCATAAACCAGCCGGCGGGCAACCAGAGCCCGATCACGCTGACCGACGGCACCACGACGACCAATTACCGCACTGCCAATGGCGGCAACCCGGACCTGACGCCGCTGACGTCGCAAAATTACGATGCGAGCCTGGAATGGTATTTCTCGCGCAGCGGCTCGCTGACCGGCGCGATCTTCCGGCGCGATGCCACGGGGTTCATCTTCAACGACTTCAGGAACGTGCCCGACCCGATTTATAACGCACTGCGGATCGACCAGCCGCTCAACTCGGGCCGCACGCGCTTCCAGGGCGCCGAAATCTCCTTCACCACCTTTCTCGATTTCGAGGGGCTGCCCGATTGGGCAAAGGGTTTCGGCGTGCAGGCGAACGGGACCTATATCGACTCGAAGGGCGATCTCTCGCCGCGCTTCAACACGCTGCTCGACAACGAGCAGGTGCCGTTCAACGGCGTGTCGAAATGGACCTATAATCTGGTCGCGCTGTACGAACGGCCCTTCTTCTCGGCGCGCCTTGCCTATAATTATCGGTCGGACTTCGTAGTCAACTATACCGAAGAAGCGTTCGACGTCGGCCCCAGCTACACCGTCGCGGGCCAGAACGACCCGCGCATTCGCGGCATCACCGAGCGCGGCCGCGGGCAACTCGATTTCTCGACCACGCTCACGCCGTTGCCCAACGTCACGCTCGCTTTCGATATCGTGAACGTGCTCGGCAATCCGCTCCAGCGCTATCGCCAGTTCAACGATACGGGGGAGGCGTTCGAGCGCCAAACGATCTATCTCGAGCGCACTTACTCGCTGGGCGTGCGGTTCCGCTTCTGACCGCGGCGGGGAGGGAGATCGATGTTGCTCAGTATTTCCCTCGCTGCGCTCAGCCTGACGCTCCTGTTCCCCGCGCCGTCGGTCGCGGGTGGGCCGGACGCGCGGGCAAACAGACCGGTCGACCTCCTCGAACATGTCGCGCGAGCATGTCGGGTTCGTTGACCAGCTTGAGCCGGCGCGGGCTGCTTTCGATCGGCGTGGCGGGCGCCGGCGCGGCGCTTGCCCGTCCCGTGCTCGGGGAGCCTGCCACGCTCAACGCCCAGCTTTCGGGCTATCTCGACGGGCTGCATGATCCGGTGATGATCCGTGACGGTGATATCTATCACGTCTTCGGATCGGGCGGCTGGACCGGCAAGGCTGGACTGAGCTGGCGGATCTCGAACGACCTTCATAGCTGGCGCGACAATGGCTCGCCCTTCGATTCGGTGCCCGATTGGGCCGCGAAGGCGATACCCGACGCGCGCGCGATCTGGGCGCCCGACATCCAGTTCGTCGATGGGCTGTTCCGGCTCTATTATTCGGTATCCACCGCGGGTTCGATGCGCTCGGTCACGGGCTTCGCGACCAGCCCGACGCTCGATCGCGGGAGCGCGCGCTATGGCTGGACCGATCATGGCCTGGTCGTCGAGTCCTTCGCCGGAGGCACTTACAACGTGATCGACGCCAATTTCGTCGTGGATTTCGCGGGCGACCACTGGCTGGCGTTCGGCAGCTATTGGAGCGGCCTCAAGCTGGTCGCGCTGGACAAGAAGAGCGGCAAACCCAAGGCGGGCGCGCCGATCCATCCGATCGCCTATCGACCACCCGCCGCGCCCGGCGGCGACGAGCCGGTCGAGGGCGCCTTCCTCTTTCCGCGCGACGGCTATTACTATCTCTTCGTCAGCTACGATTATTGCTGCCGCAAGGAGAAGAGCAATTATTATGTCGCAGTCGGCCGCGCCCGCTCGATCACCGGCCCCTATCTGAGCAAGGAGGGCGAGCCGATTCTGGACGGCCACGGCACCGTCGTCCTCGCCGAAACTCCCTGGGGATCGACCAATTGGCGCGGACCTGGACATTGCGGGCTCTACCGCGACCGCACCCGCGATCTCATCGTCTACCACGCCTATGACGTGGCCAATGCGGCGCGCCCGACGCTGCGACTGGCCGAATTGGCATGGGACAAAGAAGGCTGGCCGATCGCGCTGGCATGAACCGGAACGCCGGACCTGGAGCCCTGAGGCGCGGGGACGCCCTGCTTGCCAGGTCGTCATGCGATCTCAGGCACCGCAGTCTCGCGGGCCGATCCTCCGGGGCGATGCGTGGTTCAAGGTGCCCGGGCAGTATCGCCTTTTCAAGAAGCTCAGGACCGGCCGTTGGTGCATTGCCTATCATCGCCGCGAAGGCGAGAAGGGCCAGGGTCCCTACCGCGGCGATCGCCGCATCGTTATCCAGAAGCTGGGCGATGGTGCCGATCGGATGACGGGCGTATAAAAATGAAACGACCAGGAGAGAGACAATGATCGCTGCCCTCAGGCGTACTGCCCTGGCCCTGCTGCTTTCGACGGCAGCGGCGGGCG